>JBAQLR010000038.1:0-33917 GCA_049302035.1 Syntrophales bacterium
GAGGGAGACTCGCCCGGCATCACGCAGCCGAGCTTCACCTGCCGGTCCTCAATTCCCCGATGGGCGGCCTTCGTTAGAGGCGCCGAACCCAGGTAGATGGTGCGGGCCACGCGTCGGCAGGCCGCGAATTTACCAAGATTGGGAACATCACTGTCAATCCTGAGCGGCAACGAGTTCGGTCCGTCCACATCCTTTTCAATGACCGGCACCCAGTTATCCGAGAGGTAGCGCGTCAGCTCGAACTGTACACGCGGATCGTCAATCGCGATATTGGCTGGCATGATGAGCGGGTTTTTATCGCCCTTCTCCCAAAGGCTGTGGATCACGGCCGCCATCAGCCGCAGTACGCCTCGGGTCCGTTGGAACTTCACCAGCGTGGACCAGTCATTGTAGAGCCGGTCGAAGATCTCCGGGTGGATGGGATAGGCCGCCTTGATGCGTTTTTCGTAGTCGGCATTGCGGCAATCGGGCGGAAACTCCGCCTGTTGAGTTCGGTAAAAATCCGCGAAGGCCCGCGCCACTACGTCACGATCCTTGAACTGCGCCGCATCAGCCAGAGGTTCAAAGAGCCTCCGCCGCACGATCTCAAACCCTTCCTCGGCACTGGCCGGACGCCATGACGATTCCACCCGTCCGACGACATTTCTGAGCCTGTCGAGCGCCTCGCGACCGCGCTGGCCACCTACCTCCACGTCATCCGTCTGCGCATGGGGCGAGCCCGTCGTATCCGAAGCCGGAAGACTGATTACGAGCAGGCAATTCTTCGCGAGTTTTGCTGACTCCGTCAGCACCTGGGCAAAGGTGAATTGCGTCTCAAAACCGCCTGCGGGTAGATCACTCTGGTCATGGAGCTGGCGCGCATAGGCAACCCATTCGTCGATCAGGACCAGGCATGGCCCATATTCCACAAACAGCTCGCGCAGGACATCGCCGGGGCTGGTTGCCTTTTCATCATCCGCCGCGAGGCGATTGAAAGCCCGCTTCGCCTCACTTGCCCCTCCAGCTGAATGTCCCAACTGCCAGACCAGCTCGCCCCATAGGGTGCGCACGATGGTACCGTCTGGCTTTGTGGTAGGATTGCCGGGAGAAATTTTGTTGCCCACGAGGACGGCACGGCGGACGGACGGCAGCGTCACCGCCCCCGCTTCCTGCATGACCGCGTCAATGCCGGAGAGGTCCGTGGGCGCGATACCGGAGAACAGATGATAGAGCGCCAGCATGGAGTGCGTCTTACCGCCGCCGAAGTTGGTCTGAAGCTGCACCACCGGGTCTCCGCCTTGTCCGGCCAGGCGCTGCACCGAGCCAACGAGCATTCTTTTCAGGCTTTCAGTAAGATAGGTGCGGCGGAAAAATTCTACCGGATCCCGGTACTCGTCGGTGCCTTCACCCATCCGCACCTGCCAGAGGTCGGCCGCAAACTCCGCCTGCTGGTAGCGGCCGCTGGCCACATCCTTGTGCGGTGTGACCACCTCGCGCCAGGGTTTCAAATTACCAGATGCGGCGCTTTCGATTGCCACACCGGCGCTTTTGCGCTTCTCACTGCGCACCTGTTCGTCGAAGCGCAGGCGCAGGAGTTCCATCTTCATCTTCTCGATCTCATCGGCCTCAGACGCCGAGATGGCGGACAAAAGTCTCCCCGCGGAATCAAGGGCGCGATAGGTATCGTCACCGGAGAAGGATTCCTGGTGCGCCCATTTGTTGCGGTGATCGCGCAGTTCGCTAATCAGACTTCGTTCGGTGTGCCCGAGGGTCTGGCGGAAGACATCGTTCCAGGATTCCCACATCAGTTTCAGCAGCACGGAAGCGTCCCATTCCACGATCGGCTTCTTGGCATTCAGACGGTCATCGCCGATAAACCGCTCTATCTTGGCGGTAGCGCCATCCTTGTAGATGTTCTTGAACTCGCGTCCGACAAAAGGACTAAGGCCATTCTTCAGGAGTTCAAGGGCCTTGCCGACTCGTTCGTGGTTAGTGGTAGCCATAAATTCACCCCCCTATCTTATTTCGATGCGGCGAGCTTTCCTATCTGCCATATAATGAATCATCAGGCGCACCCCTTCGACGAATACCTGGAAACTCCTTGAATGACTTACCGATTCATCAAGCGGCATAGACATGCCCATTCGTCTGGCGCCCTCCATTTTTCGGAACTCTGGCACCAGTTTGGCCAGCTCGGATGCGGGACTGCCCAGGTGATCCGGATTGCGGTATTTTGCTTTTCGACCCAATCCGGCCAATTTCGGGCGGGCATAGACAACTGCCAGTACATCCAGCGCGCCAAGGTACCAAGCCTCAAGTGCCTGGCATGCAATGCGGATCAATGTGTCGGACCGTCCTCCATCTTCACACAAACGCTGCAGCCGCGTCTTGATAACAATGCAGTCCGCGCAGTCGTTGTCGCGCACGACAACAAACGTAGCCCTTTGAAACGCCCTAAGCTTACGGGGAATGCTCTTCTCCAGATCCTGCTTTCCCTCATGCTTGAGGCAGAGGAAATCAAGGCCCGGCATAAGCCGCGGAAGATAGCCATCGAGAAAGACCTTCATCGAGGGTTCTTCGAGAAGAAATATGATTTTTCGCATTCTCACCATGCTCCTGAAAATACCCCTTGACGCCAGAGAGCGCCGGGGAAGTCACCTTCCGCAACCAGCCGTTTGAGAATATTGCTGTCACCGCCGCAATAAATTGTCGCAAAGCCGTCCTTTTTTGACAACCAGTAGATCTCGTCGAGAGTCACGCCGTTAAGGAACTCGGGTGAGTGGGTCGATATGAACACTTGGCCGCCCCGCTGGGCATAGGCCCGGAACTCCTCAGCAAGTTCCTGAAGCAATTCCGGATAGAGCTGATTTTCTGGCTCTTCAACGGCAAGAAGCGGAAATGGATTGGGATCATGAAGCAGCACCAGATAGGCAAACATCTTGATCGTGCCGTCAGAAACATACCGTGCGATGAAAGGATCTTTGAAAGCCCCATCCTGAAAACGGAGTACCAAACGCCCGTCTTCCGTGGGTTTCGCCTCAACCTTCTGCACACCGGGTATGCGCCGCTTCATTGAATCGAGAATTTCATCGAACCGGTCCCGATGGTGGTCATAAAGGAATTGTGCCACCTGAGCGACATTGTCGCCTCGGGTCGATAGATGTTCGGCGTATCCTTCTTCAGCGCTGGGGCGCGCATCTGCTATGTGAAAGTCCGAGATATGCCAGTTTTCGATGAGATTGCGGAATTCGGAAACGACGCGAAATTCCTTGAACTGTCCCAACCCTTTGATGGCCAGGACGGTCGGTTCATCCAAAATGTGTTCCTTGCGCTGCTTCTTCGCGCCCGGCGCGCCATACATGGCCTCGTTGGTAATGGCGGTACCTCTACCCCGGGAAAAATCGACAAAATGCCACGGCTGTCCGCGTTGGCCCCGGCGGAACTTGAGCACCTCACGATCCACAACGATCACGCCGCCTTCAGACGCGACCGACAATTCATAGGTTGCCAATCGTCCCCCTGTTTCGCGGAACTTCAGGGTAATGGAAATAGGGCCATCCGCCCCTCGGCTGACCAGTTCTTTGAAACCGCCCCGTTTGGCAACGGCCTTTGCCACATTCTGCGCCAAAGCATCTTTGAGGAAGGAAAAGACGTCGAAGAGCGTGGACTTCCCTGCGCCGTTTTCGCCGACCAGGACTGCAAGCCGCGGCAGCCGAGCCAGCGTTGCCTTCTTGAAGATCCTGTAGTTGCGGATCTCTATGCTTTCGATCTGCATGCTCTGTATCTGTATTGTTTCCATAATCCTTTACTCCTCAATTTCGTTAAATAATGCAGCAGTCGTGGGGTACTGGCCGTCTCTGTCCGTCCGTGACAGTCGGGTGATTTCCGGCCAGCTCTGCACCAGGCCGTTGTAGGATAGCGCCTCCGCGGCGCGCTTCTTACGTTCGCAGAGCGTGTAGAGCCGGTAGGCCAGCTCGCGGGCGATCTCGGCTTTCGCTCCCAACTTAGCGACAAGCACCGCCGCTGCCCCTTCGCCGCCTGATTCAAGAGCACCGATCAGATGATGCACACCTTCCCAGGCCGTCAGGCGTTTGTCCTCCACCGGGTCCCAGCCCGCCGGTAGTTCGTCGGGTCTGAGCAGGCGCACCTTGCCGTGGCTGGAGGCCAGGATGCCGGCCTCGACCATGCCGGCGACGCTCGTGTTCTTGGACTTGGAGAGCTGTTCGGCCACGCCGTATTCGCCCTCGGCGAACCCCGACTGCTCGAACCAGGTCAGCGCCCAGCGGCTGTCGGCGTCGAAATCGCCTTCCTGTTCGGCCAGTGATTCATCAAGAGTCTGGTTGATAAGCGAGAGCGCATCGCGCACGGTGAGCGGCCTCCCTTCGGCATCAAGCACCTTGACGTAGCGGGTGTAGATCGCCATACCGGGACCGATGGACGCCTGCGCCAGGTCCACCGGGGCGATGTTGCTGCGCTGGAGGTGGGCAAGTGCAACAGGTAGCTCAGCTTTGAGAGCAGAAATGAACTCACGGCGAGTGGTGGTGGAAGCATCCCCGGCACGTTTACGGCAAACGAGTATGATGCTGGAGGCGAGGGCGCTCATATTCTTTTTGAGGTTACCCGTTAACTCTGTCCGCATAGGCCAAGTGCCGCTAATGGCAAAGCCGGCATGAATTACCGCATCAAGAAAGGTTTCCCAACCAGTGCTGGCCGCACCGTTGATGCCATCATTCTCGGATTGTTTGAAAGCATAATAGATGGTGACCGGAAAGGCCGGGTGTGATTGTTCGGATAGGCGATGCATAGCCTGCGTCATACCGTCGAGAAAGAAGGTCTCAGCCTTCCCTTTGCTGCCGTGACGGTTTGGCGCAGCTATCAGTTCTTCAGCCTTGGGTACGGCAAGTGTGGCCAATAGATCTGGAAAGGTCTGGCGCAAGTTACGGCGCAACCAGACATAGAAAAAGTCCGATAGGTCGGCGTATGCTATGTTGTCGTAATAGGGCGGGTCGGTGGAGATGAGTTTATCGGTCGAAATGCTCTGCTGTTGGGCATCATACTGTAGCACAAACCCTGGTACTTGCGTAAGTGATACATCGACACACTTTGCCGGGAACTCAAGTTGACCGAGCCAGTTGCCACTCGAATCACTAAATGGGTTGGATTCACAGAAATCCCAAGTCATCGGCAATGCCTGTCTTCCGAATGCTTGCTGTATTTTCTGGCTTGTATTATCCCAAAACGAAATTGTGCAACCGCGATTGGCCAGTCTGCTAACAGCGAACGCTAAATAGACCCCAACTGCCTCAGCGTAAGCGGTAGTGCCAGTACCGCCGACAGCTATGGTTTGAGTGTTGTCGGATAGTCCTGCGGTCAGCGTGTCACGCTTTACTAGTTCGCGTGCCTCCTGTACTAAGTCGGAAAAAGTTGTTAGCGCCATAAGCTGGCGCCGTGTATAAATATCGCCCAAATTGTTCATGCCATATACAGGCGGCTGGAAGTTCCGATGCTTCGTTGGCATCTCGCAATCCGGTTTCCATTCCGGATTAGCACTTCGTGCGATGGCTTCCATTTCCTCTGTAGGCGGCAGATAGATCCGCTTGCGCACACCTTCAGCAACAACAGCCATAAGTCGCTCAACCATGCGCCCGGCCCTTGCTTCAGATCGTATGTAATCATAACCGATGGGAACACCGGAGATCAGACATTTGAAAGCCTTGCGCTTACCAGCTGAGGTGCCACTCTTCACCGCGTCTGCATCCTTCGGTTTGCCCAGGCGCACCGTGAAACTATAGCCATCGGCCTCAATCACCGGCTCGATATACGCCTCTTTGCCCTCCTTGGTGGAAAGCATGAAGGTGGAGGTGAGCGGGACGTCCACATGAGCAAAGGCCGGGTTCGGGCTTTTTACCGTGCGCGCCCAAAGCCAGGCAATGACAGTAAGCTTCTGGCCGACGAGCGTTTTAAGGTCTGGCCGCTCCTGTGCCATCTCCGCCGTGATCTCGACCTTGGGATAGAGGTGGCCGATGCGCTTCTCCGCCTCATCACGCATCCATTTTCCGTAGTAGCGAACGTCCTCGGCAAGGCCCTGGGCGCCCTTCCATTCGCGCACAAACAGGTCGTCACCCCGGCGAAAGCCAGGGTCCAGTCTTTGGGTAAGTTCTGGATTCCGGCTTTCGCCGGAATGACGGGACTGGGGATTTGCGTCGGGGTTCACCGGCGGCTTACCGGCGAACTTGGGCGGGATCTCAATCATCGCCTTGTTGATCAGCACCGCGACGGGGTTCAGGTCGCTGGCGTACGCCTCAAGACCCAACCGTTGCGCCTCCAGAGGCAGGGTGCCGCCTCCGGCAAAGGGATCATGAAAGGCGGGCAACTTGAAGCGGTCAAAGAGTTCCTTTGCCCGCGGATGATCGGCATTCTCCGCGCACGTCCGCCGCCAGCTCTGCCAGATCTCGTCCCGCGCCTGCTGCAAGACCGTCTCGTTGGTCGTGTTCTCCCACAGAACCAAATCCTCGATAATGCGGAACAGTCGTTCCCGTTCGATATCGGCAATGCATTCCTGGAGCGTAGGCTCGGGACCTGGTGCGAAGATGGACGTATCGCCTCGGCTCTGAGCCTCCTCATATTGAGCCTTGCGTACCTCCCAGATACTTTTCCGCTTACCGAGTTCTCTGATTGCTGCCCGTTTCTTGTTGGGGTCGCTCAGAAGGGTTTCCGTATATCCGGACGGATCGTCTACCATCTGCGAAAAGATCACCGCCCGCGCCGCCGCCAGTGGCCGCCGCGCCCACCAAAGGTGCAAGGTGGAGGGATGTCCGTGGCGAATAGACTTCTCCCGCGCCGAGGCCTTGTTGATGGCATCCAATGGCAGGGCGACTTCTATGAGCTTTTTCTTGTAGGTCATTGCAATCCTTTTTCGACTACTTCCCAATGCCCGCCCCTGGCCGGGCCGATGCGACGAAGACGACCTTGTTCTTTTAGCTTATCGATCTGTTTCAATACCGCCCTCTTGGATATTCCAATTGTTTTTCCCAATTCTTCAGTTGTGATGGAACTGTCTTGCCGGAGAAGTTCAATTATTCGATCTTCTGTTTTTGGTGAACTATTCGGTGAACTTATTGGTGAACTTTTTCCCGACGTTTCCCCGAACTTTCCTCCGGCATTTTTGGTGAACCGATTCTTTCGACCGCCCGAGCAACCTCCTTCCGGTGAACTGCAATTTTACCTTATCGAATCGATTACCTTCAGGTCGCTGAAATAGGTTTTGTACACCCCAAGATCCCGTGAAAGAATACAGTCGGCTTGGACAAGGGCATGAGCGCCGATGAGAAAATCGGCCAAGACATGGAGCCGCTTCGTCAAGGTTGCCTGGCACTGGGGACAAGTCGCCTCAAAGGCATAGCCGCATTTGCCACAGGTCAACCGGTTTTTTGCACTTTTCCTGGCGTATTCTACCCATCTTGAGCCTGCCATGTAGAGGGATTTTTCATTGGAATAGACAAGGCCCATCCTGGTATCGGCGAGAAACGACGCAAGTTCGTCTGAGGAGGTAAACCGGGCCGCCAGTTCGGCGAAAACCACCTCGCAAAGGATAAGCTTTCCCTTGGATGAATGGCGATCCAGAAGCTCCTTGGAGGACTCTCCGAAAGGCTCCCCCGGAATCAGGACATCGAGGATGATGTTCGTGTCAACGGCTGTTATCATGCCCGCGGGCCTCCCGCACCAGGTCGTCGCTTCGCTGCCCTTCCAGGTGCTTCAGTTTGCCCACCCATTTGTCGAAGGGGGATTTGGTGACCACCTTGCTGATGACCAGCAGGTTGTCCCTTTCCTCAAAACCCACATCCTCCCCCGGATGGACCCCCAGTTTTTCCCTGATTTCCTTAGGAATAGTAACTTGCCCTTTGGATGTAACCTTTGCGGTTATCATGATTAACCTCTCAGTAAGGAGTATTATCCCTTACTTGTGTTGTAAGGATATTACCGCTCCTTGTCAAGGATTATGTACCTGTAACAAAATAACTACTACAAAATCCGTTCGCCTGAGCTGTGAGCCTGTCGAACAGTCGAAGGACGCTATTGCATGGTTCGACAAGCTCACCATGAGCGGCTGTTCTACTAATTTTGTTGCAGCCCCCCTATGTAGGGGTCTTTGCCCGCGCCAGCAGTTCAGCAAAATCGTAGTTGACACTCGTCACGCCGAAATCCGGCTCGCGCTGGAAGGGCTGTCTTATATAGTGGACTCGGTGGGAGTCGCTGTCGAGGAATTCCACGATGGCGAGGATGAAGTCCTCAGGCTTATTAAGCGAGTAGAGGATTTCATTGCGAGTTACCGTGATCGTCGGTGCGCCGGATACACGTCCCTTCACCTCGATGAAGCGCAGCTTGCCGGTGCCCGGCACACTGCTCTCCACATCGTAGCCGAGTTTCTCAAACTCGCGATCCGTTGGTTCGAAGCCGAGACTGCGCTCGACTTCTATGACGATGATACGAGCCCGCGCCGCACTGGCCTGCGTGTCGGCGGGCGATGCAGAAACCGCTGCCGTTTGGCCTGTCATGGCCATGAGCAGGCCTATGGGCACTACCAGCATTCCGCCCAGCACCACCGGCGGCAGCGGCGATATCTGGGCTTCGAGCTTCAGATCTTCGAGCCGCTTTTGCAGCCGCCCCTGGAGCAGATCCGCCCGCTTGCGTGCCTCCCCTGAGTTGAGCCGGTCGCCTGTCTTGTCGGCCTGTTCCTGGAGTTTGAGCTGCTCGGCGCGATGATCCCAATAGGCGATCTCCTTGGTAAGCCGTTCCTTCACCGCCGCCTCTGTCTTGGCAATCAGTCCGAGCTTGGGACCACGCACCTCCGCCAGGTGTTCCGGTACGACGTTCACTACCGCGTGGCCCTGAGCCTTCTTCTCCAGCTCGCGGGTAATCCAGGCGCACTCGGGCCGGTCAAGGATTGCTTCCACACTCGGCTCACCCTTGGCCAGCGGCCGGTAATCAAGATAAGGTGCATAATTCACATGGCGCGTGGCGCCATCTGCGTCGAGCTCGACATAGAGCATCTGCCGGGAGATGACGCGGCGCTCTCCCGAACGCGTCAGGCTGGCGTCCTGGATCGCATGTTCGAGATAGAACATCACCCGCGGCTGGGTGCTTGTATCGGCTTCATCCACCAGAACGGCGCCGCGTTTCAAGAGATCGCGGTGACGCTCAAGAGTAAGGTCGATGACCGAGTCGAGCAGCGGATGACCGGGGCAGACGAAGGCGGCCAGTGGCTGACCTTGAGGCGCTACCAGTGATTTCTCGAAGGCAATGCGTTCATAACGCGGCAGTACCGGTTCGCCGATACCGATCAGGCGGTCGCGGTTGCGCACCGGCGCCGGGACATGGGTGATCTCGTAGCGGCGCGGCTCACGCTGTCTGGCCGATCCTCCCAGGTAGCGGAAGGCTTCGAGGAAAAAAGACTCGATATAATGGGGCTGCAAACGGCGGGCTTCTGCCCGCTCCATATCCTCCCGGATGCGTTGGACGCGGCTTGCATCCATGGCGTCGTGGGCCAGGGCATGATCTTCGAGCAGGTCTTGGAGCTGGTCGCGATTCAAGGCCTGGTCGATAACGGTATTCAGGTAGGCTTTAACCTCTTCGCGTTCGCCGTAACGGATGGCCTCGATCAAAAGATCGCGCAGTGACTTACCCTCGAACTGGAGCTTGCCGAGCACGTCGAAGACCTGGCCGCCGAGGGTCTGACGGGCCTGCTCCAGCTTCTCCAGGAGTTTGCGATAAACGTCGCCTTCACGGGTTTCTTCGGCCACCAGGTTCCAGAGATGGCAGACTTCGGTCTGGCCAATGCGGTGGATACGGCCAAAACGCTGCTCGATGCGATTGGGGTTCCACGGCAGGTCATAGTTCACCATCAAGTGCGCGCGCTGGAGGTTGATGCCCTCGCCGGCGGCATCCGTGGCCAGTAAAACCTGCACTTCGGGATCGTGCTTAAACGACTCCTGCGCCTTCATACGCTCCTCGCGGCCCATGCCGCCGTGGATGATGACCACGGCCTCATTGCGGCCGAGCAGCGTGGTAATGCGGGACTCAAGATAATTCAGGGTATCGCGATGCTCGGTGAAGAGCACGAGCTTCTGGTGTGGCGATGGCACGGGCGGGGGGATCAGGCCAGAACCATAAGGTTTGACCGCTTCGGCAACACAGCCAGAGATGCCCACCGGGGTGAAGATCACGTTTAAAAGATTGGACAGTTCACACCACTTGGTGTCCGTACCGCTGCGGCGGACCGCAAGCGCCAGCGACTCCAATCCCTTCAGGGTCTCTATCTCCGCTTTTAACTCGGCGATGGTTCGCGCCGCCGTAGCCTGATCGAGGATCTCCTCCTCGGCGGCCGCAACTTCATTATCCGGCGCATCTTCGAGATCCTCGACGTCCTCGGCATCCAGTGCCTGAAGGTCGGCTGCAAGAATTGGCGCAGCCTGACCACCACGCTGGAGCACTTCCATCTCGCGCATTCGGCTTTCCAGTCGTTCACGACGGCGACGCAGCGATTGGTAGATCGCCTCGGGCGAGGAAGCGAGCCGTCGCTGCAGAATGGTGAGCGCAAAGCCGACGGTTCCGGCGCGCTTATCATTCGCGAGTGCCTCGGCACGGTTGAACTCCTCGCGTACGTAGTCGGTCACTTCCTTGTAGAGTTGGGCCTCGGCCGCTGAGAGCTTATACGGAACTGTGTAAGCAATGCGCTCGGGGAACAATGGCGTACCATCGAACTTGAGCAGGCTCTCCTTCACCATCCGGCGCATCAGGTCTGAGACGTCGGTCACATGCACCCCGTCGCGGAAACGGCCCTCGAAACGGTCGCCATCGAGGAGCGCCATGAAGAGCTGAAAGTCTGCCTCCTTACCGTTGTGAGGCGTCGCCGTCATGAGCAGGAAGTGCCGCGTGAGGGTTGAGAGAAGTTGGCCAAGTCGGTAGCGCTTGGTGTACTTCGTCTCGGTGCCGAAAACCGTGGCAGACATCTTGTGCGCCTCGTCACAGACCACAAGATCCCAGCGGCAATCAGGCGTCTGGAGCTTTAGTTGAACGTCCTCATTACGAGAAAGCTTGTCAAGCCGAGCAATGACTAAGTTGGTTTCAAGGAACCAGTTACCGGTGCGCGCCGATTCAAGCTTGTCGTTGGTGAGAATCTCAAAGGGCAGATGAAAACGGCGGAAAAGCTCGTCCTGCCACTGCTCGGCGAGGCTGCCCGGGCAGACGATCAAGCATCGTTGCAAATCCCCACGGGCGATCAGTTCTTTGATGAGCAGACCAGCCATGATCGTCTTGCCGGCGCCGGGATCATCGGCAAGCAAGAATCGCAATGGTTGCCTCGGCAGCATGGCCTCATAGACCGCCGTGATCTGGTGCGGCAGCGGGTCAACAATCGAAGTATGGACGGCGAGCACCGGATCGAACAGGTGTGCAAGGCGGATGCGATGTGCTTCCGAGACCAGGCGAAACAGGGAGCCGTCGCCGTCAAAACTCCAGGGGCGGCCTTGCTCCACGAGCTCAAGGCGTGGTTCGTCGTGTCGATAGAGAAGCTCGTTTGCCACCTTACCGGCGGGCGTCTTGTAGGTAAGTTCGAGGGCCTCAGAGCCAAACCACTGAACGCTGACAACCGTGACGAGGCAATCCGGAAGAAGGCCGCGTACTGCGGCGTTTGGCTGAAGGTCTTCGAGTTGCATCATTTTCTGCCTTATTCAATAAATCAGTAAAACCCACTTGGTACGTTTCATACCATAACTACAACGGAAATGTCCTAAATTAAAGTTCTGGTGCCTGGTTTTTAGGTCTTGTTTTCTTCCGGTACGATTCTCCTTTCATGGCAATGTGATGAGCCCGGTGGGCTAACCTGTCCATGGTCGAATTGGCCATGACTTGATCGGGAAAGAGTGAAAGCCAGTCGCCTGGCGGCCTGTTGGAAGTCATGATAATTGAACCCCGTTGATGTCTCTCGGCAACGATTTCATAGAATTTCTCGGCTTGGGTCATGGTCATGGCAGACAGGCCGAAGTCATCGATGATCAACACATCCGGGGCCAGGAGCTTTCTCAGTGCCTTTTCCCATGTACCGTCGGCCCGTGCCGCATTGAGCCCCCTGAACAGTTTCGCCGTTTTGATGAACAGCGTGGAATGACCTGTTCGACGGGCCTGATTGCCCAAGGCCTGGGCTATGTCGGTTGGTTCCCCTAAGAAAATATAAGTGGCAAATTAACTTGGCCCCGGCTGTGGCTAAACTGGCAAATTACGTTGGCCACCGGGGTGGCAAATTAATCTGGCCCCACCGCAGCTAAAGTGGAAAAATACCATGGCCCTCGACTTCTATGGCAAAAAATTTACAAGATGAACTCCCGCACAAAATCAACGGCGTTTTTGAAGATAGCGAGGCCCAGCCCGGCGGCGGGCAGTTTTTCCCGCGTCCAGCGGGGATGATTTGTGTAGTGCAAATAGGCCTCCGGGTGGGGCATCAAGCCGAAGATGCGGCCCGTTTCATCGCAAAGACCGGCAATAGCGCTTACGGCGCCGTTGGGGTTGGCCGGGTAATCCATCGCGACGTCCCGATAACCGGCATGGCTGTATTGGAGGGCGATCAGTTCTTTTCTGGTAATAGCCTGTAATGTCGCAACGTCGCGGGGGACAAGTTTCCCCTCGCCGTGGCGCACCGGCAGGTAGGCGCCTGTGATGCCCTTGGTGAAGATGCAGGGCGAAGCGGGGTTGCCGCGCAGGTAAACCCAGCGGTCTTCGAAGCGGCCTGAGTCGTTTACTGTCAGTGTCACCGTCTGTTCGTCGTATCGGCCTGCCAGGCCGGGCAGCATTCCCAGTTTCACCAGGAGTTGAAAACCGTTGCAGACGCCGAGAATCAGTTTCCCCTGGCTTATGAAGCGGTCAAACTGGTCATAGAGCCGTGCACCACCGTCGTGCACGGTGGCATAGAGGATGCGGTTAGCCCCCGCCTTGGCGGACCCTAGATCGTCCCCATCGAGGAACCCACCGGGAAGATTAAGGAAATGGTAGGTGTCCAGGCTTTTCTCGCCGTAGAGCAGGGCGCTGAGATGGACGATATCCACCTCGTCGGCCCCGGCCAGACGGCAGGCATGGGCCATCTCCATCTCACAGTTGGTGCCGTTACCCGTAATGACGATGGCCCGGACTTTTTTTGACATGTTTAAACACCTTTATATCCCCCTCCCCTCAATTCCCTCCCGTGGGGGGAGGGGAGAGAGATTTCCGTCAAAAGTTTAGCGGTTGCTGCCAGGCGGCTTTCAATTCGCCTGTTTCTTCTTCAATGATGACCTTGCCTTTAAGGCCCGTTATCCGGACCCTGCTTTCGCTAAGCACTTTTCCCACCTGGGATGTGGCGCAGCCGGCGAGGATTTCCTCAAAGCCAACCCGGTGTTCCGGAGCAACGGTGACGACAAAGCGGCTCTGGGATTCGGAAAAGAGCAGGGTATCGTCGCGGTCGATTCCCTTTGTCGGCACACGGGCAAGGTCTATTTCCAGCCCCAGCCCGCCGGCAAAGGCGACTTCGGCGAGCGCCACGCCCAGACCACCGTCGGAACAGTCATGACAGGAGGCGACATATCCAGCCTGGATGGCCCGGTGGAGGGCCGCATAAAGCGCCTTGGCTGTTTTCACCTGTACTGTGGGGACGTTCATGCCGATGGCGCCATGCAAAGCGTACCATTCGGAGCCGCCCAACTCTGCCGCCGTCTCGCCCAGGACATAGACGAGGTTCCCGGCCTCCTTGGCGTCCATGGTCACGGCCTTCCGGACATCATCCATCTTGCCGATCACAGAAAAAAGGAGCGTGGGGGGAATGGAAATTTTCCTCTCGCCGATCTGGTAATCGTTTTTCATGCTGTCTTTGCCGGAAATGCAGGGCACGCCGTAGGCCGTGGCAACATCGTAGAGGGCCATGTTGGCGCGAACCAGTTGGGCGAGTTTGTAATGGCCGTCGGGCGTTTTTTCCGACTGCACGGGATCGCACCAGCAGAAGTTGTCCAAACCGGCGATCCGGTCGGGGGGACAGCCCACGGCCACGGCGTTGCGGACGGCTTCATCAATGGCGCAGGCTGTCATATGGTAGGTGTCGATATCGCTGTAACGGGGGCAGATGCCATTGGCGATTACCACTCCGGCCATAGATTCCAGCACCGGCCGGATCACCGCCGCATCGGCGGGGCCATCGTTTTCCACACCCACCAGAGGTTTGATCACACTTCCCCCCTGCACCTCGTGATCGTACTGGCGGATGATCGCCTCCTTGCTGCAGATATTCAACCTTGCCAGCAGTTGCTTTAAGGCCTTGCCCAGGTCTTTGACTTCCGGCAGAACAGGTTCCGCATGTTGCGGCGGCGACCAGCGGGCGTGCAATTGAAGTTGGGGACAGCCGTCATGGAGAAAATCCATGGCCAGATAGGCCACCGTTTCTTCCCCGTAACGTATGTGGAACATGCCGGAATCCGTGTATTTTCCCAAAGACGTGGCCTCCACGTCCATCTTCGCCGCCAGGGTAAAAAAGGCCTCCGCCAGGGCCGGGTCCACGGCCACGGTCATCCGCTCCTGGGATTCGGAGATGAGGATTTCCCAGGGATTCAGGCCGGGATATTTCAGGGGAGCTTTTTGCAGGTCGATTTCACAACCGCCAGCCAGCAGGGCCGTCTCGCCCACGGAGGAGGAAAGACCGCCCGCGCCGTTATCCGTCAGAGTGCGGTAAAGTCCTCTATCACGGGCGACGAGAAGAAAGTCGGTCATCTTCTTCTGGGTGATGGGGTCGCCGATCTGGACAGCCGTTACCGGCGAGCCGGCATGCAGCTCTTCTGACGAAAAGGTGGCCCCATGGATGCCATCCTTGCCAATGCGGCCGCCCGTCATGACGACGAGGTCGCCAGGCAGAATGGTCTTGGTGTGTGTGGGCTCGCCATGGAGGCAGGCGGGCATGATCCCCCCCGTGCCGCAATAAACCAGCGGCTTGCCCAGGTAACGTTCGTCAAAAACGAGGCAGCCGTTGACGGTGGGGACGCCGCTCTTGTTGCCGCCGTGCTCCACGCCTTCCCGCACTCCTTCGTAAATCCGCCGGGGATGAAGCAGCCGCGGCGGCAGCGGCTGATCGTAATCGGGCGGGGCAAAGCAGAAAACATCGGTATTAAAGATGAGTCTTGCCCCCCGGCCCGTGCCGAAGGGGTCCCGGTTGACGCCCACTATCCCCGTAAGAGCGCCGCCGTAAGGATCTAAAGCGGAAGGGGAATTGTGGGTTTCCACCTTGAAAACCAGATTATGTGCCGCGTCAAATTTAATAATGCCGGCATTATCGGTGAAAACGGAAAGGCACCAGTCCTGCTCCCCCAGGCTGGCCCGGACCTCCCGCGTGGCCCCCTTGATGTAGGTGGAAAAGAGGGAATCGATCCGGAGTGTTTTGCCTGCCCCGTCCTCATAGGTGATCAGGCTGCTGAAAATCTTGTGCTTGCAGTGTTCGGACCATGTCTGGGCCAGGCACTCCAGTTCCGCATCGGTAATCTTCGCGGTCAGACCGACTTTATCCCTGCCTTGCCGGACATCGTCTCTCTCAAAGTAGTTGCGGATGGCGAGCATTTCCGGGAGATTCAAGGCCAGAACCCCGGTGCGGCTGATCTGCAATAGCGTCTCCTCGTCCACATCCAGATCGATTGTGGCCGTCAGGGGGTGGTTGCTCCCGGCGACGCGGGGCACGTAGGGGGTCATCCCCTGTTCATGGTTCCAATTGCAGCCGTCGATAATTTCGTAGTGTTCGATGAGCTCATTGGCAAGCAGGCTGGTGGCGATCTTCATTGCTTCCGGTTTCCCGAGAGAACCGGTGAGGGCGTATTGCCGGGAAGTATAAACGGGCGGCGTTGCACCCGGCTCTTTGCCCAAAAGCAGGGCCAAAGCCTCCCGGGCCGTCTTCCCCACGTTGTCGGTGACACCGGGACGGAAACCTACCTCAATCAGCCAGTCGAAGCGCCGGGCCAGAGGCTGGTTGACGGCAAAATCATGGATAATGGGATCAGAAAAGGGGCCGTGCGCCGCCGCGTAAAGCTCGTCTCCGGTCAAGCCGTCTTCAATAGTGAAGACCTCAATGGTCTGCAAGACGTCCACGGGTATGTGCAGGTGTTCGATAATCCGGCGCCTGATCTTTTCTCCCAGGGCGTCCCTGATCCCTGTTTTCACCCCAATCTCTATCCGGTCGGGCATTTCGTTTCTCCAGCAATTACCTTGACTGTCGCCTTCATAGCAAAGAGGCGGCCAGAAAGCAACGTGCTATCCCTTGCTGTGAAAGATTTTTACATAAAATTCGTTCTCTGACATGGAAAAACGAATGCCTTCTACTTCAACTTTTTTAACACGACTGCCGTGCGGCTGGGAAGATACAGTTTCAGTTGCGCCAGTCCGCCTGCGGCCAGATCGGCAGAACCGTGGGTTGCGTAGATCATGGTTTGGTCTGCCCGTGCAAAACCTCCGAAGCGGAAATCATCGGTAGCAAGGGCTACCTGGTATTGGCCGGATGGCGCCGGTATGCCGTAATCCGTGAAAGACCTGGTCGGATGAAAATTGAAAACAAACAACAGGTTATCCCTTGTAAACGCCAGTACCTGATCTAGTTCGTTTCCATGCCGGTATAACGGCTGGGAAAGGTGAAGGCAGCCTGACTGTTTGATCAAGTCAAGCATCGCCCGATCGAAATCGGCAAGAAAATGATACCGCAAATTGTCATCCTCCACCAAATGCCACTGACGCCGGGCATAGTGGTAAGACCAGCCGTTGCCCTCCCGGGGAAAATCAATCCATTCGGGATGACCGAACTCGTTTCCCATGAAGTTCAGATAGCCCCCACCGGCGGTAGCAATGGTCATCAGGCGAATCATTTTATGCAGTGCCAGACCGCGGTCAATGATCGGGCTCGGAACTTGTTTCCCCATCCGCCCGTACATCTCTTTTCCCAGCAGGCGAAAGATGATGGTTTGATCCCCTACCAACGCCTGGTCGTGGGATTCGGCATAGTCGATGGTTTTTTCCCCGGCGCGGCGGTTGGTGAGTTCATGGAACATCTCGGTTACACTCCATTGCTCATCGGACCGTTCCTTGATAATTTTTATCCAATAGTCCGGCGTTCCCATTGCCAACCGGTAATCAAAACCGTAACCGCCCTCAGCAACGGGGACGGCAAGGCCGGGCATCCCGCTCACATCTTCCGCGATGGCAAGGGCGTCCGGCCGGAGCTCGTGGATCAGTTTATTGGCAAGGGTCAGGTATGTCAGGGCGTCCTCATCCTGGTTCCCGTCATAATACATGGCGTAATTTGTAAACTTTTTTCCGAGGCCGTGATCAAAATAGAGCATGCTGGTAATGCCGTCGAAGCGGAAACCATCAAATTTATATTCCCCCAGCCAGTAGGCACAGTTGGACAGCAGGAAATGGAGGACTTGGTCCTTGCCGTAGTCGAAGCACAGGGAATCCCAGGCGAGATGTTCCCGCCGGGAACCTTCATGAAAGAACTGATAGGTCGAGCCATCATACCTGCCCAGCCCTTCCGTTTCATTTTTTGCCGCGTGGGAGTGCACCAAATCCATAATCACCGCAATCCCGGCTTGGTGGGCATCGTCAATCAGGGCTTTCAAATCCTCCGGTGTGCCGAAGCGTGAGGAGGCGGCAAAAAAGCTGGAAACATGGTAGCCGAAGGAACCATAATAGGGGTGTTCCTGGATGGCCATCAGTTGCAGCGTATTGTAGCCCGCCTGGACAATACGGGGCAAAACCAGCCGGCGAAACTCGTCATAGGTGCCTACCCGGTATGCTTCCGTGGCCATGCCCACATGGGCTTCATAGATGAACGGCGGGGCTGCGCCGCGCACAAAGTCGGGTTTTCGCCAGTGGTAGGGAACCGGTGGATCCCAGACTTGTCCGGAAAAGATCATGGTATCTGGATCCTGAATCACCCGCGTAGCCCAGGCGGAAACCCGCTCGCCTGCTCCTCCCTCCCAGTGGGTATAAAGTTTATACAAATCCCCATGCCCAATGATGTCAAGAGGCACTTCCAGTAGCCAATTGCCGTCTTTTTGCGGCCGAAAGGCAAACTCCGCTTTCTCCTGCCAGGCGGAAAAGGCGCCGATCAGAAAAATACCTGTCGCTGCGGGCGCCCATTCACGCAACACCCAATGCGTCGCCGAACGGTGCAGGCCATAGTGCAGGTGCCCCACGGCTAATTGTTCGAGCGATTTTAGCCCTGCCAATAGTTTGCTTTCCTTGGCCCTTATCCTGGCGGCGCGCTGTAAAATGCAGTTACGATAGGCTCTTAATCCGGGATCATCTAGGTTTGAGTGTATTGCCGCTTTCTGCATGTCTGCCCCTCCAACAATTCCAGAATTATTGTACTATAAAATCATCAACAAGTATGGTAAAACACCTTCCAGATAAGCTTACCTTTTAACTTGACATTATCCTGGGGGGAATGGCATGGCCGAGGAAAACATGGTCGTCCGATGTCAACATTGTGGCACAAAAAACCGTATACCCGCAGCACGCATTCATGATCGTCCATCTTGCGGTCATTGCCACGCGTACCTTGACGAAATAATTATCAGGTGCCTGAAATGCGGCACAAAAAACCGCATGCCGGAGAGCCGTTTCCATGATCGCCCCCTCTGCGGACATTGTGCGGCGCCGCTGGTCATCCCTGAAGCCTCGTCAACGCCCCTCGATATCAATGACGCCACTTTCGCCGACGAAGTATTGTCGTACCCGGGGCTTGTCCTGTTGGATTGCTGGGCGCCCTGGTGCGGTCCCTGTCGCCAGGCGGAACCGCTCATCAAGGAACTAGCGGCACAGTACGCAGGCACGGTCAAGGTAGCCAAGCTCAATGTGGATGAAAATCCGGGCACCGCTTCTCAATACAAGGTAAACAGCATTCCTACCATGCTTCTCTTCAAGGCTGGCGAAGAAAGCGAGAGACTGGTGGGCCTGAGATCAAAAGAAGAAATAGCAATGCATTTGCAGGCCTTGATCAATAACCGGAAATAACCCATCCCC
Source organism: Syntrophales bacterium (assembly GCA_049302035.1). Classification (GTDB taxonomy): domain Bacteria; phylum Desulfobacterota; class Syntrophia; order Syntrophales; family JACQWR01; genus JAPLJV01. The sequence goes on from JBAQLR010000038.1 coordinate 19,051, forward strand.
ACGGTATGGCCTTCAGCGCTTCTCCTTTTCTCGCGTGTTTAATTGTATCTCTAACCTTTGCAAGAGCTGCAGGTCTTTTTTCAATTGCTCATTTTCCTGTTGCAGGGCGCCTGCTTCCGCCCGGCATTTCTCATTAAGCAAGCGGATATCCTGTTGCAGCTGCTCATTCTGCTGCCGGGCTTTATCGATCTCCACCGTAAAACGACTGATGTTCTTATCCGCCGTGGCCAGGCGATGGCGGCAATCATCCCGCTCTTTCAGCAAGCCGAGCACTCCCGCAGCGGCATCATGCCACTTGCCCCCCGGATAGGCGCTGAGCAGGCTTCCCAGCATACTTTGGGCAGCACGGGGGTCCTCCTGGGTCGGATCAAAAAGCAGCAACAAGCCCTCGTAGAAAAGCTGCTCTTCTTTTTGTGGCTCCTGCCGGCTAAAAAAAGAGGCCTTGTAGGCAGGAGGGGTAAGCAAAGGCGACATTTGCGGAGGATTGTTCGGTTCGGCAACCGGTGACCGGGACAGGACACAGGCGCTTATCGTAACCACCAGACAAACAACTACGATTCCTACTTTTGTATCCATTATGCGATACTCACCAAGTTAGATTGTTCAGGTAGTCATAATAATCGCCAATAGTTACGAGCATGTTGTCTGGCTGGTGTTTCCCACATTTTGTAGCAGGTGCTCAATTTCTTCCAGTTTAACATAGTTGCTGCCTGGCAAGGATTTGGCATATTCCTTTGATTTGGCAGCCATTTCCGCCATTTTCAGAGGATCGCGAAAACGGCTGCCGTCATCACTTACGATTGCAATGGTGATGGTAATAAGAGGAAAATCGCACAGGCTGCCACTACGGTCGTATCCGGTAAAAAAGCCCCGTTGCCGGTCTTCCTCGGCATAGAAGTTCAACCTTCGACAGTTGAACTCTTGCAAAACGCGCTGGCATATCTCCTCGGCCCGCTCCGGTTCTGCAATCAACACAAAATCATCCCCGCCGATGTGGCCGATAAAAACTTCCGCTCTGTCCTGGTTCTGCACGGCCTGCCTGATGATCTGCCCCATTTCTTTAATCACTTCACTGCCCCAGGCGTACCCGTAATGATCGGCAAAAGGCTTGAAATTATCAAGATCTAAATAGCACAAGGAAAAAGGCCTTTTCGCTGCCAGACGTTCTTTGAGGTGATTTTCAATCGCCAGGTTGCCGGGAAGCCCGGTTAGAGGACTGGCGTCACGGTGGGTTGCTTCCAGCGCCTTGAGACGGTCGGCCATGACAATGAAGGCACGGGCCAAACGGCCGATCGAATCACCGCGGTTCATGTTAAGATCATTGTTGAATTTACCTTCGGCAATAAGCGCCGTCGCCTTTTCCAGTTTTTTCAGCGGGCGGGCAATATTGTAGGCCAGCAATATGGCGAGGGTAATCCCGAAAATCAAGCTGATGACACTTAAGGCAATGGTGATCCGGAAAGCCTTCATGCTTTGGTCTTTGAAGAGCCTTACATTGCGGTTGATCTCACCTTCCGCCCTTTTTCCGATGTTGCGCACCCCTCGGACCATCTCGTCAAGAATTTGCTTGCCCTCCTGTTCTGAGAGCAGCCCTGCCCCCACCGTATAGCCTGTCTGGGCCAGAGACCACTCTTTCAGGAAAAGGGCCTGGTATTGCTCCTGGAGCTCGGATAAGCGGGCCAGGGTAACATTTAAAGCAGTGATTTTGTGTTTCTTGATATTGGCGATGCCTGCTTTGAACTCCTGTCCTCTGGTCCAAAATATTTTTTCCAACAATGGATCTTTGAATATCAGGGCCTTTTTTCCCGTGTTTTCCTGGGCCTGCAGGGTATCCAGCATCTGCTTGCTGCTATCCAGGACTAAATAGTCTTGATTAGTGATATCAAAGGCCAATCTACTGAGATTTTGCAAACTGAGAACCGCATAACCGCTTAGCACCAGTGTCAACAGGGCCATGCTCAGGTAGCTCAAAAGCAGTTTTGTATTTATTGTCAGCTTCGGCAGTTTCATTTGGTTGTTAACCCCGCCAACCGATAATTAAATTCATAGTTCAGAGCGCCGCTCCAGTCCTCAGCAAAGATATTTTTATAACGGGTGCCATCGGCCGGTCCCACGGGTTTACCGTAGGTGTAAAACCAGTTGGTGATCGGACTGCCGGTAAATCCTAACGCTATCCAGTAATTTCCCGGCATGAGGGTCAGGGATTCACCGCTGAAAAGAAAATCCGTCCAGCGGTATCCCGGTTTAAGGGATAGTTGTTCCACATTCAGAAAATCGCTGGTCGCAATCGGCAAACCCGGTTTCCCCTCTTTATCCTGGTATATTTCCACCCACAGCAACCCTTCGCCACCGAAGTTGTGCAAGGCCAAGCCGATTTTCTTCAGCAATAGCGGTTTGGACAGGACTACCGTCTGGGCAAATTGGGTTAACTTAGTCGTGACGTATTCGGCTGTCTCAACGAGAAAATTGCGCGACATCTCGAATTGTCCGTTATCGGTAGTTTGAGCAGTTCGCGGAAAGGCAAAATCCACATCCTCGGGAAATTCCAGATTGCCAAGGATAATGGGCAGTGCGAAGGTAAGTTCCGTTTTATCCTTGATTGCCGGGGGAACCGGAGTGGGAGTAGGAGTAGGAGTAGGAGTGGGAGTGGGAGTGGGAGTGGGAGTAGGAGTGGGAGTAGGAGTGGGAGTGGGAGTGGGAGTGGGAGTAGGAGTGGGAGTGGGAGGTGGGGGCGGAGGCGTGGTAGGGGTGGGGGACGGAAGGGCTGCTTGCCGGAACGGGGCCTTGATAAGGGGGGAAAGAAGCGCATTCTTAGGTCCGTATCCTTCGCGATCTCCCGTGACCTTTACCAAATCGTGGGAAAAATCAGCATTAACAGTCTCCTGGAGCCGGGGTTTTGCCTGTGCCTCGCGATTTTGCGCCCAGCGTAAAAGGCCGTCATTCTTCGTTTCGTTGTTGTCTATCCCAACTTCCACACGGACAAAACGATTCGAGACAAACATCTGGGTATTTTGCGGATCACAAGGCACCCAACCTTGATCGGGAAACCAAACCTCAATCCAGGAATGACGTCCCTGCCCCATCTTAAAGGTTAACGTACCCTTTGCCCAGGCAATATCAAAGGGCTGATTAAGGGTAATGCCGTTGACGATACGCACGGGAATACCCAAGGCTCGCAGCAAGGCCGCACTCAAATGAGAAAAGTTTTGGCAATTTCCTTTACCCGATTCCAGAGAATACAGCGCATCGTATTGGGAGGGTGGATTTATGTAATGCACATGATCCACAACCCAGGAAATGACGCGCTGCAAAGCGTCGAATTCAGTTTTTACATCGACGGTAAGCTTAGCGGCCAAGGCCCGCAGACGAGGATCATCGGACTGTACCTGCTCGGTGGGCTTAAGATATTCCCGCACCGCCCGCTCCGGTTCCGCGAGGGGAAAAGGCGCTTGCGTCTCCAAAGTTTTCAAGCTTGTCCGATTGAGGATGTTGCAGGAAAGGGCGACGTCCACAAAGGGGGGGATTTTTGTCCAGGTGGCCATGAGAAGGCGATTGCCCCGTGCGTCCAGACTGGTTTTTTGCGTCTGCGGCTCCGGTTTGAAAATGAGTTTAAAGTCGCTGATCTCCTGGTTATAGGTAGGAGAATGAAAATTTTGGGGCATCACAAAGCTGAGAGACATTTGTTTCATGCCATCGCCGGCAGTGATTTGGTGCTGAAGTTCATACCGGATGGTCGATTCCATCTCGCCTTTAACGGTATAATTTTCCGCCGTAAGATCAGTGCTCAACAGAAAGAGAAGGATGAAGGCGGCAAACGCCACGGGTTTTTTCATTGGGCCCCACCTCGTATTCTTATTGCAGAACGGCATGTTAATAACGATAGCTTAAATATCGGTAAAAAGTGTTACTCTTTATCCTTCCACCCGTATTTCCTTTTTAAAAATTCTTCCCCCGTCGCGGGATACAGGGCATATGTGAGGAGATCCTCCTCCGTCCTTGCCAAGTCGCCGATTTTTTTTCTTGCCTCTTCCAGCTCGGGAGCGATGTAATCCGCAGGCCTTCCCGTAATCGGCGTCTGTCCCTTCCTGTATCCCTTCAGCACCTTTTGCTGCACATCAGGATCAACTGCCGTGGGGGTCTGACCATAGAGACCGAAGAGCAAATCCTTGAATTGCGTGGTCGCCATCTTATATCTCCCGTAGAGAACATTCATGACGGCCTGTACGCCCACGATCTGAGACGTAGGAGTGACCAGGGGCACAGTGCCTGCCTCCCGGCGGGTGCGGGGAATTTCTTCGTACACCTCCGGGAGCCGGTCAAGGGCGTTCATTTCCTTTAATTGACTTTCCAGATTGGATATCATCCCACCGGGAATCTGGTGGGCCAGTACGCCGGTATCAATTACTGATACCGTGTTGGAGGAAAGAAAATCGCTGTATTTGGGTGCTATCGCCTCCAAAAGGTTTCCCATGGCTAAAAGCTTCTTCAGGTCTAACCCCGTGTCCCGGTCGGTTCCCTGCAGGGCCACCACCAAAGGCTCTATTGCCGGCATGGAGGTGCGCAACGCAAAGGGGGCAAGGCAAGTGTCCACGATATCGACACCGGCTTCGACGGCCTTCAGGTAGGTCATCGAGGCCATCCCGCTGGTGTAGTGGGTGTGGAGGTGTAAAGGCACATGAATAACCTTTTTCAGGGCAGTGATAAGGTCATAGGCGTCATAGGGCGATAAAATACCGGCCATATCCTTGATGCAGATAGTATCGGCCCCCATGCTTTCCAATTCCCGGCATTTGTCGATGAAATAGGCCAGATTGTAAACATCTCCACCCAGGCGACGTTCCGTCAGGGAATAGCAGACCGATGCCTCTACTTTCTTGCCGTTGGCCTTAACCCTTTCCATGCAAGGATTAAAGTTGCGAAGATCGTTCAACGCATCGAAGATGCGAAAGACGTCGATGCCGATTTCACAGGCCTTGTCCACAAAAGCTTTGGCAACATCGTCAGGGTAATTGCGATACCCTACCAGGTTCTGACCGCGGAGCAGCATGGAAAAGGGGGTTTTCTTGATATAGCGTTTCAGTGTCTTGGGCCTTTCCCAGGGGTCTTCCTCAAGAAAGCGGTGCATGGTATCAAAGGTCGCCCCGCCCCAGACCTCTACGGCCCAGAAACCTGCCTCGTCCATCTGTTCGGCAAGGGGGATCATATCTTCCGTCTTCATGCGAGTGGCAAAGATGGATTGGTGGCCATCTCGCAATGTATTATCTTGGATTTTCAGGGGATTGCTTTTTTCTTGCTGCATCATGGGACTCCTCCTTCAAAATGCTCCCGAAGAAGCTCTTAAGCCACCGGGCGCTAACTAACTAAATTTACGCATCTGCACCGCAGGCTAATGCAGAGATGAAGTTCCTGTCAAGCTTTATCGCATTTATAATGCCAAGCCAAAGGCGTAAGCAGCATAGGCGCCGTCATGACTTAAGCTGATATCTACTGCCGCCTCTTGCCCATGTAAATAAACCCGAGGCGGATCCAAACCGTGCATACCACGGTGGCGGATGATTTCAAGATCAGCCGGTGTGACAGACAGGTGGCGGGCAAGATAATTTATTGCGGCAGCGCGAACAAATGCGGATTCCTCCGAGGGCGTTGGTTGCTCACCGGGCATCCGCTCCACTTCCCACACAACGTCGGCGGTCGGAAGGGAAGAAGTGGCAATAGTATGTACATACTTGGAGGCAAGGAGCGTTGACAGGAAAATTTTACCTGCTGGTGTCGAGACTATTCCCGTGAACAGGCGTTCCCCGAAAGGCGGCAAGCTTCCACTTTCCGGGGGCGATTCCTCTGTGAACTGCACGCTATAGAGCCTTGGTGTAGAGGGAATCCCCTCCCCCCGCTCTTTCTGCAGCACCTTGTAAGCAGCTTCCTTACCCGTCCATAGAGCCCATAGCATGGCTTCCGGTTGACTGTCGGCCTGAAGAATATCTTTTTCCTCAGGGGAGAAGACGCGTTCCAAAAACCGCGTATCTCTGCTCTTGGGCGTCGTTTGGGCATGATTCAAGTCCACGATGTCATTGCCGACGCGCCGTATAATAGGTTTCCTCCATTTGGGCCAAGCGTTTTATAATCTGCTCAGCGTAATATCGTTGCGCTCTCAAACCGGTCAGGTCGGTTCTTTGCGGCACCAATACATCTACTAACATCGTAAAACGTTCGCCGAGCCGTGGGATAAGGCTGAAGTTTTCCTGACTGTCGCCGCGCAGGTAAACACATAAGACTCGGCAATCCTCTTCGCCGCTTATGAAACGTCCCACACCATAGGAAAAACCTTCCACATCCACCTTGCCCGTGCGTGAACGGCCACCTTCGGGAAACATTAACAATGGCTGTCGGCGCCGTAGTATGTAAACGCACTTTTCGATAACTCGTTTCATTTCCTCTCGATCGCCACCGCGACTAACGGGGATACATTTCATTATGTAACACATAAAGGTGGAAAAGAGACTGCGTTGAAAGTTTGCCCGTTCCGGAAGATTCCAGGGGAGAAGGTGGAAATTCCTCATGTACGTAAACATGGGAACCATGGCATATTCCAGGATAACCGAATCGATATTCGTCAGATGATTGGAGCAAATTATCCAGGGGCCACGGTGCTCTTTGAACAACCGGGCGCATTCCCGGCGAATTGCTTTCAACTCTCTTACTCTATATCCGAAAAGTCGCACCAGCAAATAGACTAAAGGCGCCATAAACAATATCGCCACTCGCCCCAAGCAGTACTGCAACTGCAGATAAAATTTATCTTTGGAACCCACGCTTATGCCGCCTTACTTTTGATAATTTCGATGGCATCGCCGATCGTTCTTATCTTGTCGGCATCGTCGTCATCTATTTCTATGCCAAAAACATCCTCACATTTTATGATAATATCCACCAAGCGGGCGGAGTTAACCTTGAGGTCATTCAGAATATGTGTCTCTTTGGTTGCCTTTTCGACTAACGCGGTGTCTTTTGCATACACCCTGATAATGTTCATAAACTCATCGTAAACTTTCTGTTCTTCCATTTGCAGCTCCTTTTTAAAAGTTTATTGTTTTTTTGTGAGAACCTTTTTCGGCTATCTCAACACTTTACTATGATTCCCATTTTCTAAATATGAGACAGCTATTAACATCGCCGAAACCGAATCCGGCCTTGGCAATAATTTTTAAGTCAGGCATTTCCAGCACGCGCTGGGGAATCTTGGCAGCAAAAGCTGTCAGATCGGGATGCAAATCTTCGCAATTGAGGGAAGGATGGATAAAGCCCCTGTATAATTGCAGAACGACTGCCACGCACTCAATTGCGCCCGCCGCGCCCAGACAATGACCAATCATTGATTTGGTGGAATTGATGTAGGGAAAATCTATCGGTCCGCGCCCCAGGGCGGAAGCCCAATTATGGACTTCATACGGATCGGCAAATGTCGCAGTCAAATGGCCGTTTATGGCATCTATGGCGTCAGGATCGATCCCGGCATCAGCAATAGCGCCATTTATGCAGCGCTTGACTCCTGTCGGATTGGGCGCTGTCATGGACCCTCCTTGTCTGTGACCACCACAGTTCACATATCCTCCCTGAATTTCCGCATAGATACGTGCTCCACGAGCCAGAGCCGTCTCTAAATCTTCCAGGACGAGTACGGCGCTTCCGGAACCAGGCACAAAACCGTTGGCCGAAGCGCTCATGGGACGAGAGGCCTGTTCCGGCTGATCGTTATACTTACGGGCAATCACGCGCATGGCGTCAAATCCCGCCCATATGTAAGGCGATGATCCTTCACTGCCACCTGCCAACATGCGCTTGGCCAACCCCGAACGAATCCTTAACGTTCCTTCTATGATGGCTTCGTTGCCGGTGCTGCAGGCAGAGGAATTGGAAGTTACCTGGTTGCCCAGTGCCAGCAAGCCGGCGACGCGGGCGCTGGGCGCGCTGCTCATGACCCTCTCCACAATGCTGCTGCCCATGCGGCGCACCTTTCCCTCGTTCACCATCGGGACCACCGTTTCGGCAATGGTTTGCATGCCGCCGATCCCGGAGCCGACAATGGCCCCCGTATCCCAATCGACTACATCGGTGACGGCATCGGGCACCTTGAAACCGGCATCAGTCCAGGCATCTAAAGCCGCAACCGATGCGTAACCGATATTATCATTGATAGACAGCATCTGCTCTTCCGTCATGTATTGGCGGCAGAGCGCATCAAAATCCTGGGGAACGCCACCTACCTGGCAACCAAAATTAAGTTCTTGCAGCTCTGGAATAAAGCGAATGCCCGAGCGCCCGTCTCTCAGGGCCATCTCATAATTATTAAGACCGTGGCCATTGGGCGCGACAACCCCCATCCCTGTCACGACGACTCTAGTTCTCATTTATCGTCACCCCCGTTCCTGCTAAAATACCGGAGCAAACTAACTCTCCGTTTTCTCTTTCCATCGTTACCTTTGTCTTTAAGCTTCCCCGGCGAAAATATACCTTCTCTCCGCGGACAATAACCCTTTCCCCAGGCAGAACGATGCCCATAAACTCCACTTGTTCGGCAAGAGTAAAAAGCGTGATCATTTTAAGTGTTTCTTCGAGCGACCGCTTGCCTTCCAGCATGGTAAGATAGAGCCCCAAGGCCACGACCCCGGTCTGTGCCATGGTCTCGATGAGCAGCACACCCGGCGTGATCGGACGGCCGGGGAAATGCCCCTTATAAAAATACTCATCCGTCTGGAAACGGTAACTGCCAACAATGCTCTTCTCATTCAGCAAGCCGATCTCATCAATGAAGCGAAAGGGATGCTGCTGGGGGACACTTTTCAGGATGAGCTCCCGCATTTCGCGATCAGCCACCATAGAGGCCTCCATTCACATGCAAGATGCTGCCTGTAATATAGGTGCCTTTGGTAGCGAGAAATACCACCACTTCAGCCACCTCCTGAGGCAAGCCCATCCGGCCCAGAGGAATGTTAGCCAAGAATTGCGCCCTTATTTCGTCCGGCAGGGTTTCCGTCATGTCCGTTTCGATAAATCCGGGGGCCACAGAATTAACCAGGATGTTGCGTCCTTTTAACTCCCGTGACAATGATTTGCTGAAAGCGTCCAGAGCAGCTTTTTCCATGGCGTAGGGAATTTGTCCGGCATTGCCCGTATGTCCCACAATACTGGAAATGTTTATTATACGACCGCTGTTCTTCCGCAGCATAAATAACCGGAGAATTCTTTTAGTCAGGTACCAAACGCCCCTTGTCAGGGCTCGCTGAGCATCAAACTGATCTAGCTTCATGGAGTTGATGTCGGCATTTATAGCGAGCCCCGCATTGTTCACCAGCACACTCACATCAGGCGCCTGCTCTTTCAGGTCAAGCAGCATTTTATCCACCTGTTCGACATCCGCCAGATCCGCTGACAGCAGAAAACCATCGCCTATCTCCGCCAAAAGATGCCTGGCTTCTTCATGGCTATTGCGGTAGTGGATTCCCACCCGAAAGCCCTCCTTGGCCAGGGCGCGGCAGCAGGCAGCCCCAATTCCCCTACCGCCGCCAGTAACGATGGCTACAGGTTTTTCCATTATGAGTCCCCCTTCATTTGTCCGCCCGTGGCATGAGGGGAATGAAGCGGATAATCCGGATAGACAATCCCCTGAAAAACACCACTACGGGCATTAGTCACATCGATAATATGTTCGTCATCCACATAAACCTGCGCGTCGCCGATCACGACGGAAGCGCCGGAGACCTTCAGTTGGGAAAAGCGCTTGATACTGATTTCGTAACGCACACACTTGTTAAAAGGACGGATCTGGCCGTTGAAAAAAACTTCATTACAACCCAAAGCCCTGCCCGCGCCGAGAGCGCCGCGCCATATACAATAAAATCCCAACAATTGCCAGATGGCATCGACGCAAAGACAACCGGGATGCACCGGATCGCCGGGCATATGACACTGGAAATACCAGGCATCAAAACTTACATCCTGCTCCGCAATGATTTTTCCCTGCCGCCCATTGCTTGTTATGGAGAGCACCCGGTCCACCATGAGAAAGGGGGGGGCAGGCAAGCGCCCGTCGAAGCCTGCTGGCCGATCCTGCACCAACCTGCCATAAGCAAAGGCAACCAACTCCTCACGGGTAAATTGGTTGCAGGCCATGAATTCTTTATAGTCCATTTTTATCACTCCACGTTGAGTAGCATGTGTGTCCAGGTAAGTCCGGCGCCCACCAGGGCAATCGCCACCTGATGGCCAGGCTGCAGATCGTCCCAATACTGGCTGATAACCGCCGGAGCGCCGGAACTCCCGGTATTGCCATACTGCGTGACATTGTACCAGTGATTTTCCCTGGCAATGCCGGCACGTTCGCAAACGGTGCTAAGCATGCTAAGGTTGGCTTGATGGCCGACAAATTTAAAATACTGGTCCGGGACGGAGGATAACGCCTTGAGCGCCAGCAGAGATTCAGTAGCCTTGCGAATGGCAAAGCGTTGTACCGCGTTGCCATCTTGCTGAAAGTAGCCCAGCCGGGGAATGCTGACTTTTTCCCAGGCAGATGGGTTGGAACCGCAAAAACAAGCGGTAAAGGTCTTTTGAGAAGGCACGGTCGCAGAGACAACCGCCGCAGAACTCCCGTCTCCAAATAACACCGCCGTATTACGATCAGCGTAATTTACACTGCGCGTTGTGTTTTCGGGATTTACCACCAGCACGTAAGGCGGCAGTGCTTCCGGTCTCATATTATTGAGAAAGTTAATCTGCATCCCGAAGGTGCTGCATGCGGAATTGATATCCAGGCAGGGGGCCTCTATTTCCAGTTCGGCGGCAATCGTAGCCGCTTCGGCAGGCGTCAAATTATCAGGCGAACAACTGCCGGAAATAACCAGGCCAATGTCCTGGGATTTAAGTCCGGCCCGCTGCAAGGCCATGCGAGCCGCGGCCGCCCCGGTCTGAATATTATTGTACAAAGCAGCCTCAAAGGCGGCACGAATATCCCGGTTTTTGGTAGTCCTTATGTAATCGAGGGGAAGAACGGTGCGGCGCGTATCAATGCCCACCCTTTCCACAATCCACTCTTCATTGGTGCCTATGTCCAAGTCTTCCAGAAAGCGGTTGGTAATGATATTCTCGGGGTAAAAATGGCCGAGGCCGTGCAGATATATCATGTTATATTAATTCCCGTCCCATGATCATGTTTTGCACTTCCCGCGTGCCTTCGTAAATGTCGATAACGTGAGCATCCCGCACCAATTTCGAAATCTCGTACTCGGCCATGAAGCCGTAGCCACCGTGGAGATGAAGCCCCTCGTTGGCACAGAACAGTGCAGCCTCGGCCGCGCTGTTCTTAGCCAGGGAGGCGTAAAGGCCACGGTCGGGAGCCTTTTCCTGGACCTTGACGGCAGCTTTCATCAGGGCCAACTCGGCTAGTTCCACTTTTTTCCACATCTGGACCAAGGTATCGCTGACGATCGGTAAATCGCAAAGACGCTGCCCGAACTGACGTCGCTCCTTGGTATAGGCTAGCGTCACGTCCCAGGCGCGGCGGGCAAGCCCCACCCCGATAGCGGCCACCATGGGCCGGGCAAAATCCAGCACATCAACCACGTAGGAAAAACCCTTCCTGCGGTCCCCGATGATCTGGCCAGGCTCAATCACCACATCCTCGAATGTGACAGTGGCGGTATTGGAAAGGTGTTGCCCCAACTTATCTTCCGGTTTGCCAATGACGATCCGGCCACCGGTGGGTAAAATAATTTCTTTGCCGATGGGGATGCAATTCTTATCTTCCGGAGGCAAGACATGCGGAACCGGCACAATAACGCAGGCAAGCAGTTGACTGGTCGGCTTGCCCACCTTGCAAAATACGGTAAACTGGGAAGCGAGAGAGGCATTGGTAATAAAGCATTTTGCCCCGTTTAGGATGTATTTGCCATCATCTCTTTTCTGTATGAAGCTGGTCATAGCGAGATTATCCGACCCCGCGCCCGGTTCCGTCAGGCAGAACGAGGCCAACAGCGGCGCTTCAACGAAAGGCCCCAGGAAAGCCTCTTGCTGTTCCTCAGTCCCCTGCTGCACGATAACGATGTTGGCCAGATCGTTGCACATCGCAGAAGTGGAAAGGCCAGTATCGCCATAGGATAGTTCCTTGATAATCAAGGCCGTGGAAACTACATCGACTTCATACCCTTTGACCGACTCCGGAAAAGAGAGATTTAAAACACCCAGGTCCCAGGCTTTTTGGATAAGTGTCCAGGGAAAGACGTGTTCCTTGTCCATGTTCAATACCTGCGGAAGAATATCGTTCTTTACAAATTTCCGCACCGTGTCCACATACATTTGCTGATTGTCGGTAAGATTGAAATCCATATTTTTATCTCCTTGCCTGTTTCAAAACGGTGCTCAGTTGTGTCCGCAAAGAGCACGCTCGGCCGTTGCCAAACTCGTTATTGATTGGCAATCAAGCGAGATGCTCTTAAAAAAGTCACGTAGCGGACGGCTGGGGCCAATCTCATATATAATATCGGCTCGTTCTGCCAGGCACCGCATGTTCTCCACCCAGCGCACCGTGTTGCTGAGTTGAGAAACTAAACCATGAATAATGGCGCCGGGCGAAGCGGCGTGAAATTTACCGGTAAAGTTCGAAGTAACCTGCGTCCCTGAAGCCGCCGCCAGCTTTGCTTCCTGCTCGTGCAATGTTTCGGCAAAAGCTGCCTCTATCGGTTTCATAAACCGGCTGTGAAAGGGAGCGCTCACGGTTAGAGGCACAAAACGAAAATCCTTGTCGTCCTGGAAATGCTCGCGCAACCGTTTTTCCGCTTCCGGCAGGGCGCTCAAATGGCCACTGACAACGACCTGATGGGCCGAGTTGGCATTAGCCACATCTATGGGCAAATCGGACAAACTACGATGCACCGCCGCAACATCGATGTCGGTTGAGATAACCGCCGCCATACCGCCGATGCCCACGGGAACCGCTTTTTGCATTAGCTGCCCGCGGCGGTGAACTATTTTCACTGCGTCCGCCAGATGCAGGATACCTGCGGCAACGAGGGCGGTAAATTCTCCCAGGCTATGACCACCAAAAACATCAGGGGTCAGGCCATAGCGAAAATGGAGTCCGCGCAGCGCGGCTATTTCTGTTGTCAATATGCAAGGTTGCGTAAATTCCGTCAGGTTCAGCCGTTCATCTTCACTGGCGCACAACTCCGCCACATCCCAACCAAGCGCATCCGACGCCTCTTCATAGGCTTGCCTGCTGACGGCAAACTCCGCACAATAATCCTTCCCCATCCCCGGTCTCTGCGCTCCCTGACCGGGAAAGACGGCTGCAACAATCTTTCTCATAACCATTACGACTCCGAAAACGCCTTTCTCTTCCAAGCCTGCCTCAAATACAGCACACGCGGAAGCTCAAAGCAAACACCATGCCATGGCAAGTTAGGTGGCGATAGATTGCCCTTATTCGGCTGAATTTGCAAGCGAATCTTGGGTTTTAAGCAGCGCGGCATTTGGCAAACAAGCAAAATGCCGCCATTTCCTGCGTATAAAACACTTCGCAGTGCGAAGCGATTTATACGCAGGAAATGGTCATTCCGAGGAAAAAGCTCCGCGTGTAAATGGCTAATGTCCCGATTGGCAACGTTAGGTTCAGGGAGTGATGCGGGAAAGCCGGGTCCAGCTCCGAAGTTCCCAGCTGGGGTCCAGATCGGGCACCTGATTTTCATCGAGAGGCGTAAGCCCGCATTTGCGGGCGAAATACCGGTGAAAGGCAATACAGCCCGTCAATTCCGGATGGAAAACAGTCACCAGCACCGCCGCGCTTTCCGCCGCCGCGATAAAATCACCCCTGGTGAGCAGAATATCCACCCCGGAACCGACCTTAGTGATCTTGGGGGCGCGGATGAAGGTGAGTGGCAAGGGAGAAGGAGCGACGGCGGGGATCAGGGCTTCACAGGCAAAACTGTCCAGTTGACCGCCGAAGCTGTTGCGTTCGATTTCTATATCCATCAGTGCCAGGTGCGGCGCTTCGCCCTTCACCTTCCCGGCCAGGAGAATCGCCCCCGCACAGGTTCCCCAGACCTTCATGCCGTGGTGAAACTCGCTGACGATTGCCTCATCCAGCTTGAAGATGCGCAACAGCCGAGAAAGGCAGGTGCTTTCCCCGCCGGGGATGATCAGGCCCGCCAGGCCGAAAAGTTCTTTGGCATCTTTGACCGGCCTGGAAGCAACGCCCAGCCGTGCCAGATGGTCTAGATGTTCCACCACTCCACCCTGGAGATTGAGGACGCCGATGGCATGGTCGGCGGCCCGTTTTTTTGCGGAAGAAATGACTACGGACATAGTTTGGCTGTGGAGACCTTACCAGCCTCTCCCCGCCAAAAGTTGTTGTGCGGGAATGGCGGATATTTCCAGTCCCGGCATGGCCTCGCCCAGGCCCATCGAGGCTTCCAAAACCTTCATCGGGTCGTTGAAGTAAGCTGTGGCCTTGACGATCGCCCGGGCGCGCAGAGCCGGATTGTCCGATTTGAAGATACCGGAGCCCACAAAGACGCCGTCGCAGCCTAACTGCATCATCAGGGCCGCGTCTGCCGGGGTGGCGATACCGCCGGCGGCGAAATTGACGACGGGCAGACGGCCCAGGGTGCGCACCTGCAAGGCAAGTTCGTAGGGAATACCGTTAGCTTTGACAAAACCGGTCACTTCCTCAACGGGCATCTGGGAGAGTTGGCGGATTTCCCGGTTCATCGCCCGCATGTGGCGTACCGCTTCCACGACGTTGCCCGTGCCCGCTTCGCCTTTGGTGCGGATCATGGCGGCGCCTTCGGCAATCCGGCGCGCTGCTTCACCCAGGTTGCGGG
>JBAQLR010000039.1:0-4249 GCA_049302035.1 Syntrophales bacterium
CCTGCGCACCCCTCGCGGCGGCAGCGCCCGTCAAATATTGATCCAGGCCGGGCGAGGCCTGGTTAAAGTCCGGTTCCTGACGCCGCGCGAGTGCGCTAGACTGATGGGCGCAGACGATTTTGTCATCCGGGCGGATTTTAACAAGGCGCTGTTCGGGTTCGGCGATGCAGTGTGCGTTCCGGTAGTTGCCTGGATCGCCAGGAACTATCTAAATCCGTTGGCAGAAGAAATGCTTCAGCATGTCGAGGGCGCACCCAGACAGTTCGCGATCGGCGCTTAGCCTTTTTTCGTTGTCTACCCTTGTTTCCTGTGATCGGCAGGGATGCCTATATGTGGATGGAGGTTGAGCATGAACAAATTGGAATCGCGCCTTGAGGCGTTTGCATCTCAGCACAAGATCCGCGGCAAAGGTCCACTTTCTCTCGTTCTTGTCTTGTCCCGCAAGGCAAGGGAGCAAAAGCCGCCTTTTTCTGCAAATGATTTCCTCACCCCGCAAGGAGGACAGGTCGCAGGGCTCGGGAGAGGCGCAGTGCAAGCCATACTTGCCGATCATGGCATCGACCGGGTCCTTGCCGAGGAAGGCGGCAGGACAAGCCGGGGGAGCATCCAAAATATGCGGGCTTACGTGGATATCCTGAATGAACTGGCCAAAGAAAAGCTTCTCGATTTTCCCGCCATCGAAGAATGGTGGATCGACCGAGTTCGGGAGTTTTTCAGATCGAAGCCTTTCAGCCTCAAAGCGGATTCTTCCAAATCTATCAGAAGCATCGTGTCAGACCTGATTGACGCCGCCTTCGCCCGGCAACGAGAATGCCCTGGCGCGATGGTTGTCGGCGCCGTTATGCAGCATCTGGTAGGGGCGAAAATATCGACCGCCCTGCCCGAGGCAACGATCAAACATGAAGGATTCTCCGTTGCCGAACGCATCGACATCCTGGAAATCGAGCAGTTTGTTGCCACCAACATATATGAATGGAGCGTCTTTCAGCAAGCAAAACGGACCATGACCTTCCGCCAGTTGGTGGACGTCTACAACCACATTATCGACCAGTGCGAGACCGATCCCAGCCTAAAATTTGCGATGGGATAGTGCGGTGGACACGTTTTCCCCCGAAAAACGAAGCAACATTATGCGTCGCGTGCGCTCAATCGATACCACCCCTGAAAAGAAGGTCCGCTCCCTCCTCCATAAGCTGGGCTTCCGGTTTCGCCTGCATAGAAGCGATCTGCCGGGAAAGCCGGACGTCGTCCTTCCGAAACTCCGCGCCGTTGTTTTTATGCATGGGTGTTTTTGGCACAGGCATGAGGGCTGCTCCCGTGCAACAACGCCCTCCAGCCGTCAGGAATACTGGCTGCCCAAGTTCAAAAGGACCGTTGAACGGGACAGGAAAAATCAAGAAGAACTCCGCCAAAAAGGCTGGAATGTGGTTATCATCTGGGAATGTGAGACGAAGGATCTGGCCAAACTGGAAGCAAATCTTTTGAAGCTTATTGACCACGATGAATCAGTTGCATGGCGTGAACAAACCTCATCGCTGCCAATAGCGGCTGAGAAGCAGGTGCGTTATAATGCAAGGAAATCACGTAAACCGTAGAAAAAAGCTCGAATAAGGAATGTCGCGCTACTGCGCCTTGGCGGTTAGCACATAGGAAACAACCTGGCCGCGTCAAGCACGAAATCGGACAATGCTTGATCCATGTCCAGAACACAAGCGAGAACAATCAGCAATAGCTCCTTACCTAGGATCAGCACTTTTTCCTTCGCGAAATTCAGCATGTACCCTCTTTTGTACCACGTGAGGGTATTCGGGGTATTCGGGGGACACCGTACTAGTTTTTTCAGAAAACAGTATGGGTGACATTCCCTCAGTGTTTATGGTATGACCATGACAACATTTATCATGGACCAGCCCGGGAAGAATTTAGGTAATCCGGAGTAATCCGGGGATACCGTACTGGTTTTTTCAGAAAACAGGATGGCGTCACCACATTACGGGAAATTGCCAGGGCGCATGCAGACGCAATGTTCAGGAGATAGAGGAGCCCCATGAAAATTCTTCACACTTCCGACTGGCACATAGGCCGCGCCTTGCATACACACAAGCGCTATCCGGAGTATGAGGCGTTTCTGAACTGGCTGGCCGGATTGATCGAAGATCAGGATATCGACGTGCTCTTGGTGGCAGGCGATATATTCGACAACAGTACGCCCACCAACCGCGCCCAGGAGCTGTACTACCGTTTCCTCTGCCGCGTGGCATCCCCGGCCCACCGGCAGGTGGTGGTTATTGCCGGCAATCATGACTCGCCTTCTTTCTTGGATGCGCCCCGGGAACTCCTGAAATTTCTTAATGTCCATGTTGTGGGAACTGTCTCCCCTACCCCGGCCGACGAGGTGCTTTTGCTTGCCGGGCCGGACGGTGCGGTGCGGCTGATCGTCTGCGCCGTCCCCTATCTCCGGGACCGCGATATCCGGACTTCCGAAGCCGGCGAGAATATGGAAGACAAAGAGCGCAAACTCATTGAAGGGATCAGGACGCATTACCGCCTGGTTTGTGAAGCAGCGGAAGCAAAACGCGCTCGGCTGAAAAAGCCGGTGCCGATTGTCGGCATGGGGCATCTTTTTACGGCAGGCAGCCGCACCACGGAAAGTGACGGCGTGCGCGAGCTCTATATCGGTTCCCTGGCACAGGTAAGGACGGATGTTTTCCCCCCCTGCATCGACTATCTGGCATTGGGCCATCTGCACATTCCCCAAAAAGTGGCCGGAGCGGATTTTATCCGTTACTCCGGCTCTCCCCTGCCTATCGGCTTCGGGGAGGCGGAACAGGAAAAGATCGTGATCATAATAGAGTTTTCCGATGGCGCCCCGCAGGTCAGCACCATCCCGGTTCCCCGCTTTCAGGAATTGCAGACCCTGCGGGGGGACTGGCCGACCATTGCCCGGGGCATTGCTGCGCTGAAGTCCGGGGGCAGTAAGGCCTGGCTGGAGATCATCTATGACGGAGAGGAGATCGTCGGCAACTTGGCTGAACGTTTGGCAGAGGCCGTAGCCGACACAAACCTGGAAATTCTCGTCACCAGGAACAACCGGGTACTGGAGCGCGCCATGAACATGACGGCGGTAGCGGAAACGCTCGATGACCTGGACGTCATGGATGTGTTCAACAGATGCATGGAAGCGCATGAGGTCCCGGCGGAGCAGTGTCAGGCGCTCTTGAGCGCCTATCAGGAAATCATTGTCTCTCTTAACGAAGCTGACCTCCAAGCGGAATAACCGGATGAGGATATGAAGATACTCGGCGTCAGGTTTAAAAATCTCAACTCCCTCGTGGGCGAATGGCAGATCGATTTTACCCATCCAGATTATGCGTCCAACGGCATTTTTGCCATTACCGGTCCGACGGGCGCCGGTAAAACGACCATTATGGACGCCCTCTGTCTGGGGCTTTACGGTACGACGCCGCGGTTGGACAGAGTCACCAAAAGCAGTAACGAAATCATGTCGCGCCGGACGGGTGAGTGTTTTGCCGAGGTCACCTTCGAGACGCAGAAGGGCCGCTATCGTTGTCACTGGAGCCAGCACCGTTCCCGCCACAGGCCGGACGGTGAGTTACAGCAGGCCAGGCACGAAATAACCGCGGCCGATTCCGATAAGGTGCTGGAGTCAAAGATAACCCAGGTTGGTGAATTCATTGCGGAAGTCACCGGTATGGATTTTGAGCGCTTTACCCGCTCCATGCTGCTGGCGCAGGGGGGGTTTGCGACCTTTCTCCTGGCGCCGCCGGGCAAACGGGGGGACATTCTGGAACAGATTACCGGCACGGAAATCTACAGCCGCATCTCCATGCAGGTCCATCAACGACGCACGGCAGAACGGGATAGGCTTGCCCTTTTGCAGGTGGAACTGCAAGGAATCCAGATATTAAGCGCTGAAGAAGTGCGGGAGTTGCAAGCCGATCTCGCGGGACAAAAGGTCCGGGAGTCCGAAGCCGCCGGGCAAAAAGAAAAACTGCGCCAAGCCCTGGCCTGGCTCGAAATACTGGCCGTGTTGGAGAAGGAACTGGAGGGACTTGATAGACAGCGGCAGGATTGTGAAAAGCGACAGGAGGAGTTTGCACCGACCTTAAAAAAGCTGGCAAGAGCCAACCGGGCACTCGCCCTGGAAGGCGATTACCGGATTGTGGCGGCTTTGCGTGGGCAACAGGCGGGCGAGACGAAAGAGCTTGCGAGCGCCGTGGCCCAACTG
>JBAQLR010000040.1:0-11574 GCA_049302035.1 Syntrophales bacterium
TGCTGCCGGTCTGGCGCGGCCAGCGGTAGCCGAGCAGGCGGGCAACGGCAACATGCAACGGTTGATCGGAGCCTCTGGGGTGGCTATTGAAGAGCCATTGTGTTGGATCATTGGAAAACGGCTTCGGCAATCCGTTCGGATACTCCTCCTCCGCCACCTTCTGCCAGTTCGCCAGGTCGAAGGGGACTTTAACGAGAGTGCTATCTGCAACTTGGGTCTTCTGATTTATCTTCCGAACTTCTTCCAGGTATTTGGGGCTTGAACAAAAGCAATAAACTGGCAGTAGGTGCTCGGGATTCTTTGGAATTATCACGGCGACACTATTATCAAATATCTGACCGATATAGAGAGAAACTGGTAGTGTTCCCATCCAAGCGCAGGCCACTCCCAATTTTCCCCATGCATTATGTCCTGCCCTCCACATGACTGACCTTGTTTCCTGAGGATTGTTTGCAATTTCCTTTATAATTTTCCCAAATTCATTGCCCTCTTCTCTTTTGTAGCTGACAAAGTGATATCCTGAGAATTCTACCAATCCGGATGGACTACTCGAATGTAAGTTCCACGATGCCAAACAAGAATCCATTTCCCAAAAAAATAACCTGAATCGACTTACATCAAAGGTATGTGCTCCTTGATGCGAATCCGTATAGTTTGAGAGAAGTGGTATTTGTGATGCTTTTTCAAAAACGATTGCAGTGCCAGGGTTTCGGAGTTGGTCGAGCTGGTTTACGACCGAGATGGGGCAGCCTGGAAGAGCCAGTGATTTATCCTCTGGCGATAGCGCCGTGCCTACATCGAATCCGGCCAAACGTGATGCTTGATTTGGCTTTACTGTAGTGAATGAGTGCATTACAACGCCAAAGTCATACATTGGAGTCTGAAATGACTTCGATCCCATCCGACATACGAAGTTCCACACAGCGCTGTGGAGTAACTTCTTTCGGAGTGGCTCAAATGTGCCCAGAAATAACCAGTTTTGCGGCACCAGTAATGTTGCTGAACCACTGATAGCGCAAAACGCCAATGATCGTTCAATGAAACAAGTGGCAAGATCAGCCTTGGCCTCTGGGTGGATGCGCTCGCAGTAATCCTTGAGCACGTCGTCCTGCTTGCGGCGTCCGAGGTAGGGCACGTTGGTGATGACGAGGGTGAATTGCGCTGCGAGTAGCTCGGCGGCTTTGGTGAGACCTTGGGCGATAACGGCCAGTTCGACGGAGTCATTCTCGAATTTCGCTTTTTGATTGTCGCTGGGCGCGAGCGCGGCTTTGAGCAGCGGGGCCAGTTCGTGAAAATCGGCCTCTATGAGATCCCCGCCCTGGGCGCGAGGATTGATGAGACTGCCCAACACCGGGGCGTCTTTGAAGAGACTATGCAGGCGCGCCATGCCGTTGCGGGCACGGTAGTTGTCTCCGGCGAGAGCCATCCACTCCTCTTTCGTTGCACTTGGAGCGAGACCAGAGCAGGCCATGTTGAGGCTGGGCAAGGCTTGATAACCTGCGAGTTTCCACGCCGTCAGCGCAACATTGAAGGCGGCAATCTGGGTACAGCGTTCATCGAGTTCCAAGCCGTGAATGTTGTCCTTCAGCACCGCAACCACGGCCTCTTGCGCGCTGAGATTTTCTTCCTCCATGCGCAGACGAACAAGTAATGGCAGGGCAAATACCAGAAAGTGACCGCTGCCCATACAGGGGTCAAGCAGTCGAATCAGGCGTGAAGATTTTGGCCAGCCGCCAAAGGTGCCTGCGGCGGGGAGCCAGGTCTTTATCGTTTCATCCTGTATGAAGCGCAAATAGGTCCACGAGATCGCTGGCACGCCCTCGCGAGCGGGTAGTGCCGCTTTCGCTCGCGCTTCTTCTTCGGTGTCAGCCGTGATGGGTCCAATCTTGCCAGCCCACCATGCGCCAAGGGTGTTGTGGAGGAGGAACTCCACCATATAATCCTCGGTGAAGAGCTGGGTGACAGGAGAGAGTTCATCAGCGCCGATCTTTTTGCCGGAGTCATTGACCTCTTTCTTTCGCTTGGCCTGCCAGAACTGGTAGGTCCAACCAAGAGCATCGTCGGCGCAGAATGCTTCCGATGGGAGGGCTCCGAGCAGTTCACGCAGCTCCACCTGGTCGTTGAGAGCAATAGGAAGATCGAGTACCGGGTCGCCGCTTCGGAAAACACCGGGGAGTGTGAGGCTGGCGAATCGGCAGGCCAGATCGAGCCCATCACGGGCATCAAGTTCGGGGGCGAGTTCTTCGCATTCCTCAAGGGTCACGGGGACAGATCCGTTGGCCTCATCCGCGATGAGAAGGTGATTCTCCGTGAGAAAACGCGTGAAGAGCAGGCGGTGCCAGTGTTCGTAGGCGGCGAGTTCACTCAGGTGGTGGATATCTTGCACGCCAGAGCGTTCGTCGCGCTTATCCCCGAGGGCACGCCCCCTGGCGCGAAGGCGATTGCGTAACAGGCGTTGCTCGACGCTCATGTGGGCACGGTATTCCTTTTCGTGAACGGCAAGGTTTTCCAACGCTGCCCGGCAGGCCGACTCGGCCAAGACGCGGGCGGCCTTGGTGGTGTTTTCGAGGAGCTTGCGGAGTTCTTTGGAAAGTGATGTTGGCATATGGCGTCAAGTCCTTATAGGATCACCGGACCGTCTTTCAGTGCGGCCTCGATACTCGTTTTTGATTTATTCAACCACGTCTCAAGTTCTGCCTGGTCGTGAATGGTAGCAGCGGCAAGCGTAACGCGTCGGGCCTTGGGCTCTGCTTCGATGATGGCGGCGGCCAATGCCTTGTCGAATTGGGTAGGTAAGGCATCGCTCTGTGACTGCCAGTTAGCCAAGGAACACGACTGAAGAGCAGATAGGAGTTGATCATCGGAACCTGTGACGGGAGCGGTTCGCTGCAATGCCCCAGCACTGGACAGCAGAGATTGACGTTTCTCTTCTGTGATTTTCTGCCACGCCGCGTTACTGCTAATCCGCGCTGTCTGAGCCACAAACATGTCGGTATGGGTCTTGTGTGCATGGGCAAGACCGGCACGCAGTGCGTTGGCTACTGCTTTGAGAACGTGAGAGACCGAATCAGGATCATCCAGCAGGGAGCGATTGGCGCGAATGGCGATAAGGGTGGCAGACCACTCGGCCCGCTCAGCCAGACCAATGGCTTGGGCGACGAGCTTTTCGGTCAGGGCAAAGACCGGAAGACGCTTGGTGATCTCTTTGCCCGTGCCTTGCCATGTTTTGATCTTCGCCAGGAGGGCATCCCGTTGATCGTGCAGTGCCATGAGAAGATCATTACCGGAGTGGGACTCCAGGGCGGTTAGATCCGGAGCGGCGGGAGACATGGGAGCGGGTGCGTCTCCGCCCGCCTGCGAGGCAATAGCTTTGGCGTGATCGATAAAACGGAGTGCGTCGGCGGGTTCGTTGCCAGGAATGATCTTCGGAAGACCTGCTTCCTGGAATAGTTTGCGGATGGCAAGTTTCTGGACGGCGGTAAGGACCGGGCTCTCGGTGCGAAACGTCGCCTGCCCGAGCTTTTTCTGATCCACCTCCACCAACGAGAGCGGGTTCCCGTTAATGCGGGCGCTGAGATGATTGCTCGCGAGCAGAGTGGTCAGAACGCCGTCAATCGCGTCCTGGGGCCAGCCATAGGGCGAGGCGTTAAATTTCTTGCGGATCTCCAAACCCGTCTTGCCGGAGCCCATGAAGGCGATGATTGCCGCCGCCACCGGGTGGTTCTGCGGGTCGCCGGTAAAGCCGACTTGCTCCAGGGCACTGGGTGACCCTTCCTTGGCCTTCCTGAGAACCTGGGGCCACTTGGCGGAATCGCCATCGTGGAATTTGGGGTAGAGCCGGTTTAGAACCTGCTTCGCGGCATCTTCCACGCCTTCCTTGAGCACAATAAACGATAAATCCTGTCCCCCGGAAAGGAACAGCCGTGCGCCGCCAAGGATCTGAGCAATGAGTTCTTCAACGCGCAGACCTTCGGCGGTTTGTTTAGTGACCATGGACTGACGGCATTCCTTGCCCTCTTGGGAAGTGGGATTGCCTTTGAAGTGCAGGGTTTCTTCGGCGGCCTGAGCGGCGGCAATCGCGTTCTTGAGTTCGTCGGCGTGGGATTTTGGCAGGAATAGGTGGAGTGTGGGGTCGTCGGTGCTGAGTTTACGGATGTCCGCCAGCACGGAGGATTCCGGGGCCGAGAAACCATCGCGCACCCAAAGGGTGATCGCGTCGGTTGCCTCCGGCTTGCCCTCACCATGGTGAATCACGACTTTGCGGCGTTCTTTGGCATCGCCGTGGAGCACGGAAGGGTTGCCCAGCGTGTTCGCCAGGGCCTTATCGAGAAACTGGGAGAGCCGGGAGGCGATCAAGGGTTGGTCATTCAGCGCCGCTGCCCGACGTTTGCGGAATTCCGTCTCCCAGGCGGCCCCTTCGGTGGTTTGCAGACGGTATTCGCTGTCCACTTTCATGAGGACGCCGTCCTGCTCCATGGCCCCGAGTAAGCCGGGGAGTTGCTGCCGGAGTTGGGTGCTGCCGGTGACGAGATCTTCACTGAGCAAATCGGCCAGGTGTTCTGGTTCGGCGCGGACTCCGAGATCGGTACCGTGCTCCCGAGGAAGTTTGTTGATCAGAAAAATCAGCGCGCAAATGCGGCTGCGCAGGGCGCCATCGGGTTTGGTTTTTTGTTGCTCGATGATTTCCTGGAAACGCTTCTGCATTTCGCCGGTGCTCACGAGATCGTTGGCAATCTGGTCGTAAATGAAGTCACCCGGCACAACCGCTCCCAGTTCGGCATCGGCGTAAGCACGGCAGGCTTCATGAACGACGCGGAGCTGGGTGCGCATCTGGGCGGCAGTGCCGGTCGAATCGACGGAATGCAGCACCCGTTCCCAGAAACGGCGGCGCACGGGAAGCAATGGGAAATCCGGCAGGTAGGCTTGGTCGTCCTCTGATTGTGAGGCGAGTTTGGTGGCCTTGAGCTGGCGGGTAATTTCGCCTTCGTTCTTGTCAATCAACTGCTTGATGTCGGGCTTCTTCTCTTCGCGCTTCTGCAAGACGACGGTGCGCACGACCTTATCAACGTCGTTGTCTCGGAGATGAATCTTGATGGTGAAACGGCCCATCAGGCGCTGGAGGTTCGGCATGTCGTTGAGGGCACTCTGGCCGGTGCCGACGATCATCAGACGTCCTTCCATCTCTTTGCTGAGTGCCTCGGTCACTTCCTGGACATCGAGGGCGGTTTGCGCATCTTGATTGATGAATTGCTGGATTTCATCGAGCACCAGCAGCGTGCAGGGCATTTTGCCATTGACTGAAATCGCGGCGCTGATGGTAGTGCGCATCTCGTCCATGCTGACGTCATCGACATTTGGGTAATCCCCCCTGAGCAATGCGCCCACCTGGGAAGGATCCTTCAAGTGGGCGTGGCACTGGATGAATGCCTTCGCCACCGCCCCGGACGTATATAAATGTCCGAGTTCTTTGTCAAAATTCTTCCCCTGATCTTCAACGGCTTTCTTAAACGCATCATACTTTCCGTCCTGCTTCAGGCGAATGAGAAACTTGGCGTAGGGATATCCTTCCGGCAGCCCCACCGATTTGAAAAACAGGCGCATAACACGCATGCGTACACTGCCTGCCCCCGCTTTCAGGGTGCCCCCCGCCATGTGCAGGCCATCGTGGCGCTTGCCCAGGGTCGAGATCTCGGTGAGCAAATCGGTGATTTCTTCGGGGAGATGGGCAATGGAGCGGGCGGTTGTGCCGTCCGGGAAGGCAAAGTTGATCCAGAGATAGCGCAATACTTTGGCGAGGTGTGACTTGCCACTGCCATAGAAGCCGCTGATCCAGGCCGCCTTTTGCTCGGAACTCTTGCTCGTAAAACTATCACGATAACCCTGAAGGATGCGGCGCATACCATTCAGATATTCGCCGTCGCAGACAAACGATTCCAGTTCATACTTGAGCGTGTCCAGATCTTCGGTGTTATTGCTGGAGACGCCCTCGTTCACGAGTTTCCATGCCAGTGGATCTTTGCGAAAGATTTCTTTGGTTTTCACTGTAGGGCGCCTCCTGTAGTTGTCATTTCTCGGAAAGTATGGGGGCCGCGAGATAATTCCAGCCGGCTCGGGCATCAAGAAAACGATAGGTATTTCCCTCTTTCTCACCCGGGAAAAAAACCAGCAGGTAGCCGGGAAAGGTTTTTTCGAGATTCTCGATCAAGTCGGAGACGTGCAGAAAATCGTAGAGGTCCATCAAGCCGGTCAGGGCAAAGACAGTGTCCTCGGGCGCCTTGACACGGGCAACCTCATTTTGGAAGAACTCCGTAAGCAAGTTTTTCCATTCGGTTTGGGCATAGAGATCAATGTCACCGGGATGCTTGAACCATTCCGCCCGCTCTTCCGCATCGACGGAAGCAAGCCACTTGGCCAAGCTGCCTTTCAGATCGATGCGGACCCAGGGATGGCCGGCAGCCTTCGTCACCATCTCGAATTCCTCAATACAATTGAGCAGCCTTCTTTCATCTGAGGCCGGATATACCGCAAACCAGACACGCTGCGATGCGGGTAACCCCGGCCGGAGCGGCATCTGGATGTGACTGCGATAGTTTTCAAGCAGTTGTTCAATGCGATTCATGGAGGTGTTCCCGTTCTGGTGATGTGAGAAGATTAGAGAAATCAAATTCCACAATGCCCGCCGCCTGTTTTAGTGAAAGCAGTCCTTTTGCGGAAGCCAGTGTGAGCGAGGCTTGCAATTGGGAGCGGTTGGACGCCACGAGAGAAGCGAAAGTGGAGTCGAGCAGGCGTTCCCCACGCAGGCCGGTCAGGTAGCCGACAAACATGGCATAGGCCGCCGAAGTGGGACGGGGCTCAGGCAGTCGCCTGGTCTTCTTCACTTTGCCCGCAAGGTGTCCGCCGAATGTCCAGGTGGTGTTCACATTTTGGGCCATCGATTTTTTCATGGCCGGGCTGAAACGGCCGAGAAATCCCTTTTCGAGATGTTCTTCCATGGCCGTTCTGGCCAGCACCTCGTCCAGGCGGAGTGCGCGAATCATTTCAAAACTGTGGCGCAGTTGCGGGTCGCGGGCATACGCGCAAACCAGGCACAACTGGGGTAGAGATTCGAGGTCTGTGTGGCCAAAATCCCAGAGAACGCGGAATAAAGCTTTGGAGGGGTCCAGGCCGTAAAGTTCCGTTAAATGGCGAAGACTCTTCGTGCGGCTACTCAAAGTAGGTTTTTCCAAGATATTCTCCTCGACGATGGCCTTGGCGAAATCATCCTTGGTAACAGCAAGAGGCATCGCACGAACAAGAGCGCGCATCTCCAGAAACATCATCGACCGAGCCGTGTGGCCTCCGGCGTTGGTTTTTGAGAAACCTAAGTGATTGACCTGAATTAACATACGCTTGAGTCTATCCGATTTTTGACTACTCAACGGGTTAACGTTTGTCTTATCCTAAAGCCGCTTGATTTCCCGGCAGTGCCACAATATTACAATCGTGTTTCTGTCGCGTCCAGAACCGAACATCCGAAATTCTCCTTCACATATCATAATTACCTTGGAAATCACATCATTGATAACAAATTGAAATCATGCGCTTTCGCCAAGTTAATCTGATTAGTAGAATATCTGCCCCTTTCTTCTTACATTCATCCTCGGTTGAACATATTTTGAAAGTCGCCGACAACCCTCATGATTTCGTAAAAATCCGGTACTGTGCCAAAAAACATCTCACTTTGCATGGATTGGTAATCCTGTCTCCATGCGGCGATTTGATCATCTCCTGGGACAAGGCGAAGAGAACCTCGTTGGATAGTATCGTAATCCATCCAGTTTTGGTTGAAAAAAACGGAACGATGTTCGGCCACACTGGTAAACAGTTCCAAGTTTTGTATTGCTCGATTGGCAATACCCTGGACCGTAAATTTGTCTATTTGGAAAATAAGGGGAAATGCGCCTCTACAAGGTATGGTTGAATAAGAGGCTGTTCTGTCGGCATACGTCGGATCTGGCACACAATTCAATCTTTACTTGAGGTCGAAGGTAGGTAGAGCTTCCAGTCAGGTTCCCTGGATATTGGAATAGCAGAGTTTGTCCGTCAGCATCTTCATCCGGCGGGGCAATGTCCAGGGACCATTTTAGATCGGCAGGAATGGTTTCCCTGAAGCACTGCTCGATAGCCGACCTCAGTTTTGAATGTATGTGCTCATGACAAGTCTTCTTAAGATCTTTTAGACGAGCCTTACGCTGCTTTCCGCTTGGCGCCTTATCAGGATTTTTGTCCCCGCCAAAACCAAGGAAATTCCGATTAACCACTACGTCAATATCTTCGGAAAACCGTTTAATCAAGTCCCAACCCTTTGAGAGGGACGTACCACCCTTGAATACCAAGCTTTTACCGCACTCCGGTAGGTTAAAAAGTTTCCATAACGTCCAGCAGACCCAGAAATCTTTCTCGATGCTTGCCGGCGGCAATCCAAGTCTCGATTGGGCCTGTTCGAAGTACAATCTCTGTTCGTCAGGGGGCCTTTTGATAAAAGTATCCACTATTCACCGTTTTGTTTGATATTTTTCCGTAAAAGATCTGCAATCCAGGCCGGGGCATACTGCAGGTCTTTAGCTAATTGCTTTTTGTCATCGTTACTCAGACGTCTGTCAAGAGCATGAAGTACAGAATCATCTACGTGCCGCTGGCCAAGATGTCTTAAGGACTGCATGACGAGACCGCTAATCTTCCCAGCAGTGGCCATGTTGCGAGGGGTAGCACGTTTGAGGATGATTTCTTGTTTGCCTAACTTTATATGCTTTGACACGCCATCGGTAAGGAATACGACCTTCATGGGGACTTGATTGGAAAGTCCGAGAAGATTGGCGGCGTATGCACCGGATGGTTGTAAACGTGTGGCATCTCGGCCTTTTAAGGCATTAGCTACGTCGTCGATGGAGTGAGAGAGAAGACCAAGTTGGGGATGCTTGCGGGGGTAATCGTAAAGGCCGCGAGCTAAACGACGGATCGTTCCTTTGCGGCAAAGCCGGGTAAGTGCGGTACCCACCACACGTAGATCTCCAAGTGAGGTAAATAATTTTGGTGTAAAGACAAAACCCCTCCCATGTCCGTACACAGTTGAAATGATCTTATCATCAATACTTTGCATAATTATTCCAAATAATTTTTGATGAAAAAACTATACAGTATTTTCATCAAAATACAATTCGTTTTTCTCTGTGCCCTGTCCGAATAAGAAATGCCCTTTGAAAGCGCGGATGCTTGAAAAACACCAGACGCTTTGCTACAAGGAAGGAAGCGGAAGCAGGCGCCGCGCCAGGGCATTCCTCTGCCGCTCCAGCCCCGTCACGGTGCCTGCATTTCCCCATGCCGTACAGAGGCAAGCGCCACGAGTTGCACGAACGAAATCGCATAGAGCTCAATTATTTCTCTCAGGCTGTTAAAAAATACTTGACATTGCTGATTGGATTAGTTAGGAAGAACTCAGAGTTAGTTAATCAACTTACTATGGATTAATAATGCTGGTTTTGTCGAGTAAAGTCAGGTATGGCAGCGCCGCTTTGATGGAGCTGGTCGGCAATTACGATCAGGGGCTGCTGCCGAGCAAGGTTATTGCCGAACGGCGCGGTATTCCGCCTAACTATCTTGAACAGTTGCTTAATCGTCTTACTAAGGGCGGTCTGATAAAGGCATCACGCGGCAGCAAGGGCGGTTATCAACTGGCACTGCCCCCTGGGGAGGTTACTTTTCTGCAGGTCTGGGAGATGCTGGAAGGCGGCCTGGAAACGAAAAATGACGTTTCTCAAGGTGATGCCGTTCAGGATTTATACCTGGAGGCGGAGCTGGCCATCAAGAAAGCTTTTAGCATCTCGTTGGCGGAATTATTTGCCCGACAGCAAAAATATGAAGAGCCAGCGCAAGAAAATATGATGTTTCATATTTAGTTAGTGAGTTGGAAGTTCTCCCGGCTATCGGGATTGGAAGGAGTTCTTATGATCATTACCGTTAACGGTGACAGGCAAACCTGGGAGGAGCAGGAGCTCTCTATCGCAGAGCTTTTGACACTAAACAAAGTTGAGAAGCCCGACATGGTCTCCGTGCAGCTAAACGGCAAGTTTGTGGATAAGCAGGACTACGGGATCGCGATGCTCGCAGCCGCAGACGAAGTAGATTTCCTCTACTTCATGGGAGGTGGCAAAGCATGATGAAAGGGTTTTCTTCCAAGGCCGTCCACGGCGCCGGAGCAGTCAAAAAAGACGTTCACGGCGCCTTGCGGACACCGCTTTACGAGAATGTTACCTTTGAATTCGAGAATACCCGCGCCCTCCAGTTTGCCTTTGAAGGTCGTTCACTGGGACATTCCTATACCCGCATCTCCAATCCCACGGTGGAAGATTTTGAGCAGCGGATTCGCCTTTTGACGGAAGCGCGGGGGGTAGTTGCCCTATCTTCGGGCATGGCCGCCATCACGGAAATAATCCTGGTACTGGCTGAAGCAGGCACGAACATCATCTCCACCAAATACCTTTTTGGCAATACCTACTCGCTTTTTGAACATACTCTGAAACCCTGGGGGCTGGAAGTAAAGTACGTGGATATGACCAAAACGGCAGAACTGGAGGCGGCCATTAATGAAAAAACCCGGGCTGTCTACCTGGAGAGCATCGCCAATCCGCAATTGCAGGTGCCTGATATCGCGCTAATTTCCAGGATTGCTGCCGCGTCTAATATACCCGTCGTCATGGACGGCACCGTAACCACGCCCTACCTCTTCCGTTCCAGGGATTTCGGTGTCGCCGTAGAGGTTCTGTCCAGCACCAAGTACATTTCGGGCGGCGGCACCACGGTGGGCGGCTTGATCATTGACAATGGTCTGCAGGATTGGGGGCGCTGCCCCCGGTTGCAAAAGGCGGCGCAAAAATACGGCCCCCATGCCCTCCTGGCCCATCTGCGCCGGGAAGCGCACCGCAACCTCGGCTCCTGCATGTCGCCCCATACCGCTTTCCAGCAGACCCTGGGCCTGGAGACCCTGGCCTTGCGGATCGATCGAAGTTGTGAAAATGCCCTGGCGTTGGCCCGGTTTCTGCGGGCCAGGCCGGAGATAAAGGCCGTCAATTATCCGGGGTTAGAGTCCTCCCCCTACCATGCCCTTGCCCAGGCGCAGTTCGGCGGCAAGTTCGGTGGTATTCTGACCTTCGCCTTGACGGATAAGGAGCAATGCTATAAACTCTCCGACTCACTCGCTCTTATCCGGCGGGCTACCAACATAAATGACAACAAGACGCTGATTCTCCACCCTGCCTCAACGATTTTCTGCGAGTACACGGAGGAGGAAAGGCAGACGTTGGGGGTGCCCTCCAACATGCTGAGGTTAGCCGTGGGCATTGAGGATGTGGAAGATATTATTGAAGATATCAAGCAGGGATTGGAAACGCTGTGATAGATTTCACTGAAGAACAATTGGAAAGATACAGTCGCCATATCATCTTGCAGGATATCGGCATCGAGGGACAGGCGAAGATCAATGCGGCAAAGGTGCTGATCATCGGCGCCGGCGGCCTGGGCGCTCCGGCGGCCCTGTAT
>JBAQLR010000041.1:0-6844 GCA_049302035.1 Syntrophales bacterium
GCGGCCGCATCGGCGACGGGCAGGGCGCCGAACTGGGGCAGCCAGCCTTCCCCTTTCGGGGTAAGAAATTCCACCAGATAACTATCGCCCAGGTCTGTGAGCATGATGTCCACCCCCTCCCGGGAAGTGGGGCTGCCCTCCACCGCCGTGCAGAAGCAGGTGGCATAGGGAGGATGTACACAGGCAAGCGCAATGACCGTCGTTTTCACCCGCCGGTCGATATAATGGGGATCCTGGTATTGCTCCTGGTCAAAGAGCATGTCCAGCAGGTAAAAGCTGCGGGCATCGCAAGGACGGACCCCGAAAAGAATCGATTTGCCCGCCGGTTTTTCTGCACAGGCAAAGATCATGTCCTGGCCTTCCCGATGGTACTTCATGATTTCTTCCCGAGCAGGGAAAAAGAACTGTTTGGGAACGTCCCGGGAATTGCCAAAGTCGGTCAGGGGTTCATCGCCCCTTTGCCATGCCTGGAAAAGGACAAAATCGCCCGTCGGCTTAGGCGCATAAACCGGCGCTGCCTCGGAAAGGTTCCCAACGACACCGGCCAGTTCCTCTTTTTTTAATAACCGCTTTTCCATATTTACCCTTGTTATCAAACCAAACCCAGACCGATCAAAAGCGGCCGGGGATCGACGCAATGCTTCTTAAACCAGCTCTCCGGCCCCTCCAGCCCCATCGCCAGGGCCATCAGCTCCGTAAAATAAAAGACGGGCAGCCTCAGACTCTCACTGGCACGCATGTCCAGGTTGGCCATGCAGACCGGACAGGCGGCGACCACGCAGTTTGCCCCCGCTTCCAGGGCCATAGTCATCATTCGATCCACCAGCTTTACCACCACCTTCGTTTTGCTCAAGGTCAAACTGCCGCCGCAGCAGTCGGTCTTATATGACCATTTGCAGCTCTCCGCGCCCAGCGTATT
This sequence comes from Syntrophales bacterium, assembly GCA_049302035.1. GTDB lineage: Bacteria > Desulfobacterota > Syntrophia > Syntrophales > JACQWR01 > JAPLJV01. Next base: position 920 of record JBAQLR010000041.1, read on the forward strand.
CATGATATGGTCCAAGAGGACGGGGTTTTCCGGATCCTCAAATTCGCAAACCTTCGGCGGCCGCAGAAGCAGGCAACCATAGTAGGACACAGGCTTTAAACCGGTCAGGGGCTTCCTGACCCGACCCTTGATCGCTTGCGTGCCAACGAGATTGTGAAAGACGTCAATGGCATTCCGCACGGCCATCGTCCCCTGATAGGCATCGCCGACAATCTCTTCCACTTCCTGCTTCAGGGAGGCATCCTTGTCCATATGGTGCTGACTGGTCTTCAACCGGCTGAAACAGGCGGCGCAAGGCACCATCATGTCTCTGATTCCGTCCTTCTCGGCCCGCATCAGGTCCCGAGCCGGCAAGGCCAGGGACAACTTGAAATTCGTGGCGTGAGCTGAGGAAGCGCCGCAGCACGACCAGTCGTCAATCTCCTTCAACTCGACCCCCAGGGCACCGCTTACCGCCCTTACGGAAAGGTCAAATTCTTTACCGGTCCCATGGAGAGAGCAGCCCGGATAATAAGAAACCTTCAAGGCCGGTCCTCCTCTTGTCGTCTTTTCTTTGCTTTCTTAAAGATGCATCTGACGTTCCCCATATCTTTGGTGCGCGGCGCGAACAGCGAGAGCTTACCCTTCATATAGAGGTCCAGACCCATGCCCAAATCGGAAAAGAGGTCGCCCGACCGCAGCTTGTACCCGGCAATCATCAGGGGTTCGTTGATCCGGCCATGAGCCTTGATGTCGGCGAGAAACGCCTTATGCAGTTTCAGGATATTCTTTTCCCTGGCCCCGACGCCCTCTTCAATTGCCATCTCCCGCAGGACATCCATCATCCGGGCAATATCCACCTCGTTCGGACAGCGAGTAATACATGTTTCGCAGGAGACGCAAAGCCAGATCGTCCCGCTCCGCAATACCTCGTCCCGCCTGCCCATCTGAACCATGCGGACCACCTTGTCCAGGCTATGCTCCATGGCAAAGGCCGTGGGACATCCAGCCGTACATTTCCGGCAATGATAGCAGCGCTCTATCGGCACGCCGTCAATGCGTTTATTTACTTCCTCCAGAAAAGTCCCCATAGTTTTCCCCATCACTCCGGATCGAAGATGAAATCCTGCTTGTCATCTTCCTTAAAGGTGCTCAGCATGGCGGGATCTTCCAGTGACGCGCCCGCCCGGTGGGCGAAGAGCTCCCATCCGTCTTTGTCCAGCTTCTTCAAATAGGTCCGCAAATCAACGTTCATGGGGCAGACGCTTATGCAACTGCCGCAATCCACACAGCGGCCGGCCATGTGAAAAAGTCTCATGATCTGGAACACTTCACTGTCGGAGCGTTCCGTCCCGCGCCCAACCCATTCCGGCTGGGTCTGCTCAGCAAAACAACTGCGGCAATAGCAGGAGGGGCAGGCGTTGCGGCAGGCGTAACAACGAATGCACTTGTCCATTTCCTTGACGAAATAGGCCCATCTCTCTTCTTCCGGCAGGGCCGCAAATTGATCCACGGGGCCGTACTCCCCGGCGGCATCCGCGGGGGCGGCGGCTTCGGCCAGCATCAGATCATGGATGACGGGATTGTTAAAATGGCAGGTGAGGCAGTTGTCGGCCGTTACCTCGACAAGCGCCAGCTCTTTTACACCGGATGCGATCTGCACCCTGATTTTATCACCGTCGAGTGTCCCTGCGGTTATATCGCGGCCACCGACACCTGCGGCCAATTTCTTGCTGTCCACGTAGCCCCGGCAGGGAACGCCCAGGATCACAACTTCATCCCGTCCGTACTGTTTTTCCTGCAAATGGATCACCAGCGAGCGGCTGGTGCAGCCGCGGGCAACGATCCCGACAACTTTTTTGGTCTTCTCCTCCGGCTTCAGGCGCTTCTGGGAGTCACGATGCTGCGAGATGATCTCCGTTACATAGGCGGCCAGGTTCTGCACACAAAAGGGGTTATAAACAAGCCTATCCACTTCTTCCGGTGTGCTGATGAAGCAGGGGGCGGCCGTCAGCGGCAGCGTGCCCGCCTCATAGCCGACGATGACCGCCACTTTTTTCTCACTCAGCAGCTTCCTGGCTTCTTCCCGCAGGCCGACTTCTACATTATTCACAAGTTAATATCCCTCTTTCATCCGCTCGGGGCTTTAGCTTTCGCTATTTTACGCTTCGCCGACGCAACACTCCGACTGCGCCGCCGGTATTTTAACAAGTTTTTTGGCCGGCCCCAGAACCTTGACTGCCGCCGTCACCTGCCTGATGACCTTGGCGAAGCGTTCCCCTTCCGAGGCCGAGATCCAGGTAAAGATCGTCCGGTCTCCCTCCACGCCAATGTAGTTCAAAAAACTCTTCAGCATGGCAAACTTCCGCCGGGCAATCATGTTGCCGGTCAGGTAGTGGCATTCTCCCGGATGACAACCGGAGACGATGACGCCATCGGCGCCTTCCTGGAGGGCCTTGACAATATAAAAAGGATTGATCCGGCCCGTGCAGGGCACCCGGACAATTCGCACACTGGGAGGATACTGGATGCGGCTGATCCCGGCCAGATCGGCGCCGGCATAGGTGCACCAGTTGCACACAATGGCAATAATCTTCGGCTCCCAGTCCCCTTCTTCCTGCTCTTCAGCCATATACCACCCTCTTCAGGGGACATGTACCGCTTTTGCCTGGGCAAACTTCCGGTGCATCTCCCTTTCCTTAAATCGCTTCAAGCTGCGACAATACCTCTTCATTGCTGAAGCCGTTCAAATCCACGGCGCTCATCCGACAGGAGGCCGTGCAAACACCGCAACCTTTGCAGAGCACCGTGTTGACCACGGCGCAACCCTCGACTTCATCAACAACGATGGCGCTGAAGGGGCAATTTATCTCGCAAAGTCCACAGGCCATGCACCTTTCCTTGTTGACGTAGGCGGTCTTGCCTTCCGCCGTGATAAAGTCCTTGGTCAGGATGAGCGAGGCCCTGGAAACGGCGGCCCTGGCCTGTACCAACGCCTCACCGCTGAACTTGGGGGCATGGGCAAGACCGCAGAGGAAAACACCGTCAGTGGCAAAATCCACGGGTCGCAACTTCGCATGCGCCTCCAGAAAAAAACCATCCTGGTTGGTCGGCACTTTGAGCATCTTGCCGATCGCTTCGTTTTGGGTGTTGGGCACCGTGGCGACGCTGAGGGCAAGCAAGTCGCTCTTGAGCCGCACCGTTTCATTCAGTACCGGATCGAAGACGGAGACAACGAGCCCCTGCCCTTCGCTTTTCACTTCCGGTTTGCGTTCCTCGTCGTAACGGATGAAGTGGACACCGGCTTCCCGCGCCTGTTTATAATAATCTTCTTTGAGACCGAAGGTCCGGATATCCCGGTAGATAATCGTCACTTCCCGCGTCGGCGCCGCCTCTTTCAATTTCAAGGCATTCTTGATGGCCTCGGAGCAGCAGTAACGGCTGCAATAAGGTCTGTCCGCCTCACGCGACCCCACGCACTGGATCATGACCACATCTTTGGCCCCGGCAAGCGAAGCATCTTTCCTGGCGATCCGCGCTTCCAGTTCACGCTGGGTGACAACCAGATCCGACTTGCCGCGGAGATATTCCTGCGTTTCCAGTTCATAAGCGCCCGCCGCAACAATAACTACCCCGTGCTCAAATTGCTGTTCGCCGCTGGCGCTGGCCACCGTGGTCTTGTAATTGCCAATAAAGCCGTCTATTTTCCTGATCTCCGCACCTGTCACCACAGTAATTAACGGATTATTCTTTATTTTTTCCAGGAGGTCTGCCAAGTGGCGCCTCGTATCCAGACCCTCCAGGGTATAGTAAAGATGCCGGTAATTACCCCCCAGCTCCTCTTCCTTTTCCACAAGATAAGCGGGGAACCCCTGCTCTGCCAGGGAAAGCGTAGCCATTATACCCGCCAAACCGCCCCCGATAATCAAGGCGCTGTGGTTCACGGTCAACTGTCCCGGTTTCAGCGGCTTTAAAAGCCCCGCTTTCGCCACAGACATGCGAACCAGATCCATGGCCTTGACCGTCGCTTTTTCCGGCTCATGCATGTGCACCCAGGAATTATGGTCGCGGATGTTGGCCATCTCAAAGAGGTACCTGTTGAGACCGGCCTTTTCGCAATTTTCCTGGAAAAGCCCCTCATGGGTGCGGGGGGAGCAGGAGGCCACCACGACCCGCGTCAGGTTATGCTCTTTGATCATCTCCGCCATCTTCACCGCCGAGTCATGAGAGCAGGTAAAGAGATTGTCCGCAGCATAAACCACCGTTGGCAGGTTTTTGGCGTATTCGACAACCGCCGGCACATCCACCACACCGCCGATGTTGATGCCGCAGTGGCAAACGAACACCCCCGTGCGTGGTCCGATACCGCGCAGGTCGCTTTCCATGGGCAATTCCTCAACTGTGGTGAGGCTGCCGCGACTGCCGGCCAGTAAATCTCCCACACAGGCCGCCGCACCGCTGGCTTCCATGACCGTCTCCGGAATATCCTTGGGGCCGCCGAAGGCGCCGCAAACGAAAACACCCGGTCTGGTCGTCTGCACGGCATTATCCGGCGCCGTCCGGCAGAAACCGTAAACGTTCCGCTCCATCCCCAGTCCGGCCGCAAGTTCCCCGGCTTCCGCAGGCGGCGTGAGCCCGACGGAAAGAACCACCATGTCGAACTCTTCCTCCACCAGGCGGCCGTCTTGCAGCATATAGGTCATCAAGAGATTCTTGGTCTGCTGCAACTCCTTGACGGTGGAGGGAATGGCACGGACATAACGGATGCCGTATTCATCTTTGGCCCGATTGACAAAGCGGTCGAAATCCTTGCCGTGGGCGCGGATGTCCATGTAGAAGATCGTCGGTTCCAGTCCCCGCGCATGTTCCTTGCCAATAATCGCTTCCTTGGTGGCATACATGCAGCACACCGAAGAACACCAACTGTTGCCGCATGCCGTATCCCGCGAACCGACACACTGGATAAAGGCTATCTTTTGGGGTTCCTTGCCGTCGGAAAGGCGCTGCACATGCCCGAAATATGGTCCCGAAGCCGAAAGTATCCGTTCGAACTGAATACTGGTCACCACATTTTCGTAACGGCCCAAACCATATTCACCCTTGAGCCGGGCATCGAAGGCCTCAAATCCCGGTGCGGCAATAACCGCCCCGATCTCGATGGTTTCTTCCCCGGCCGTCTCCTCGTGCCTTAGAGCCCCGGCCACGCAGACATCAACGCACTGGTAGCATTCGGAACATATCCCACAGACAAGACAACGCCCGGCTTCCCGCCGGGCCTCTGCTTCGGAGAAGCCCGTGGCCGCTTCACTAAAATCACGTTTTCGCTCCGCCGCCGCCCGCATGGGCATCGCAACTCGGGGAACTTGAGGAACGGCGGCAATATCGCCCTGATCGGCCAAACCCTTCGTCCAGTCCCGCCCGCGGCCTGCCTTGACATCCAGGCCCCGCAGATAGCGATCAATGGAAATAGCCGCCTCTTTGCCGGCATTGACCGCCTTGACGATCGTCGCCGGACCGGTAACCACATCGCCGCCGGCAAAAACACCCGCTGCGCTCGTTGCAAAGGTCACGGGATCGGCATCCAGGTTGCTCCATTTATCCAAGGTAACACCGCTGTCTTTCGCCAGGAAGGAAAGGTCGTTGCTCTGGCCGATCGCCGAGATCACCGCATCGACGGGGATCGTAAATTCCGAACCTTTGACTGGTACGGGACGACGGCGGCCGCTCGCATCGGCTTCACCCAGCTCCATGCGGAGGCATTCAATGCCCGCGACCTTGCCATCTGTTTCCCGGATGCGGAGCGGAGCCACCAGGAACTCCATCCTGACTCCTTCTGCTTCCGCTTCTTCGATCTCCTCGGGCGCGGCAGGCATCTCCGCGCGGGACCGGCGGTAAAGGATAAACACATCCTTCGAACCGGTCCGCACCGCCGTGCGGACGGCATCC
>JBAQLR010000042.1:0-10243 GCA_049302035.1 Syntrophales bacterium
GCGATCTGCAGCGAGCTTTGGCCAGCGCCGCACCGGGGCACGGAGTCACGTTAGGCCTTGCCAACTATCATGATCGGCGCCTTTCTCCCCTCCGGAGCGCCGATCTGCTTGAGGCCGCCCGCCACCCGGAACAAAATATCTTTTACCCTTATTTTCAAAAGCGGCTGCCCGAGGTCGTGGAAGCTGCGGAAACGCCTATTATCGGGATTTCTCTGAATTATTTGAACCAGGCCCTCTGCGCCTTTGCCCTCGTCGGTTATATCAGGCAAGCGTTTCCCCGCTGCCAGGTGATCATGGGCGGCGGCCTGGTAACCTCCTGGATGCAAAGACCGGGTTGGCAGAATCCCTTCAGTAGCTTGATCGATCACCTGGTCGCCGGTCCGGGAGAGCAGCCGCTGCTCGACCTGCTCGGCATCCGAAACGCTAAGGAAGCTCACGTCGCGCCGACCTACAGGGCGCTGCCACTTGCCGACTACATGGCGCCCGGCTTCATTCTTCCCTATAGCGCCTCAAGCGGCTGTTATTGGAGTAAGTGCGCCTTTTGTCCCGAACGGGCGGAAGACAATCCCTATCGTCCCCTGCCTGTTGAGCAGGTCCTTGCCGATCTGCAAGCGCTTACGGCAACAACGAAGCCCGTTCTTATTCACCTCCTGGACAACGCAATCAGCCCGCGCCTCCTGCGGGCTTTGGTAAAAACTCCTCCCGGCGCGCCATGGTACGGATTCGCCCGTCTTGGCCGGGAACTGACGGATGGCGATTTCTGCCAGGCCCTGAAACGGTCAGGGTGCGTGATGTTGAAGCTGGGTCTGGAATCGGGTGACCAGGGGGTTCTCGATGCCATGGGAAAGGGCGTAGATCTGGCTACGGCTGCCCTGGTGCTGGAAAATCTCAAAAAAGCCGGAATTGCCGTTTATCTCTATCTGCTTTTTGGCACGCCAGCCGAAACCGAGGAGGCAGCACGGCGGACCCTTGCCTTCATTGTCCGACACCGCGAGGCGATCAGTTTCCTGAACCTGGCCATCTTTAATATGCCCCTCTGTGGCCCTGAAATTGAAGAATATGAAACAAAGCGCTTCTATGACGGTGATCTTTCCCTATATATAGGGTTTAAGCACCCACATGGTTGGGATAGAAAAGGGATACGGCACTTTCTGGATCGCGAATTCAGACAACACCCTGCCATCGCTTCCCTGCTGAAAAATGATCCGCCGCTCTTCACCTCCAATCATGCGGCCTTCAGCTATATGCAAGGACAACCAGTAAGGATTTGATTCCCAACAGCCCAAAAGGGGAGAAAATCAGAAGATAAATAAAAAGGGGCCAAGCCAATAACGGCCGACCCCATAATTTTATTGGTCGGGGCGAGAGGATTTGAACCTCCGACCCTCTGAACCCCATTCAGATACGCTACCAAGCTGCGCTACGCCCCGACTTTTACAGTAGGGGTCATTATCACCCTGGGCACGGCATGTCAAGGTACAATCATCATCGCCATCAAAAACAACTTGAAAAAAAAGGGGCGATAGGTTAGACACAAGGGAACCGGCTGGGACGGAGAGAGATGCCAAAAAAGTTTTGGCTGCCCCGGCCTCTTGTGAGGCGCTATGTTCGCAGGAAAAAAAATAATAATTTCATGTTCGCTGCTTATACTCGGCCTAGCCTTTCCACAGACGTCTCAGGCCGATATCTACAAATATGTGGATGAGGAAGGGGTTCTGCACCTTACCAACGTGCCGACGGAAGTTAACGCCAAGTACGTTTTGGTGCTGAGGGAGAAGCCCGTTTACTTTGCGGTGGGAACCGATATCACCAAATATGACATTTTAATTGCCAAAGCGGCGGATAAATACCAGGTAGATTCAGCCTTGGTCAAGGCCGTCATTAAAGCAGAGTCCAATTTCAACCACCAAGCAGTTTCACCTGCCGGAGCGCGCGGCCTGATGCAACTCATGCCCAAAACCGCCGATTATATGCAGGTAGCAGACTCCTTTCGCCCGGAAAACAATATCGAAGGCGGTGTACGCTATCTCCGTTACCTGTTAAATCTCTACCGGAACAATCTTCCCCTGGCCCTGGCAGCGTACAATGCTGGTGAGGGTACCGTCAGCCGCTATAACGGGCAAATCCCCCCCTACCGGGAAACCCAGGACTACGTCCAGAGGGTTATCAGCTTTAGAGACCGCTATCTTACCAGCCGTCGGTAGCATCCTTTTCGGTGAAGGACGACGGAACTGCCACGGAGAGGCCTTTTCCCCCGTTTAACCCTAAAGAAAGGTATCCGCTTAATTTAGCCTGCTTTTTCCCTTTGATTCCCTTTATTTCCCCCAACTCCGCCAAACTGTGGAAGCCATTGTTCTGCTCCCGAAACGCCATAATCCGCGCCGCCGTCTTCTCGCCAATGCCGGGAAGAAGCATCAATTCGGAAAAAGACGCCTTATTAATGTCAAGCGGCAAATCCAGGGCTAAACACTCCGCCGCTTTCATCATGCCTATGACCAGCGTCGGGGCTGCCGCCCGAAGGAAGACCTTCTGCCCTGCCTGAAGTTTCAGAAGACCTTGCGACTGATGAGAAGAAGGACTCTGTACGTGGGCGGCCAATAAGAGATCGGCAACCGTCGCCTGCGGCGGTAAAAAATAGACGCCTTCCTCCTGGCCGTCAACATTCAAGGCGACAGGCATGCTGCCGCTTTCGATGCCGCTGAAGGGCGCCAAGGGAGTAGAAGACGGGCAAGCCAGGGGAAACAGGACAGTAAGTGCATAAAACAGGGCGGCAATGACCACAACAACAGCAAGGCCCACCACTTGACCCGGCGTCAGCGGCATTGCTTTTTCTCCCATCCTCAAACCACCGCTTACGGCAAATTATGACAGTTGCTTATCCAGGCCGAAGGCGCTGTGGAGAACCGCCACGGCCAGTTCCGTGTACTTGGTCTTTATCACACAGGATATCTTGATCTCAGAGGTGCTGATCATCATGATGTTAATACCCTCTGCGGCCAGAACGGTAAACATGCGGGCGGCCACACCAGCGTGGCTGATCATGCCGACGCCTACGATGGATATTTTGGCCACATCTTCGTCTATTTCCAGACGGTCCGCCCCGATTTCCTTGACCACCGCAGCCACGATGCGGCTCGCTTCCTTGAGATCCTTCCGGGAAACCGTAAAGGTTAAGTCTGTCGAGCCCTCTGTACTGGCGTTCTGAATGATCATATCCACCATAATGTTATGATCGGAAAGCGGCGTGAAAAGGCGCGCCGCCACGCCCGGACTGTCAGGAACGCGCACCACGGTGATCTTCGCCTGGTCGCGGTCATAGGTAACGCCTGACACCACTTCTTTTTCCATTTCGCTATCCTCCTTGGTCACCAGGGTGCCGCCCTCGTCACTAAAAGATGACTTCACATAAACGGGCACCGCATATTTTTTTGCCATTTCCACGGAACGGGGCTGCAACACCTTTGCTCCCGCCCTTGCCAGCTCCAGCATTTCATCGTAGGATATCTTGTCCAGACGGCGGGCCTTGCCGCATATATTGGGATCGGCTGTGTAAATACCATCAACATCGGTATAAATATCGCACACCGAAGCATTCAGTGCAGCGGCCAGCGCCACGGCGCTGGTATCCGATCCTCCACGCCCCAAAGTCGTAATATTATTCTCTCCATCTACTCCCTGGAAACCGGCCACCACCACGATTACCCCCTGCTTCAGGGTGCGCTCGATCAATTCCGTGTCAATGCTGATAATCCTGGCCTTGGTATGGGCCTGGTCGGTGTTAAACTTCACCTGAAATCCCAACATGGAGCAGGCCTTGTAACCCATTCTCCGCAAAACCATCGCCAACAACGCTACGGTAACCTGCTCCCCGGTAGAAATCAGGGCGTCATACTCCCTCTTGTCCGGATCACCCGCCGCTGCCTTGTTGGCAAGCTGAATGAGTCTGTCCGTCTCGCCGGACATGGCCGAAAGCACCACCACCACGTCATGGCCCGCTTTTTTGGCCTCTATTACCTTTGCCGCCACATTCTCGATTTTTTCCAGGTTGGCCACCGAGGTGCCGCCATATTTTTGCACTACTATCGCCATGTGCTATAAGCCTCCCCTTGCGGCCCTGTTAAGCTGATCGATTATTTCCCGACAACGGGAAATAACCAGTTGCCGCTTGTTCTCCTCAAGATGGGTAAGCAGGATAAACAAAGTCCCCGCCGGCAGGTCGTCGATGACCTTTTCCGCCCATTCGATCACGACGACGCCCCGATCGTTAAAACAATCTTCAAAACCGATGTCCCACAGTTCGCCGGCATCCGCCAGGCGATACATATCCATATGATAAAGCGTCAGACGACCTGGATATTCATTGATGATAGTGAAAGTGGGGCTGGTTACCGGATATTCCCCGGCAACTCCCAACCCTACCGCAATGCCCTGGGTAAGGCAGGTCTTGCCTGCGCCCAACTCCCCCGAAAGGGCCACCACGTCACCCGGTTGCAGCCTTGCGCCCAGCATCTTGCCGATGGCAAAGGTTTCCTCATGCGCATGGGAAATCAACGTCCCTTCAATTGCCCATAACCCCTCACCGCTTTCGGCAATATCAGCCACTTGCAACCTCTGCTTTTTCCAGTATGACCATGGCCGTAGCGTTCTCGCGGGTATGAGACAAACTGACGTGGACAGAGACCTTCCCCAGGGCGCTCAGCATTGCCGCCGCCGTTCCGGTGAGCCTGATTTCCGGTTTCCCCCGCTGGTCCGTGGCAATGGCGATATCCGTCAAGTGCAGCCCCATGCCCAATCCCAGCCCCATAGATTTCAAAAATGACTCCTTGGCGGCAAACCGGACGGCATAATGCATGGCAGGCTGGGCGTATTTTTCACAGTAAGCGATTTCGCCGGGGGAAAATACCCGTTTTACAAAGCGGCCGCCCCACTTGCCGATGATCCCCGCGATGCGGGAGACTTCCACGATATCAATGCCGACGCCGCAGATCATGGTCAGGCCCTGATAATCGCATCGGTCATGGCGGCAACTTTTTTCATCGCGGCCACATCGTGGACCCGGACCAAGTCGCTGCCGTTCATAATGGCAACGGTCAGCGCCGCCGCCGTGCCCTCCATACGCTCACGGGGCTCGCCGCCCGTCACTTTGCCGATAAACGCCTTCCGCGACATGCCGGTAAGAATGGGTCTTTCCAACGCCCGGAAGGCTCTCAGGTACTTTAAAATACGCATGTTGTCGGCGGCCGTCTTGCCGAAACCGATGCCGGGGTCCACCATTATGCTTGCGTTTGCCACCCCGGCTGCCAGAGCAGCTGCAATCCTTTCCCGGAGAAAGGCAGTAATATCTTCGATCAGATCCGGATAGTGCAGAGAGCCGACTTGCATGTCTTTGGGCAAACCCCGCATGTGCATGAGAATTACCCCCGCTCCTGTCGTTGCGGCTACCTGCGGCATTTCCGCATCGAAGCGCATCGCGCTGACATCGTTTATTATTTCCGCACCTGAGGCAATCGCCTCCCTGGCCACCGACGCTTTGGTGGTGTCAATGGAAATGGGAACATCGATCTTTTTTACCAGCGCTCTGATAACGGGGATGACCCGTTGCCATTCTTCTTCCGGGGTTACGGGATCGGAACCAGGGCGGGTGGATTCGCCGCCAATATCCAGCAAATCGGCGCCGACCGCGATCAGACGTTCCCCCTCCGCCACCGCCTCGGCAGTTGAGGCTAGGCGGCCGCCATCGGAAAAGGAATCGGGAGTAACATTCAAGATACCCATGATCAGGGTGCGTTCCCCCAACACCAGCTCCCGTCGGCTGGTTTTATAAAGCATGCCCTTCGTCACTTGTCTCATGACGCCCGCTTACTGGTGATCGTCCGCAGGCTTTTCACCCTGTCCCCCCCAGGGGTGGGTCGAAGGCGTCGGCACGCCGATGATGGCATCGATCTCAGGCATGTTCAGAACTTCCTTATCCAGTAACTCTGAGGCTAAATGGTGCATGATATCAATGTTATCGGATAACAATTTTTTAGCTCTTTCATAACCTCCCATGACGATCCCTGCCACTACCTCATCGATCTTTTTGGCGGTTTCCTCACTATAGTCTTTGTGCGTCGCGATCTCGCGGCCCAGAAATATCTGCTCCTCTTTTTTACCGTAACTGAGCGGCCCCATCTCTTCGCTCATACCCCACTCGCAGACCATCTTCCGGGCCAGCGTCGTGGCTCTCTCGATATCGTTGCCGGCCCCCGTGGTGTAGTCCTTCATCACCAGTTCCTCCGCCGCCCGCCCGCCCAGGAGAATAGCGATATTGCTCAGCAGATACTGGCGACTATAGGTATGCTTCTCGTCAATGGGCAACTGCTGCGTCAGGCCAAGCGCCCGGCCGCGAGGAATAATGGTCACCTTATGGATAGGATCCGTGCCCGGCAATAATCTGGCCACCAGGGCATGACCCGATTCATGGTAGGCCGTATTCCGCTTCTCCTCATCGCTGATCACCATGGTTTTTCTTTCGGTACCCATCAATATCTTGTCCTTGGCAAACTCGAAATCGCTCATGCTCACCTTGTCTTTATCCGACCGGGCCGCATAAAGCGCCGCCTCATTCACAAGATTCTCGATGTCCGCGCCGGAGGTTCCCGGTGTGCCGCGTGCGATAACGGCAAAATCCACATCCTCCGCTAAAGGCGCCTTGCGGGCGTGCACCTGGAAAATCTGTTCCCGGCCCTTTACGTCCGGCAGAGGCACAATGACCTGCCGGTCGAAACGTCCCGGCCGCAAGAGCGCCGGATCGAGAACATCGGGGCGGTTCGTGGCGGAAACCAGGATTACCCCTTCGTTGGACTCAAAGCCATCCATTTCCACCAGCAATTGATTCAGGGTCTGCTCTCTTTCATCGTGCCCCCCGCCAAGGCCGGCGCCCCGGTGCCTGCCGACTGCGTCGATTTCATCTATAAATATGATGCAGGGGGCATTTTTTTTGGCCTGGGTAAAAAGGTCGCGCACCCTTGAGGCCCCCACGCCTACGAACATCTCCACAAAATCGGAACCGCTGATGCTGAAAAAAGGCACCTCCGCCTCACCGGCAATGGCCCGGGCCAGCAGGGTCTTGCCCGTGCCCGGCGGACCAATCAGCAGCAGCCCTTTCGGTATCCGTCCCCCCAGTCTGGTAAATTTTTTAGGATCTTTCAAAAAATCAATCACTTCCTGGAGTTCCGCCTTGGCCTCATCAATGCCGGCCACATCGGCAAAGGTTACTTTCTGGGCCTTGTCCGTAAGAAGCCTGGCCCGGCTCTTGCCGAAGGCCATTGCCTTGCCGCCCCCGCTCTGCATCTGGCGCATAAAGAAGACCCAGACACCAATCAGCAGTAGCATGGGAAACCAGGAAACAAGAATGGTCATAAACCACGGGGAATCGTCAATCGGTTTGGCCACGATGCGCACGCCCTTTGCTTTCAGGAGCGGAATAAGCTCCGGGTCGGCAGGGGCAAAGGTCTTAAAGTTCTTGCCCGTCGCCAATTTTCCCGAGATGTTCTCTCCCTGAATAGTGACTTCACGCACCTCCCCCTTATCAACAGAGCTGATAAAATCGCTAAATATCAGACTTTCCTCGGCAGCCCGGGGCTGGTTGAAAAGATGATACCCGAAAATAAAGACCAGGCTGACGACAAGCCAAAGGGCGATATTCTTCTGAAACGAATTCAAGTTGCTTCTCCTTGCTGTTATTGCGTTAAACCCTTTTCCGCTCTATGCCTCTCATTTACATTATGGAAGCCGTATTTTCAAACGATTTCTGCATTGAGCACCAGGCGTGTTTTTTCTGTGACCCTCGCCCGTTCGCTGATCCTGCCGGAGGCGAGCCAGATGATGGATTCCCGGTCCGCCAAAAGAGGCAAATGTCGGCGGCGCGCCCAAGGTATCTTATCATCAATGAAAATGGATTTGAGTTTTTTTGTTCCCGCCATGCCCAACGGTTGCATCCGATCGCCGGGCAAGACGTTTCTGATAACCAACGGTGGGCGCAGGGCGTCGTAATCCAGTAAGGCCACCCCCACTCCCAGGGTATCAGGAAGGAAAGAAGACGGACGATCTGCCCATTGCAGGCTGATAGTGGCCCCCGCCTCCGGGATATGGAACACGCCGGGTACGGCAAGGGCATAGCAATAATGGGGCAGCACCCTGGAGCGGCCGGTGACTCCGGCGTGGCCCCGGCAGGAACGACGGGCAAACACCAGCCGTTCATATTCGCGCCGCAGTAAAACACCGCCCGGCAGATCGAGGTCGGCGCTGCCATGACAGCCCTTTGCCAGGGCAAGAACCGCCCTCACATGTCGGTAAGAGATACCTTTGCCGAAGGGCAAAATCCCGGACAGCAGCGTCCTGATTATCCGCTGCTGTATTGCCTCATGCAGTTTGAGAAACTCCGGCAGGGCCAGCGACTGTCCCTCCGTACCGCAGACAATCCCCTGCTCCTTGAGCCAAATTTCGACTTCCGCCGCCAGGTAGTCATCGTCCAGACGCATGATTTCTGCGGTACGGGACAGATTGGCCGCTATCTGCGGATTATAGCCGTCCTGCAGCAGGGGCAGGAGGTGATGTCGGATCCGGTTGCGCAGATGACAATCGTGGGCATTGGAGCTGTCGTCCATGGAGGTCAGCCCCGTTTCGGTCAAAAAACTCAGGATTTCCTTTCTCGTAACTTCCAGCAAGGGCCGGATGATCATCCCTTCCCGCTGGGGCAACATGCCATGTAATCCCTCCGCGCCGCTGCCTCTGAGCAGATGCATCAAAACCGTTTCCGCCTGATCGTCGAGATGATGTCCCAGGGCAATTTTCGTGGCCTGAACCGCGGTTGCCGCTTCCTGCAGAAATGTGTAGCGCTGGTCGCGGCAAAGCTCCTCCATTGATTTTCCCGGCTCTTTCAGGGTAATGATATCGACCTTGCGGCTGACACATTTCAGGCCCATCTCTTGACTCATACGGCGGACGAAGGATTCCTCCCGGTCTGCTTCCTTACCCCGCAGGCCGTGATTAAGGTGCGCCACCACAAGAGATAGTTCATATTCGGAGGCCATCATGGCAAGCAAGTGCAACAAGGCCACCGAATCCGGCCCGCCGGAGACAGCGACAAGCAGCCGCCCTCCCCTTTCCACCATGGCATGACGAACCATTGTTTTTCTAACTTTATCCAGCAGGATCATGATCTTTTTGCCCAAGTACAAAAGTCAGCGTCAAGCCGTTTATTCAGCACAATATTCCTTTAAGTTCCCACAAACTCTCGCAGGCAAAGTCCGGCTGGAGGGCAAGCAGGGTTGCCCGGCTGGTAAAACCGTTCAACATGGCACAGGACTTACTGTCCGCATTCTTGGCCAGGTTGATATCGGCGACGCCATCCCCAATCACGACGGTACGCTGCGGGTCAATGCGCAAGCGTGAAAGGAGCGGGAGCAAAATCAGCGCTTCAGGTTTGCGGTAGACAGTGCTCCCCATCCCGATAATTTCCTCAAAAAAGGGGGTTATCTTGAAATGGTCAGTAATTCTCCTGGTAAAATCCCTGTCTTTGTTGGTGATCAGCAACTTTTTCTTGTTGCCGAAAAACTTCAGAACCTCCAGCGCCCCAGGGTAAAGTACCGTTTTATCGGCCAGATGCTCCCCATAATATTCCCTATAGATCCCTCTGGCTTCCGCCTGACAATGTTTTTGTTCCGGCCCCAAAAAACGTTCCACTAGCTTTTCGAGACCATCCCCGACGAAACTGATGATTGCCTCGTCCGCCAGAGCCGGCAGTTTCAGGGCTAAGCGTGTGAAATTGGCCGCCGCAATCAGGTCGGGAGAAGAATCAACGATGGTCCCGTCCAGATCGAAGACCATCAGATCAATTGGCGACAAGGCGTTGTCTCTTTGCATGATGAGGTTAATATGAGAATGTTGCTATTGAGTCAAGGAAATTCCGAAATATTACCGGTTTCACCTGGTTGCCTTGAGTTGCAGCGAGCCACCCGCAGGGAAGTGTACGGTCAAGGCCACTGAAAGAAAAACCAAGCGGGACGGGGCTTATTTTATTGAAGAAATCGCTGGTCAATACGAATTGTCAAAAAAGAAGTTGCGGCATGGCAGAGAACCGGTGTTATTTACCACGCTTTGAAGGGTTTTCGAGGGGAAAGATTTGCGAGATGTTTTAGCCGATGGTATAGGGACGGGCAGATGAGTGAGGTCAGGAATTGACCTTGTAAAACTGACCACC
>JBAQLR010000043.1:0-5658 GCA_049302035.1 Syntrophales bacterium
GGCCTGCGCCAAGGTTTGCGCCACCGGCGCGATACGTTACGGGGCGAGGGATGCCCTGCTGGTTTTTGCCCGGCAGGCAGGTTACGCCAAGATATATGGGGAAAAAGACCTGGACGGGCTCGGGGCATTGTATGCCTTTCGGGATGCGCCGAAAGTTTACGGCATGGCCGAAAGTCCGGCGATACCCGAATCCGTCATCTTCTGGAACAACATCCTGAAACCGCTTTCCTATTGGGGGCTGGGAGGCGCCGTGGCCCTTGCCCTTATCCACTATGTCGTCTTCGGTCCCAGGAAGGAAGCGGAGGTGAAACACGATGGCTGACACCAAAATGATCACGAAGGCGACTGTCTGCGAAATCCTGAATCACTGGCTCCTGGCGGTAAGCTTTTTCATCCTTACGGTAAGCGGCTTCGGCTTTCTCTTCCAAATGAGCGGGGTCGGCGCCCTTTTCGGGGGCTTTAACCAGATGCGAGTCATCCACAACTGGAGCGGCATTGTTTTTCTGATCTCCCTATTCCTGACTATGTTCAATTATCTCCCCCTGTCCCTAAGTTTCAGCCGGGAAGATCTCGGTTGGCTGCGCGCGGGCGGCGGCTATCTTTCGCGGAACGTAGATGTTCCACCCCAGGACGCCATCAATACGGGCCAGAAGCTCTTTTATCTCCTCTTCCTCGTTCTTAGTTGTGCCAACTCCGCCTCCGGTCTCCTTATCTGGCTGAGGGCGGATATTAAGAGCCTGGTTCTCGTCTCCCTCCTTGTCCACAATCTTTCTTTCAACCTCCTCGTGATTATGATGCCGCTGCACATCTATCTTTCGACCCTGGCCAACCCCGGCACGTACAGGATTATGTTAGATGGCAAGATGCCCCTGGCATGGGCAAAGCAACATCACGGGAAGTGGGTAAAAAAGATGGGCTTTGAATGATTGCTTTCCCAGCCCGGTACCGCCGCATTATCAAGATGGATATCATCATTTAATCCACGTCTTGTCAGTTTTCCCATCATCAAATCTCAATGACCAATGTAGTTTTATACTATCTGAAGTAATAATTTGTAATAAAAAGTAATTATATTGTTGACAGCTCGGAAAAAATATTATAGTTGCCGAACATTCGCAAAAAGACGGAAATGAGTCAGAGGGTGCCGCACAGGTAACGTAAGTAAATTAAGGATAAGGAGGAGATGATGAGAAGGAAGTTTTTTGTAGCAGGAGCCGCGCTCTTGGCGGTGGTTTTCATTGGGCAGGCAGCATCAGCCAGAACCTTGGAGGATATCCTCAAGGAAAAGGGTGTGATCACCGAGCAGGACTACCGGGAGGTAACCAAGGTCAAACCCGTGGATTACAAATTGGGCAAAGGATTTACGTTCACATCGCCAGACGAGAAGTTTCAACTCACGGTTGGCGGACGACTTCAGGCACGTTATTCCTTTCTGGATCAAGACAGTGGCGCCCAGGATACAAGCGAATGGAAAATTCGCCGGATGAAGCTCTGGATGAGGGGTTACGCCTATACCAAGAACCTTACCTACCTCCTGCAGGTAGATACAACCCAAAGTTCCAATAATAAATTCACCGAACACGCTTATTTGGACTACAAGCTGGCGGATGAATTCCAGGTTCTCGTAGGCCAGACCAAGGTTCCCTTCGGGCGCCAGTGGCTCAACCCCTCCGGCAACCTCCAGTTTGTCGACCGGTCGGCGGTCTCGGATTTCTTCCGTCCGGGATACGATATGGGAGCAAAACTGCATGGCAATATTGCGAAGGGCCTGGTTAACTATGATCTCGGCTGGTATGGCGGCAAGGGTCAGGGCGTTACCAGCACCAACAATAACAACTCTTTCGCCGTCAGGGTAACCGTTGATCCTCTCGGCAATATGGCCTACGGTGAAGCCGATCTTGACAACGCCGCCAAACCGCTTGTTTCCTTCGGAGTCAACTACTTCCATGATCGCCTCGGCAAGACGGCCGCGACCACGCTGGTCACGAACAACCTGAATATCGGCTTTTTAAGCAGTATCACCAGTGCCAACGGTTTCGCCACTACGGAAAAAGTCGATATCGACCTTGCCGGCTTGGATGCGGCCATCAAATGGCGGGGCTTCTACGGTCTGGGCGAGTACCTGGTCGGGCAGGCCAAAGGTGATGACTCGGATGCCGACATTCGCGCCCAAGGTTTCCTGGCCCAAGCCGGTTACTGCATAATTCCCAAAAAGCTGGAAGTCGCCTTGCGCTATGGTTATATTGATCCAAACCGGGACAAACCTAATAACCTCAGAAGCGAGGTCGGCGGCGCTGTTTCCTACTACTTTTTCGCCCATAATATGAAACTTCAGGCCGACGTTTCAAAAATACACGACGACGCATCCACCACCAATGAAGATATGATGCAGTACCGGATCCAGACGCAAATTATTTTCTAGCGCGTAAGTCTGGCTGGGTTGAAATAGCGATTGACTGCTGCTGATAAATCCAGGCGGCCTTAGAAGGGGAGGTGCCTATGAGCGAAGGATTGATGAACACAAAAGAAGTGGCACATTATCTGGGAATCCACGAAAAGCAGGTTTATGCTCTGGTCAAGGACGGTAAGGTGCCCGCGACCAGAGTCACAGGCAAGTGGGTATTCCCGAAAAAACTCGTTGATGAATGGATCGAGACCGATGCCCAACAAGGGATCGGGCAAGCCCGGCAGAAGGAAAAGCGCATTGCCGGGGCTATGCTGGCGGCAGGCAGCAATGATCCCATCCTGGATATTCTGCAGACTCATATCAGAAAGCTTCATCCGGAATTTTATCTCTTCTCGGCCAATACGGGGAGCACAGAGGGGCTGAGCGCCCTCGACAAAGGATACACGGACATTGCCTGGTCGCATCTTTTCGATCCGGAAACGGGCGCCTATAATATCCCCTTTCTCCCCTCCCACCTTTCCCATATCGAGCCGGTGGTCGTGAATCTTTTTCATCGGGAATTGGGTTTCGTCGTGGCGCCGGAAAATCCCCTTAACATCAAAAATTTCGTCGATTTATGTGATAAAGGGATAAGATTCATCAATCGGCAGACCGGCGCTGGGACACGCGTACTGCTGGATTATCATCTGCAACGAACGGCAATCTCCACATCCGCCATTGTGGGTTATGAAAGGGAGGTTTTTACCCACTTTGAGGTCGGGCTTGCCATCCTCGCCAAGGAAGCGGATGTGGGTCTCGCCACCGGCGCCATTGCCAAGTTGCTAGGGTTAAGCTTTGTGCCGATAACGATGGAATGTTTTGATATAATTATGGATAAATCCGTTTTTTTTGAAAAGAGCATCCAGGCCCTGATAGAAATTCTCGTTTCTCCCGAATTTCGCGCCAGGGTGGCCCACTTAGGTAACTATGACTTCGGAAAATCCGGAAAAATCCTTTATTCCATGAACTAAATTCAGGAGGAAATGATGAAAAAAGGCTGTTATGGAACAATCCTGCTAATCTTATTTGCGAGTATGGCTGTTACTGGTACTGGCCAGGCTCAAGCCGGTAAATTTATCATGCTCTCCAGCACTATCGGGCCTATCGACGCCGGCATTGTGGGAACTTTGGAGGATGAGTTCGAAAAGGAGACCGGCATGCGGGTGCGTCATGTTGGTTCGGGAACCGGTGCCGCCTTGCAACTCGCCGAAAAAGGCAATATCGACCTGGTCTTGGTACACGCCAAAGCGCTGGAGGAAAAATTTGTCCAGGAGGGCTTCGGCACGGAGCGTATCCCCCTGATGTATAACGACTTTGTCATCTTGGGGCCCGCGGAAGATCCGGCTGGCATCAAGGGGATGAAGAAGGCCGGTGAAGCTCTGAAGCGCATTGCGGAAAAGAGCAGCCTTTTCATCAGCCGCGGCGACAAGTCCGGAACGCACGTGGCCGAAATGAAACTATGGGGACAAGTCGGCATTAAACCCGCCGGTTCTTGGTATGAAGTGTACGAAAAAGGCAGCGACGGCAATGGGCCAACGCTGCGCTATGCCAATCAAAAAAAGGCCTACACGGTTATCGATCGGGCAACCTTGCTCACCCTGCAAAAGGAAATACAATTAGTCGTCATGGTGGAGAAGGACGAAGATTTATTGAACTACATCAGCCTGATCCCCGTAAATAAGGGCAAATTCCCCCGCGTCAATTATGATGATGCCATGACCTTCGTAAAATGGTTGACCAATCCGGCCAAAGGACAAAAGATTATCGAATCTTTCGGCAAGGATAAATACGGGGCGGCGCTTTTCTTTCCCAATTCCAAGGGATGGCAGACTTTAAAACACTAATTAAGACAAAAAGTAAATTTACCCTTTGAAGGAGGTACGTAATGAAAACAGGTTCCCTTAGTAAAATCGCCCTAGCGTTCTTTGTTTCTCTGATGATCGTTGCCGGTCCGGCTGGTTCAGCGCCGGCGGCGGAGCAGAAGGCCGTTATCCTGGCAACGACCACCAGCACCCAGGACAGTGGACTGCTCGATGTGCTTATCCCCCGTTTTGAAAAGGAGAAGGGATATTTCGTCAAAACTATCGCCGTGGGTTCCGGCCAGGCCATGGCCATGGGGCAAAAAGGCGAGGCGGATGTGCTGCTCGTCCATTCGCCGGCGGCCGAAAAGAAATTTATCGACGAGGGTTACGGCGTTAACCGGCGCCTGGTCATGCATAACGACTTCGTCATTGTGGGACCGGCAACCGATCCGGCCAAAATCAAAGGCGTAAGAACAACGGTGGGAGCTTTTAAAAACATTGCCGCCGTCGGCAGCCTTTTCCTTTCCCGGGGCGATAATTCCGGGACCCATGCCAAGGAAAAGGATATTTGGAAAGCCACGGGCCTCCATCCGGAAAGGGAAAAGTGGTACCAGCAGACCGGCCTGGGCATGGGTCAGACGTTAAGCGTGGCCGCCGAAAAGAAGGGCTATACCCTAGCGGATCGAGGCACCTACCTGGCCTTGAAAAAGAATCTGGGCCTTGAAATCCTGAAAGAAGGGGATGCCGTCCTTCTGAACATCTATCATGTTATCGAAGTAAATCCAACCAAGTGGCCGAAAGTAAATGCCGCCGGTGCTAAGGCCTTTGCCGATTTCATGGTCTCCCGGGAAACCCAGGACGTGGTCAGGGTCTTTGGCAAGGATAAATTCGGTGCCCCGCTCTTTTTCCCCGATGCCGGTAAAAAGGTCGAGGAGCTGGGCAAATAATGGACCTGATTATTAGTGGCCTGGGCGAGGCATTCCGTCTGCTCCTTTCTCTGGATCAGGAGGTACTTGCCATTACCTGGCTTTCTTTGAAAGTGTCGGGCCTGGCCACTAGCATTAGCCTCCTTTTAGGTATTTCCTTCGGCACAACCGTAGCGCTGACGACCTTTCCCGGACGCAATCTGGTGGTAAGCCTCATCAATACCGGCATGGCCCTGCCGCCGGTAGTGGTGGGGCTTTTTGTCACGATATTTCTCTGGCGGAACGGACCGCTGGGCTTTATGGGGCTGCTCTATACGCCTGCCGCCATGATTATTGCCCAGATCGCTATTGCTACGCCCATTGTCACCGGCATCTCGCTTGCCGCCATGCAAAGTCTCCCCGAAAAGCTGCGGTTGCAGATACTGGCGCTGGGGGCGACACGCCTGCAAATGCTCTGGCTGCTGATGCGCGAGGCCCGCTTGCC
>JBAQLR010000044.1:0-7421 GCA_049302035.1 Syntrophales bacterium
AGACATCGGCAACGACCACGGTCGCACCGCCGCCAACCCCCACCTCACCTGCAGCGCCAACTGGCGTTACCGCCACCGGCGGCACTAATCAGGTGACCATCGCCTGGGCAAATGTTTCTGGGGCCACCTCTTACAATCTCTACTGGTCCACTACCAACGGCTTCACAAAAGCCAGCGGCACGCAAATTACCGGCGCTACGAGCCCCACAGTTCAGAACGGTCTTGCCGATGGCGCCACCTACTATTATTTTGTCACAGCAGTCAACAGTGCCGGTGAAGGCGCCGCCTCCGTCCAGGTTGTCGCAACTACCCTTACCCCCGCCCCAACTCTCACCATACCTACCGCACCAACAGGAGTAACAGCAGCAGGCGGCGCCAAGCAGGTAACCCTTACCTGGCCAGCCGTCACCGGCGCGACATCTTATAACGTTTACTGGTCATCAACCCTTGGTGGCGCCGCCGCGGGCACGAAGCTGGCGGGCGTGTCAAGCCCCTTTGTCCATACCCCTCTCAGTGACGGCAGCACTTACTACTACGTTGTCACGGCAGCAAACAGTGTCGGCGAGAGCGCCGCCTCGGCCGAAGTGAACGCAACAACCAATCCGGCGGCTCCCACTGCCCCGACGGCTCCGACAGGGGTCACAGCAACCGGCGGCAATAAGCAGGTGACGATTTCCTGGCTGTCAGTTACAGGCGCCATTTCTTATAACATATATTGGTCCACCACCACCGGAGTCACTACGGCGGGCACGAAGATTACCGGGGCCGCAAGTCCCTATGCCCATACGGGGCTTGCGGACAGCACCGGCTACTTCTATATCGTAACGGCAGTTAACGGTGTCGGCGAAGGCATCGCTTCGGCCCAGACCACGGCCACCACAAACGCCCCGGCGACGCCGACTCTGTGCGTCTCTTGTCATGGCACGCCACCTGCGACCGGTCGTCATGCATTCCACTTTCCGTCTAGAACAAATACGTGCGTAACCTGCCATGGCACGGGCTACGACCCCTATGGCCTGCTGAGCGCTCTACCCTCAACGCACTCGAACGGTGTCATAAACATTGCAAGCGGGAACCCTCCGGGCTGGAACAGCACCAATAGGACCTGCACGAATACTTGCCATGGCACGAGGGCCTGGTAAGTATTCGTAAATCTAGTAGTGATGACTGACACGAAGGGCTCCACAAGGAGCCTTTCGTGTCAGTCATCGGTGGTGTTTCTCTCTGTTCGCCGCCCCGCCCATCGGCAGATATTGGCGATGGCCAACTACCTCGCCATAGAGGGTGGAGCGCTCAGCTATTGCGAATCCTGGGCTATTGACCATGTACCCGTCCCGCCTGAGTTGCTCGGTCATTTTCCGTGAACCGTAAAACGGCGCCAGGGTGTACTGCTTGTCAATCAGAAGCTTCAGCAGAAGGTCATATTCATCCACCACCGGCTCATAGTAAATGCTGGATCGGGATATGCCCAGAAGATCTGCCTGATGGCTGATGGATATCCCCCCTTGCGATAATGTGAAAATCTCACTATGCTTCTCAAATATATAAGAAATTTAAGTCCATAGAATGGGAGAGGCTACAGGTGTATACAGATGCAACAAGAGCCCTCTTCCTCTCGATTGTCAGCGGAGGCCCTTCGACAATCACCGTAGGCATTTCATTCTCCGGTCTTCAGTATTCAAGGCTGTGCCTTCTTGCATCGACCAGTCGTACGATCATATCTTCCGCAGCCTGGAAACCAGCCACGCTAGTATCGATGCTAAGGTGATAGTTCCTCGTGTCGGTCCAATCGATTCCGGTCATGTCGTGCATGAATTTCTCCCTGTTTCCATCTGACTCCTTGACCTCCCGCTCTGCCTTTTTACTGTCTTCGATCTTTCTCACGTTCATCAACCTTATGGCACGGTACCGTTCGGGTGCGTGGAGAAAAACATTTACCAAACCAGGGTGGTCTCTGAGCACGTACCCCCCCCCTCTGCCGAGGATCACGGCATCGTGCTGCTCAGAAATTTCTCTAATAATAGCAGCTTCAGTTTTGAAGAGGTCACCGTCGTACACCGGCCGCCTAGTTGGCACGACATAAGCTGATTCGGGGGTACCAAATGAAAATGATCTCAACATGTTTTCCAAAATGCCTGAGGATTTCTCTTCCCTGCCGACAAGATCACGCACATCCACACCTAGATGCTGCGCTGCCTCATAGAGGACATCCCTGTCCACATACTTGAAGCCAAGCCTCCTCGCCGCAGATTGCGCGATAAACGTCCCACCGCACGCAATCTGTCGGGAAATTGCGATTACGACGGTACTTGCATCTCCCATAGCCCCACTCCTTTATTTAATTTAATCGACAATAATCTCCGCTGCTTTGGCACTGGTTTTCCCCCTGAGCAGGAAGACGAGGGGGAGCATTGCCATAAAGAGGCATGCCACAAGAAGGTACACATGGTTGTAGGCGAGCATGGAAGCCTGGCGCATAACTTCGCCATCCAGCAAACTCAACGCCCTTTCGTGGGCCGTTGCCTTGTCGGCTCCACCGCCAAGCATTGCACCGGACAGCGCCTGAATCCAGCTGTCGGTAACATTGCGATAGTCAGTTATATGTTCTACAAGGAGTGCTCTGTAGCCATTTTCAGCTCTGGTCAACTGTGAGGCGGCAACAGCGATCCCCACGCTGCCGAATACTTGCCTGATGACGTTATACATCCCTGATGCGGCAGTCATCCTGGCCCGCTCGACCGTCGAGAATGCCGCGGTGCTTAGCGCAACGAATACAAGGCCGAAGCCGACTCCCTGGAGGAATTGCGGAACGAATATATTCCAGTACCCCACATTGAGCGAAAGTCGGGATAGTTCCCAGAACGACAGGACGTTTACTCCCAGCCCGATACCGACCAGCCATCGCGGCCCCAATTTGTTGTATATCCTGCCCGCAGCTGGCATTGTTATCGCCATTGCGATACTTCTCGGCATCAGGGTCAGCCCCGAGTCATAAGCCGGATAACCGAGCAGTTGCTGAAGGAAGAGGGGTAGCAGGAACATGCTGCCGTAAAGCCCTATGCCCAGTACTCCCCCAAGCGCTGTAGCCGATGCAAAGGACACATTCTTGAGGATCCGCAGATCAACAGCGGGCCTGTCCGCGGTGAGTTCCCTCCAGACGAAGAGCAGCAGACCTGCCGCGGCAGTGAGGGCGAGACTTTGAATGTAATTCGACTCGAACCACTGTTTCTGTTCCCCTTTTTCGAGCATTAGTTGCAGGGCGCCCAATCCAGCCGTCAGCAGGAAAAGTCCGAGCAGGTCTATTTTCCCCTTTTCACGGGTGAGATAAGGAGGATCATGAATATAACGCAGCACCATCAGGATATTCAGTATACCTACCGGGACGTTAATATAGAAAATCCAGGGCCAGGAAAAGGTGTCGGTCAGCCATCCGCCGAGGGTGGGGCCGAAGGCGGGGCCAAGGACTACTCCAAGCCCATAGATCCCCATCGCCGTCCCCTGTTCCTCGGGGGGGAAGGTTTCCCTGAGAATCGCTTGCGAAATCGGGATGAGGGCTCCGCCGCCGATCCCCTGTATGGCCCTGAAAATGACCATAGAGCTAAGATCCCAGGCCATTCCACAGAGCATCGAACTCACGGTGAAGAGGAAGATGCTGAAGAGATAGAAATTTCTTCTCCCGAAACGCCCGCTCAGCATCCCAATAATGGGCATGATGAGAACGCATGAGAGCATATACCCCGTGGCTACCCAGGTGATCTCCTCCACCGAGGTGCCGAGGCTTCCGCGCATGTAGGGCATGGCGACATTGACGATGCTGGTGTCGATGGCGCTCATGAGCGTACCCATGATCACCGTCGCGGTGATCATCCATTTCGCGCCCTTGCTATCGGTCACGGCCGTTCTCTCCCGTTCTCTGCGCCCGTATGTCCACATGGGGTACCACCGAGAGTCCGGGACGAAACGGGTGTGCTGGGTCGGGCGGCGTGTCTATCAGTATCTTGACCGGCACGCGCTGGATGACCTTAACAAAATTTCCTGTGGCGTTTTCCGGGGGTAGCAGGCTGAATACCGAGCCAGTGCCGGGCTGAAAGCTGTCCACATGACCTTTGAAGACCACGCCAGGATAGGCATCCACCATTATCTCGACAGCTTGCTCTTGCCTCATCTTCTTGATTTGGGTCTCTTTGAAATTGGCTGTTATCCAGATATCCTTATCATCAACCATTGAAAGAAGTGGCTGCCCTGCCTGAACGTATTTCCCGGGATCAACATTCTTCTTTGCAACTCTCCCGGAAATGGGCGCAACTACCAATGTCCTTCTAAGATCGAGTTTTGCGGTGCTGAGTGAAGCCTCGGCCTCTTTGATACGGGAACCCTGGGTCTTCAGCCGGGCAGATAACGTCGCAAGGGAAGCCTCTGCCTCTGCGACCGCTGCTCTGGCAGCGTCCCTGTTGGCCTTTGCCGACTTCCATTGCGATTCGGCACGGTCATATAGGCTTTGCGATACAAGCGCTTCTTTGGCCAACTCCCCATAGCGTTTGAACTCTTTCGAGGCAAGGATTTCGTCGGCTTTAGCGGCATCCAGGTTGGCATGCGCCTGTAACAATGCTTTTTTCTTCTCTTCAGCAGAAGACTCAATTTCAACGACCTGCGCCATTAATGTTGAGCGATTTCCCTCTTTTTCCCTTACGGTATTTACATAGTCTTCGCTATATATCTCCAAAAGAGGGTCTCCAGCCTTCACAGACTGGTTGTCGTTCACGTAGACCTTTGTAACCCTGCCCTTGACTTCGGAACTGACAGGGACAATAGTCCCTGCCACAAA
Source organism: Syntrophales bacterium (assembly GCA_049302035.1). GTDB lineage: Bacteria > Desulfobacterota > Syntrophia > Syntrophales > JACQWR01 > JAPLJV01. The sequence goes on from JBAQLR010000044.1 coordinate 4,826, forward strand.
AGCATCATCCGTACTCTCATGGAAAAAGGAATAGAGAGCCTTCGGCGTGAAATAAATCCCTGCTGCGATCAAAACAGCTACGGCAATCGCCCTGATAACCAATTTTTTTCCATATATTTTCTTTATAGGTTGTTCTGCGTCAGACAAATCCATTTCTCCTCCAGAATCCTTCTCAATACCTTCGCTCATAGCCGTCCCCACAGTAAATATTTGCTCTTTGTTACAATTTTGGATTTAGTGTATCTCTCCCATTATCGTCTTCAACAAAACTCCCGATGATCTCTGCATTCTCACCAATGAGAGCCGGTAATTAAATTCGGCGTCGGTCAACTGCCGCTCAGTGTTCAGCAACAGTGTGTTTGCGTCGATGACGTCAATACTGTTGGCAAGGCCGAATTGGTACTGCTTCGAGACGGAATAGTAATTGTCGGCAGCAAATTTCAGCTGGTCTCTAAGAGAATGAAGTACCCCTCGCTGTGTCTGGTGGTCGAGCCAGGAGTCCTCCACCTCTATGGCAATTGCCTTTCGCAAATCATCGTAGAGAAAACCGGACTGCCTGGACTTTGCCTCTGCCTGCCCCACCTCCGCCCGCCGCAGCCCCCCCTCGAAAATCGGAATATTCAGCGCAACGCCTGCCCATAGGCTATCGTTGACGGCAAAAGGCAGAGAGGGATTTTGTTCCTGCCCCAAATACCCCCCCTCGACGGATATCGTGGGCCAGTATGCGCTTTTCGCGAGACGTATCCGATCTTCAGCTATTTTTTTCTGGAGTGAATATGACTTTAACTCTGCTCTCTCCATGAAGGCGGTTTCCTTCAATGCCTCGAGGGTAGGGCTCCCTGTTTCCATCTGCGCCTCAGGCCCCTTGACGTCAAAGTCGGAAGTTATCCCGACATATCTTGCGAGAATAGCTTTGGCGAGCTTCTGGAAGTTTACCGCCCTGACAAGATCAGATTGCGCTCCTGACAATTCTGCTTCGGCCCTCAGAAGGTCGGTTTTGGTCACCTCTCCCACCTTCAGCCTTACAGCGGCGGCGTCCCTGTGTTTTGTGAGCCGTTCCGCATTTGCCCTTGCGATTTCGAGGGTCTTTTTCGCCCGCAACAGGTCATAGTACGATGTGGCAACAGTGGAGAGGTTGCTTTCTTTAACGGCATTGAGGTCGTGGTTGCTTCTCTCAATGTCTTCATTTGAGATTTTGTAGGCAGTTATTTCTTTTCCACCCATCGATAGCGCCTGTTCGAGCTTCGCTCCCCAAGATGCTGCGTTTTGAGGCTGAATAAGGACGTTTGTAGAACCGGAACCTTCATTTTTATCCGTGCTGTATTTGGTATAACTGCCGAAAGCCGAGAGCGCAGGCACAAAGGCGGAGCGAGCCCTGTCTTTTTCTCTCTCTGCTATCTGGACGTCGTTTCTCGATACGTGAATACGCTCTGAACGGTCTAGTGCTATCCTGTAAAGGTCAACGAGGCTGTACTCCATTGCGTGTGCGTATTGCGCTGAGAATAACGCTAAAAGTGAGATTAATGGGATAAGTCGCCGTTTCTTGGATTTTAACTTTTCGCTCTTAACTTCATACTTCTGACCGTTCATTTTTTCCTCGTTACAAGACCGTTAAGTGTTCAGATTCTGTATGCACAGCAAAACAGAGTACGTTACCTAGCCCTGACCATAATTTCTCCCGTGAAAAATGTGAGAGTGTCTGAGGCTTTCTTTTCCCCTCACTTCAACAAGTCGGCCCAGGTGCTTCCCTCCAGGAAGCTCCCGGCAATATTGGCCTCCATCTCCTGCAAACGCCGAAACGGAATGGTAAAGGTCATTTTGTCGTTCGCGTTTTGCCCTTTAAGATATCTGCGGGCGGATATATCGGTCAGGCCAATGAGACAGCGCGGCCTCTCCTTCTTTGCTTCCTCATATGACATGATCCCGACTGCCTGGCACGCCGCTACCCACGGCACAGTCACATTCTCCAGTCCAGGACGGTCATTAGTTCGCCAGGATTACCAATGCGGATAGCTGGTCCGCATTCACTAGGAGCCTGTCGGACTTGAAATAATTCCGATCATCCCAAATGTCAAATAATCAATTGATTTTGTATGAGAAAAACGGTTATTTATACTTGCATAAACCATGTTCCCTTGCTATATTGCGTGCAAATTCCAACGGTTAACCTGATTATGAGGGGTTCATAAATGTCACGCTTTAAACAGACTGACCACTACACTATGTTTCTTATGCCGCCTTCCCTGGAGGACTGGCTTCCAGAAAACCATCTTGCCCGTTTCGTTATGGACATCGTCGCCCAGCTTGATTTGCGGGCAATCAAAGACGCTTACGAGGGGCGTGGTTCTGCTGCCCATAACCCCAAAATGCTCCTGGGGCTTCTTTTCTACGGGTACTCCACCGGAGTCTTCACCAGCCGTAAGATTGAACGCGCCACCTACGACTCCGTCGCCTTCCGGTACATTGTCGGCAAATTGGAAGAGCAACTTGCCGGGGAAATCAATGAACTTCTCCAAATGGCGGAGCAGGAAGATGCCATAGCGGTTCCCGACGGCATGGACGTGCCGGAAGAAATAGCTCGTCGGCAGGACCGGCT
>JBAQLR010000045.1:0-1928 GCA_049302035.1 Syntrophales bacterium
GGTCAGGGTGGTCAGTTTTACAAGGTCAATTCCTGACCTCACTCATCTGCCCGTCCCTATACCATCGGCTAAAACATCTCGCAAATCTTTCCCCTCGAAAACCCTTCAAAGCGTGGTAAATAACACCAGCTTCCGATCGATGGCATCCAGTGGGATTCCCTGATTCCCCTAATCGGCAAGGCGAACCGGTCCTTGGCCTATTATGATGGGATTCTGTACGGCCTTGCCAATCCTGACATCCTCCTTTCCCCCCTCACGACCCAGGAAGCCGTTTTATCCTCGAAGATCGAAGGTACGCAGGCCACCCTGGGCGAGGTGCTGAAGTTCGAAGCAGGGGAAGCGCCTGTTGAAGAATCCCGTGTCCGGGATATCGAAGAAATCATGAATTATCGGCGCGCCATGCGCCGGGCCGAAGAGGAATTGATAACCCGGCCCTTTTCTTTGAATCTCTTAAAAGAACTGCATGCCGTGCTCCTGGATGGCGTAAGAGGAAAATTCAAGGCCAGGGGTCAATTCCGCACCACGCAAAACTGGATTGGAACTTCGGGATCGCCTATCGAAGCTGCTCAATTTGTTCCACCCGTACCTCAAAATGTAATGCTGCATCTGGACAACTGGGAGAAGTATTATCACTTTGATCGCCCTGATCCGCTCGTTCAATTGGCGATTATCCACGCCCAGTTCGAGCTACTTCACCCTTTTCTTGACGGTAACGGACGTCTGGGCCGGATGATCGTGCCTCTCTTTCTTTTTGAAAGAAAACTGATTTCCAGCCCGGTGTTCTATATCTCTGCGTACCTGGAGAGATATAGAGAAGAATATGTGGCCGGTCTCCAGGGATTGAGTGAAAAGACGCCCACCGCATGGACGCGGTGGATTGGCTTTTTTCTGGGCGCAATGGACGAGCAATCCAGGGAAAATGCAAGGAAAGCTCGGGCCATCATCGACCTGTACAGCCGCCTGAAGAGCAGGATCATCGACCTTACCCATTCCCGATACGCCGTGCCGCTTCTGGACTGCCTGTTCGAGCAGCCGATTTTTACGAGTTCGCTGTTTGATGATCATCCGGGTATGCCGGGGAAACCTATGATTATGAATATGCTGGGACGTCTAAAAAAAGCAGAGATTCTCAAGGTGGTGCGGGAAGGCAGCGGTCGCAGACCACAAATCCTGGCTTTGGCGGAACTCGTCAATGTTTGTGAAGGCTCAGATATTATTTGATTTTCACTGAAGTTCTGACTTTTGTAACGGTGACACCGGATGATCCAACGATATTCCTCACGCCGCAGTCCCTTGAAGAATAGGCTGCAGCGCCTCTATGATTCTCTCCGGGGCGGCCGCCTGAAGGTAAAGGTACTTCCCGATGAGGCCTTCGGCTTGATCCACGGCAAGGCGGGTGGAATTCGGGGAGTGGCTGTGCATGGATGTCCTCAATAAGATTCCTCACCGTCATTTCGTCTTCAGCATCACGAAAATCCGCCGCCGCTACTTCCTCTATGATCGAAAGCTGCTTACCGATTTGAGCCGCTGCGCCTGGGAATCCCTGAAGGTTTTTATCCAGGATGCAGTGGGGACACCTTTTTTGCAAGGTGCCCCCGTTGATCCCGTCCCCGGTGCTGTCGTCGCTGTCCAGACCTTCGGCGATTTTCTTGGATTAAATCCCCACTGCCACATCCTCGTCACGGACGGCTGTTTCCACGGCAGCAGAGGCATGTTCCGCGTCGCCCCGCCGTTGGAGTTGAAAAAGCTGGAGGCCATCTTCCGGCACAAGGTGCTCAGGATGCTTCTGAACAAAGGAAAGATCACGCAGGAGACGATCGCCATGCTCTCGACATGGCGGCATTCCGGCTTCAACGTCTTCTGCGGCAATCGTATCTCGCCCACTGATGATACGGCTATGGAGAACCTGGCCCGCTACATCATCAGGA
>JBAQLR010000046.1:0-45989 GCA_049302035.1 Syntrophales bacterium
ATGATGAGGAGCTGCGCTCCGGCCCCTATATGCAGAAACCCCGCGAGGACACCTATTATTTAACGCTTTTGATCAACACGGGTTATAGCATGGAAAGGATCAACCCGGAGGTATTGGTGGTGTATGATGCATCTGCTGCCGGTTGGTACATAAAGCCGCGGGTGGAATTAAGATACGGCGACCACTGGCGTCCTGAGCTGGGGGCGCTGTTTTTTACCGGCGACGACCAGGAACTTCCCTTTGGAGAAATGGACCATAAGGACGAGGTTTACATCCGGCTGAAATATCAGTTCTAGGCGGGAAGGGGAAAAATAGACTTTGATTTTAAAAAGGAGACGAGAAAAGATGCATAAAATAAGAGGAGCGCATTTTGTCTTAGCTTTTCTGGCGGTAATTTTGCTCCCGGTTTTTCTGGGGGCTGCAGAGCTGCCTGGTTACCAGAAATATACGGGACCCATTAAACCGGGAGTAGTCATTACCAAAGCAAATTGGGACACCTATCTGCCGGAGTTGCAAAAACTGCTTCCCCCCGCCAGACTCAAATGGTATGGCATGGGGGTGAAGGAAGGGCTGGTAACCATGCCCATTGTGAAAACTACTATTTTGCCGCCCACCAAGGGGCAACGGGAGGCTACCAGGAGGTATGCAGGCACTGCCCGGGTAGGAGCTGACAATCAGTTGTATGACTGGGTGGCTGGAATTCCTTTCCCTGAACCCAGGAATGCTTTAGAGGTAGCCTGGAATTGTTATCCCATTATCAACCGCACCGGTGGCCACGACGAGTCTCTATTCTATGCCTGGTTTGGCCTGTTCAAAGGGACCAAGTATGAGAAACACTTTACCTGGGATGCATTTACCAGCAAGGCACGGGCAAGAACGGATATCCCCCCTTTAGGGGATACGCCGGATTTTACAGAGAGGGGTGTCTCTTACAAGGAAGGCATTTTGATTTACGAACCTAACGAAGTGAAGGGGTTTATACAGTTGAGAATCAAATACTGGGATATGAATAAGGCAGATGAATGTTATGCCTATATCCCTGCGATTCGGAGGGTGCGCCGTCTTACCGGGGCTGACCTTACCGATCCCCTGCTGGGAAGTGACGCTGTGAATGATGATTTTGGGATGTGGAGGCAGAAGATGAGTTCCAAAATGAAGTTCAGGGTCCTGGAACACCGGGATTTCCTGGTTCCCAAAACCTACGTAGGATTGGAAAGTAAACCTGCCTATGACTATAAAAAGCATGGCCCTTGCTTCCAGGTAGAATGGGAAATAAGGGCCCAATGGGTGCTGGAAATTATGATCAACGATCCGGATTATGTGTATTCTAAGCGGATACTTTATGCAGATGGCGTTCCCCTGGATCAGGGAGGAGAATACTACGCCTATTGGGGGGAGCAGTATGACCAGAAAGGCCGGTTGTGGAAGGCTTGTGGTATGTTTCCGGGCGGTAATAAGGAAGGATTCAAAGGCTTGTTTTTTGCTATGTACATGAACTACCAGACCGACCATTATACGGCAATGGATGGTATTCCTGCCTATGTGAAAGATTTCGACAAAACCTTTCCGCTGAAGGAAGATGAGTCTTTCACTATCAAGGGCTTGTCGAAGAGGGCACGATAAATTGGCAATCCAATCAAGGTGGGGTAGGAGGTATTAGTGGGTATATTCCGGGCAAACGGGTTTAATCCTTGGCGAAATACTGGAAATTGTCAGCATCAATTTGGCCCGCAGTATAAAGATTGGGATTGTATGGTGGCTGTGGAAAAGATGATCCAGGGCGGATACGAATTAGTCAGGGTAGAAATGCCGTCATTGGTAACGGTAAGCAGTGAAGTTGGCGAGTTACGGTATCCTACCGTAAAACGGAGACTGCAAGCCCTTAAGCAGCCAATAGAGGTCTGGAGTGCTGAGGATGTGGAAATAGATTCCGAGAAGCTAAAAACGATAGAAATAATGGAACTGTTACCGGCGTTGGGCATGGGAAGGCAGCGTCATTTCATGGAAGGCGATTCTCCGGAAGAAAAAGGAGGAAATTTAGCTATAACTCTGAAAGGGATTGTGTGAATCCATAAAGGTCCCGCTATAATGCTAAAGGCAGGTATTTTGATTCGTACCAGTTGTCATATAGTAGATAATATTAGCTTTTTTGACGATTCGGGAGGTGGGGGGGATATGTCAGATAAAACGTTTGATGTAATTATTGTCGGAGGAGGAAACAAAGGCCTGGTAGCCGGCATGTATCTCCAGAAATACGGGGGGCTGAGTGTGGGCATCTTTGAGAAGCGGCATGAACTTGGCGGCGGTTGGTGTTCAGAGGAATCACCCGCGCCGGGATTTATTGCCGACCACCATGCCACTGATACTTGCTGGGCTTACACCGAGATTCTGGAACAGGACTTTCCCTTTAACGAACGGGGGTTCAAATTTGTTCCTTACCAGGTGGCCGGGGGAGGGATATTTCTGGAGGATAATGAGCAGTATCTTATACATAATGCGGCCTTTGATCCCGGCCAGGAAAAGACGGCCGCCTCCCTTGCCCGGTTCAGCCAGAGGGATGCCGATACTTGGCTTTCGGTCTGGGATATGTGGGATACGGCGGGAAGGGACGTATTCTTGAGGAAGTGGATTCATACCCCCCCTCCCCGTTATCCGGAACAAGTATGGGAGCTCGATGAATCGGAGAAGTTTCTGGCCCATCCCAAAATGCAGGCCTTGGGCATTGACGCCAGTTTTATACTCAGATCTCCCATCGAAGTACTGCGGGATCTGTTTGAGAGTGAGGCCCTGGTAGCCATGCTGCTCCGTCTTGCTCACTCTTGGACCGGCAATCCGCCGGATCTGAATGGGGCCGGGATCTACGGCCTCCTTGCCACCTTGGGAGAGACGGAGTATGGCGGTTTCTATGGCGGGACGCATACGGCTGCCCATGCTGCCTATAAGTGTTTTACCGAGGATGGAGGAAAAAGCTATGTTGAGCACGAGGTGGAGAAGATTCTGGTTGAGAACGGACGCGCCACAGGCGTAAGGCTTGTTGACGGCACGGAGATCAGGGCGAATAAAGCTGTGGTCTCAACCTTGCAGCCCTCGCAGCTCGTATTCGAGCTTACCGAGCCTGATATGTGGAACTGGCGGATCAAGAGGAGGGTGGCCAATCTTTCTAAGTGGCGGATCACCATTACCTGGTACACATGGGCATTGCATGAGGCTCCCCACTATGCCGAAGCGTGCAAGATCAATCCTGATATTGATAAAGTAGGATGGTTAAGCATTGGCACCAAGGACCCTGAGGCGCTGAACAGAAACCATGCCTACCGAAAACTGGGGCTGGAGTGTGAGGAACCAAACCTGATAGTTTGCTCCCATCCTGCCTCAGGCGGCGACCTCAGCAGGGTGCCGGAAGGGAAGTGGTCAATTTTAACCGAGGACTTCGTATTGGGGGCAGACAAGCGGACGGAGAGGGAGTGGCGGGAGTACAACAAACACCATGCCAATTATGTAATCGACGTGCTGGGGAAGGTCGCCCCCAATATGACCTGGGATAATGTGATCGGCTATACTCCCCAGATTCCTTTCCACTGTGCCCGGATGACCAATATGGCGCCCACGGGCAACTGGGCGGTGTTGGATCATATCCCCAGCCAGATGGGAAGGTGGAGACCGATCCCCGAACTTGCCCGCCATGCCACCCCGATCGAAGGGCTGTATGCGACCGGAGCAGGATGGTTCCCCTCAGCAGGAGGCCTCGCCGCTCAGGGCTATACCTGCTACAAGGTCATGGCCGAGGATATGGGGTTGGCGTTGCCCCCGAAAGCGAAGATAAGGGGATACTGAGGAATAAGTTCTGCTAGGGGGATGTCGATGGCAGGCCCTTCTAAATGCCAGGAACGAGCTGGGAGGCCTATGGACTTAAAGCGGTTGTAGAGACCCCGGCGAAAAGTGCGTAACCATTTGTCTTTATTGAGATAATTTGCTATAAATATTTTCACAAAAAGCTTGACAGCGTCCCTTAACCCTGTTAGTCAGACGGGACGTGTCAGGTTTATTGTACCTTTGGTCTTGATGTCCCGATTCCAGAACCGCTATCCTTCTACATCATGGATTACGCTTACTTTTGGATTTCGAATGGTTCTATGTTTTCAATAACGCAGCGCCGTGTTTGGCAGGGAGAACTTTTTCTGGCAACAGATGTGTTGAGAGGAGAAATCGGGGAGCATGGGCGATAAGGCGACGTTGAGCGGCGTGATAATCAGCGGTGTCGGGCAGGCGGCGTATTTTACAGGATTGGCGTGGGTGCAGGAGCAATGCGCCGAGAAACTTCATTTCTTGCCCTACGCCGGAACGCTCAATATCCGGTTGGACGAAGGGTCTTTGTTTTTCCTGGAGAAGCTGAAATATAGAGAGACCATTGAACTTCTGTCCCCCACCCCGAATTTTTGCAATGCCAGGGTTCTGCCTGCCTGCCTAAAAGATTTGCCAGTTGCCGTTATCATGCCAGATGAGAAGGTGACTGTTCACGATCGCAATATCATCGAAGTCATTGCTCATGTCCATCTTAAAGGGGCCCTGTCACTCCGTGACGGAGACCGGGTAGTGTTGGTGTTCGAAAAAATCAGCGGAAATAGCGACTAAGATACTAGCGACTTTAAAAAAAGGGGGGTTAGACATGGCGGATAAAAGTTTTGATGTAGTATTTGTGGGAGGGGGGAATAAGGCCCTGATCGCGGCGATGTATCTCACCAAGTATGCAAAGCTGGAGGTCGGCATATTTGAGGAGCGGCATGAGCTGGGGGGTGGCTGGTGTCAGGAGGAGCCGGCGCCCGGTTTTCTCGGTAATCCTTGCTCGATGGCTATGCTCGCTCAGTATCACATACCAACCTTTTGGGACTTTCCCGAATGGGAGACCTATGGGGTGAAAATGGATTATACCGAAGTTGGCGCCGGGGCCATCTTTAGCGAGGACGATACCTGCCTTATCCAATATACGGCCTTTCCCGACGTGGACCCTGATCAGGAGAGAACCGCTGCCGAGATTGCCCGGTTCTCCCAGAAGGATGCCGACACCTACCTCAAACTTTGGAAGAATCTGAAGACTAAGTGGGAACCCTATTTTTTGGAGTCGTTTTTTAATCCCCCGCCGCCTCCGGGGCAGCCCGATGCGCTCGACCGTATGCTCCAGCAGCCGGATTCCGGCATCGATCCCTCCTGGTTGTTCCAGTCGCCGATCCAGATGAATAAGGCGCTCTGGGAGGATCCCCATGTGCGGCATGCCTTCGGCAGGGTTAATCAATCCTGGGGGTTTGAGGGCGATCAGGCGGGGTCGGGCTTTGCGGCCAATATCGGCGTCACCCTGATGCAGACTCCGATGCTGTGTTGGATAAAAGGGTCCACCCATGTCAAGGCTCATGCCTCCCAGAAGATAATTATGGAGAATGGCGGGCGGGGCTATACCAACTCTCCCGTTGAGCGTGTGATCATCAAAAACGGCCGGGCCGTGGGGATCAAGTTGGAGGACGGGACCGAGATCGAGGCAAGAAAGGCGGTGGTTACGGATGTTGATCCCGATCAGCTCTGTAACAGGTTGATCGGCAAGGACTATCTTTCTGCCGAGCTTTTGCGTAAGGTAAATGCAATCGAAAGGGACTATGTCTGCATCATGTGGTACACGTGGGCTTTCAAGGAGCGGCCAAGGTATAAGGCGGAGGCCTGGAACCCCGACTGCTGGCAGACGCAGTGGCTGGCCCTGGGAGACATGAATGATGAGACCTTCCGTGAGGAGGGCTGCGAGCGAAGGATCGGCATCTGGCCCACCAAGCTTAATCTGGGGATTGCCTATCATGGTGAGAGCGAGACCAGCCCGGGCGATTCTCTTATCGCCCCGCCGGATGTAAACTTCACTATCTTAAGCGAGCAGTTTGTCCTTCCCGCCTGGCGACTCTCGGAAAAGGAATGGAAGAAAAAAGAGACCGAGCATGCCGAGGAAGTCGTGAAAAAGATGCATGAGTATGCGCCCAATGTGAGTTGGGACATTATTGGCGGTTATCTACCCGTAACCCCCTATTATACCGCGCATCTGGCCAGAAACTTTGCCCCGACGGGGAACTGGTGCGTCATAGATAATATTCCCTCCCAGTCGGGCAGATTCCGGCCAATCGCCGAGTTGGCCCGTAATAAGGTGCCGGGGATAGAAGGCCTCTATTGCACCGGGTCAGCCTGGCATCCCTTCGGGGCCGCCCACAGCATGCAGGGCTATAATTGCTATAAGGTAATGGCCGAAGACCTTCATCTTCCCAAACCCTGGGCCATAGATGGCAGGCCCTTTTGAAGAAAGGAGAAAAATGATGGAATACGATGATCTGCGAGGTTTTCTCAAGCTGCTGGAGCGTAAAAAAGAGCTCATCCGGATTAAGGAACCCGTAAATTGGGATGTAGAAATAGGCACTATTTCCCAGGAATCCATTAACCAAAAAGACGCCGCCTTTATCTGTGAAAACATACAGGACCATACGAAAACCTCCTGCCGAAAGCTGGCCATGAACTACCTGGGCAACTGGAAAAGGGTTGCCCTGGCGATGGGTATGCCGGAAGATACCCCGCCTGGAGAAATGGTTGCCGAGTGGCGCAAAAGGGATAAGGAGTTGATAAAACCTGTAGTTGTGGATAAAGGTCCCTGCAAGGAGAATATTTTTAGAGGGAAGGATGTTGATCTTTCCCAATTCCCTATTCCTAAACTTCATACCAGAGACGGAGGTCGCTATGCTTTGACCTGGCATATTGTGGTAACCAAGGATCCGGACACCGGCTGGATGAATGTGGGTACTTATCGGGGGATGATGTTGGATAAGCAAAACATTGGGATGCTTTTAATTCCGGTTCAGAACTGGGGAATCCATGCGAGGAAATATATCCAGCGTAAAATGCCGATGCCGATATCTGTGGCTTTGGGAGTGGACCCGATTACCATCATGACATCTGCCACTCCTTACCCTGCCGGCGTTAACGAATACGACGTGATAGGAGCTGTGCGCGGCAAGCCGATGCAGCTTGTCAAGTGCGAAACCAACGACCTTTTGGTTCCTGCCAATGCGGAGATTGTGCTGGAAGGGGAAATGGACATGGACCCCTCTACCTATCGCATGGAAGGGCCTTTTGGCGAATATCCGGGCTACTATTCTTCGATAGACTCCACGCCAAAACCGGTATTTAAGATAAAATGCATTACCCACAGGAACGATCCCATTTATACCAGTGGACTTATCGGCTGCGGACCTCATTTGAGAGCGGCGGACTGCGACTACATGGGGGCCGTAACTTTGAGCGCTATTGTCTGGAATCAGTTGGAGAACAGCAATATCCCCGGAATACGGGATGTATGGTTTGACGAGGATGTTTGGGGCACCAATGTGTTTGTGAGTATCGATAAGAAGCATTATGGCCATGCCAAGCAGGTGGCCTTTGCCATCTGGGCGGCTCCTTCTGCCGTCTATATTGGGAAATATGTGGTTGTTGTCGATGGGGATATCGATATCCATGATCCCAAGAAGGTTTGGGCGGCCATTGCCAACCGGACCGACCCTTCACAAGATATCATTGTCTTTCCCCAAACCAATGGCGGGCCCCTTGACCCGTCCGTTCATCCGGACACGAAGATGAGAACCGGGAAATTGGGAAGGTGGGACAGGGTGCTGATTGATGCGACCTGGGACGACACCTGGGAGGCAAGGCCGGAATGGGGTGGCCTCAACCATCCTCCTTCATGTTTGGCACAGGAGAGTGACCTTCAAATCGTAAGGGAGAAGTGGAAGAGATATGGCTTTAAATGAATATGTTCTGCGCCTTGTTTTTTGGTTTTTGTCCTAGCATATTTGTTCAAGCTGCGGTATTTGTCCAAGTAAGCTGTGAAGAGAAGGGCGGTTATTCGCTTGGGAACATTAAAAAGAGGAAGAGATTTATGAAAAGATGCGGTTTGGTTTTTAGTTTGGCAGTTCTTTTGCTGGCGGGAAGGAAAAAAATTAGACTTTGATTTTAAAAAGGAGACGAGAAAAAAAGATGCATAAAATAAGAGGAGCGCATTTTGTCTTAGCTTTTCTGGCGGTAATTTTGCTCCCGGGCTTTCTAGGGGCTGCGGAGCTGCCGGATTACCAGAAATATACGGGCCCCGTTAAACCGGGGGTAGTTATTACCAAAGCAAATTTGGACACCTACCTGCCGGAGTTGAAAAAACTGCTTCCTCCGGCCAAACTCAAATGGATGAGCATGGGAATAAACGAAGGCCTGGCAACGCTCCCTGTCGTGAAAACCACCTATGCCGCGCCTACCAGGGGGCAAATGGAGGCTACCCGGAAGTATGCCGGCGCCGCCCGGATAGGAGCCGACAATCAGTTGCTGAACTGGACAGCCGGGTTTCCTTTCCCGGAGCCCAGGAATGCTCAAGAGATAGCCTGGAACTGTTATCCCACTATTTCCCGGAGCAGCGCCCACGACGACCTTGCCCTCTACTTCACGTATTTTCTGTTCAATAAAGCCCAATATGAGAAGTATATCAAGATAGATCTCTGGGACCGCAAATACCGGGGAAGAACGGATATCATGCCTTTGGGAGACATGTCGGAATTTACCGAGAAAGGGGTCGCTTTCAAGGAATCTATCATTGTGCACGAGCCTAATGAAGTCAAGGGATTCATCCAATTAAGGGTCAGATATTGGGATCTGCACAAGCCGGATGAAGTTTATGCCTATATCCCCGCGTTGCGGCGGTTGCGCCGTCTTACCGGCGCAGACCTTACCGATCCCCTGCTGGGAACTGACTGTGTGCCGGATGATTTTGAGGTGTGGCGGCAGAAGCTTGATTCCAGAATGAAGTTCAGGGTGCTCGAACACCGGGATTTTCTGGTTCCCAAAACCTACGTCGGAATGAAAAATAAACCCGCCTATGACTATAAAAAGCATGGCTCTTGCTTCCAGCTGGAATGGGAGATCAGACCCCAGTGGGTGCTGGAAATTATGCTTAACGATCCGAATAGCGTATATTCCAAGCGGGTGCTTTATATAGACGGCGTTTCCCTGGAGCAGGGAGGCAGCTATCTCCTTTATTGGGGAGAACAGTATGATCAGAAAGGCAGGTTGTGGAAAGCCAATGGTCCGGCGCCTCCGGCTGCCAACGAGGAGGGATTTAAAAATCTGTTTGGCTGGCTGTACATGAACTACCAGACCGACCACTATACGGTAATGAATGGTTATCCTGCCTATGTAAAGGGTTTCCGTGAGACGTTTCCGCTTAAGGAAGAAGAGGTTTTCAGCGTCAAGGGTTTGCTGAAGAGGGCTAATTAAATTGATATTTTAGTTGCCGGAGGGAAAGATGGAAAGGAAGGAATATTGGATAGGTGTTGATACGGGTGGGACCTTCACCGACTGCGTAGTGATTGATAAAGATGGCGAGGTTACGCTGGGAAAGTCACCATCGACACCCCCTAATTTCGCCACTGGCATCCTCGACTCGGTCAAGGTGGTGGCCGAAGAACTGGGGATAACCACGGAAGAGCTTTTAAAAAATACAAAGCTTTTCAGCCACGGCACCACGGTGGCTACCAATGCGACGATCACCCTCCAGGGGGCCAGGGTGGGCCTGATTACTACCAAGGGGTTTGAGGATACCATCTTTATCATGCGCGGGAAAGGCAGGGTGGATGGTCTTTTGGAGATGGAGATCAGGCACGAAACCACAGCCCACAAACCCCCTCCCTTGCTTCCCCGGCGGCGGGTCAGGGGGGCAACAGAGAGGATAGACTGCTTCGGGAGCGTCGTCGTGCCCCTTGATCTTGAGGAGCTCAAGCGTCTCGTCAAGGAACTGGTGGAAGACGAGGGAGTAGAATCGATTGCCGTCGCCCTGCTCTGGTCTTTTGCCCATCCTGAGCATGAAAGAACGATCAAAGAATATATCCAAAAAACATATCCCGGGATTTATGTTACCGTCTCCCATGAGGTGAGGGCGGCGCTTCATGAGTATGCCCGCAGTCTTACCACGGTGATTGACGCCTTTGTGGGACCTTTGACCCGCGTCTATTTTGACGAACTGGAAAAAGATCTACAAAAAAAAGGGTACAAGGGACCTTTGATGATCATGCAGTCTCACGGCGGCGTGGTAGAGAAAAAAGAGGTGGTGCCGGTATTCACCGCCGTATCCGGTCCCGCAGGCGGCGTGGTAGGCAGCCGCTACTGGGGGGAGATTCTGGGTATTGAAAATATTGTTTCTACTGATGTTGGCGGCACCAGTTTTGATGTTTCTCTCATTCCTGCCCGTGAACGGGTCTTTGCCAAGGAAGCCTATATCGGCCGCTATCGGGTTCTCATTCCTACCATCGATATCGTGACCATCGGGGCGGGCGGGGGAAGCATTGCCTGGGTTGACGAGGCCACCGGTACCTTGAAGGTGGGGCCACAGAGCGCCGGGGCCGTGCCTGGCCCGGTATGCTATGGAAAAGGCGGCACCGAACCGACGGTTACCGATGCCGACATTATCCTGGGTTATATGGACCCCAATTACTTCCTGGGTGGAAAAATGAAGGTAGATGGCGAAGCCTCCCGGAAAGCGATTGAAAAACTGGGGAAAAAGCTGGGCTTGGATGCGATAGAGACCGCCGCCGGCATCTATGATATTCAGAATGAGCATATGACCGATCTGATCCGTTCGGTGATGATTGAAAGAGGTTATGATCCGAGAGATTTTTCGGTATTTGCCTTTGGCGGCGGCGGCGCGACCCATGCGGCTACTTATGGCCCGGAAAACGGGGTGAAGAGAGTCGTGATGTTTCCCTATTCCTCTGTCTTTTCGGCCTATGGGATCGCTACCACCGATGTGATTCATAATGCGGAAATGTCAAGGCGTTACCGGCTGCCGGCAGACGCCCAGGAGATCAACGCCCTCTTCGAGGAGTTGGAGGCGGGACAGGTCAAAAGACTGGTAGATGCCGGCTTTAAGAGAGAGGAAATCATTATCTCCAAGAACCTGAAGATGAGATATGGGTTGCAGGTGCATGAGATTTCCGTGCCGGTGGAAAGAGAGAAGATGTCCGCCGCCTCCGTTGCCGCGCTTGCGGATCGTTTTGAGGCCAAGTATGAGCAGATATATGGGAGAGGAACAGGCTATCGGGAAGCGGGTATAGACATCGTTTCTTTCGAGGTGGAGGCCATCGGCCCGATTGCCAAGCCAAAAATGAAAAAACATGCCTGGGCGGGCGAGAACAGCTCGGGGGCGATAAAGACAACGCGGGATGTTTATTTCAGGAAGAAAGGCGGCTTTGTGAAGACCAACATCTATCAGATGGACAAGCTGCAGCCGGGAAATATCATAGAGGGTCCAGCCGTGATCGAGGTTCCTACCACAACGGTGGTTATCCTTCCCGAGCAGCTAGCCAAAATGGATCAATACTTGAATATTATCATTGAATAGGAGGTGCGGCAATGTCTGATGCAAAAGAGAAAATCGATTCAATTACCTATGAAATATTACGGCACAGGCTTTTTTCGCTCCTCCAGGAGGGGCGCTACGCCATGGCCCGCGTGTCCGGCTCCCCGGTGGCTACGGAAGCCAAGGAAACATTAACCTCGATCTACAAGCCTGACGGGAGCGTGGTTCTCACCGCCGCCGGCGTTTTTCTCCATATCACCGGCGTGCGGGATGAGATCAGGTTCATCTTGGATAATTATTCGGAAAACCCCGGCATTTACGAGGGTGATGTCTTCTTCTTCAGCGATCCTTACCTGGGAGGGATCCACGCCAATGATATCGCCTCCATTACCCCGCTTTTTCATGAGGGAGAGTTGATAGCCTGGGCGGCCGGGCTGGTCCACACCGCGGAGAACGGGGCTATCGAGCCGGGGGGGATGCCAGGCAAGGCCTCTGAGGTTTACCACGACGGAATATGTGTGCCCGGTCTCAAAGTTGTGGAGAAGGGCGAACTGCGTAATGATGTTATTTGTTATTTGGAGAGGGCTACCCGGTCGCCAGCCATGATGATTCTTGATACCAAGGCAAGAAACGCTGCGACCTACGCGATAAGGGATGGCATCAGGGGGTTGGTCGAAAGATATGGGACCGATGTCCTGGCAGGTGTCTTTGACCGTTTGATCGAAGAAGGAGAGATCCTGGCCAGGGAAAAGTTAAAGAAACTCCCGGATGGAACCTGGTCTGAGGAGGTCTATTTAGATCATGATGGGTTGGGTTATAAACTGCAGAAGGTAAAATGCGCCATGACCAAGGAGGGGGATCACATTTCTTTTGATTTCAGCGGCAGTTCTCCCCAGAACAGAGGGTCGGCCAACTGCGCCCTTCCCGGAGCGGTGGGAAGTCTCTACGTTGCCTTAGCCGGTTGTCTCTTCTGGGATGTCCCCTGGAATGAAGGCATGATGCGGCCGGTTACCATGAATTTTCCGGAAGGAAGTATGGTCAATTGCACTTTTCCCGCCTCCTGCGCCCAAGCACCCCCACTCCCCGGCATACCTATCTCCTCGGTGGCAACCCTCTGCATATCCAAGATGCTGGCCCAGACCGATGAGTTCAGAGGGGACCTGAATGCCGCCTGGGCTACCACCACCAGTTGGTTGAGCTATGGCGGCATCGATCAATACGGGACAAGGACGGGCAGTATGCTGATGGATCCTTTTGCCGCAGGCTGTGGAGCAGGATTTGACCGGGATGGCATTGACAGCGGCGGCTGTCAGATGACTCCTGAATCAGACTGTGCAGATGCCGAGACCTATGAATCGGCGGGGCCGATTCTCTATATTTTCCGCAAGCATCGGCGAGATAGCGCCGGTCCGGGAAAATTCCGGGGGGGATCGGGGCTTGAGATCGCCCACATGGTTCATAATACTCCGGGGATCTATTTTGCCCAGCATGCCTATGGAGAAAAGACTAATCCGACCTTAGGCATCTGGGGTGGATATCCTGCCGGAAGTATGCTCCAGGCATTCCTGGAGGATGGGGAGAAGGTCATCGAAAAATTGCATGCAGGAAAAGTCCCCGGGACTATCGAGGAAGGGATGGAGATTGAAGGATCCAAAAAAATGCCTCTCTTCTACGGTCGCATGGCCACCGAGGGCATGACCGGTCTGGTCATCGTAGGCGGTGGCGGCGGTTATGGAGACCCTCTCGAGAGGGATCCCAGGAAAGTAAGAGAGGATGTGGAAAGTTATATCCACTCCTTCCCGGTTGCCCGGGAGGTTTATGGGGTGGTGATGGATGAAAATACCTGTCAGATCGATGAGAAGGCCACCCGGAAAAAGCGGGAAAGGATAAGGAAGAAGAGGTTAACTGAGGGGAAGGCTCTCAAAGCGGGAAAAGGTAAGAAAGAAATAAAAAAGATGGAGAAGTATTTTACGGAGTATTTAGGAATCAATGCTTCTCATGAAATACAGTGCAAAAAGTGCGGTTATCTATATTGCGATGCCAAGGAAAACTATAAGGAGTATGCCTTGATGAGGGAGGTAACCCCCAGTGCCCTGGGTCCTTTGCGACCGGGGAAAAAAGATAGGGATTGGTGTGTCTATCGGGAATTCTGTTGCCCCGGTTGCGGAACTTTGGTTCAGGTGGACTCCCTTCCTGCGAATGAAGCCATTTTGGATAATGGAAGGCCCAATATATGAGAAGGGATATGGAGAGGATTAGCTATGAAAAAAGCACTATCGGTTATGTAGTGGAGGATGCCGCCGGAAAATACGGCGATAATCCCTTTCTCCTCTTCCGGGATCAAGAGATATCTTTTCGGGAGGTAAACGACAACGCCAACCGGCTTGCCCAGGGACTCCTCAAGTTAGGGATAGAAAAAGGGGACAGGGTAGCGGTCATCATGCCGAACTGTCCGGAGATCATCTATGCCTGGTTCGGCATTGCCAAGACAGGGGCGGTAGAGGTGCCTTTGAATACCGCCCACCGGGGAGAAACCCTCAAATACATGATCAACAATGCCGGGGCTGAGACGATCATCATAGCCAAACCATTCTTGGATCGGCTCGGTTTTATCGAGGCGGAACTGGAGAAGATAAAACGGGTGGTGGTCTTTTTTCCCGATCCCCAAGACCGGAAGCTAGAACCGCCTTTAAGATTTGAGACCACGTCTTTTGAGCAGTTGATGGATAATTCTCCTGATTCTCCCAAGGTGGAGGTAAAATTCAGCGATCCCCTCTCTATCATCTATACCTCCGGCACCACCGGCCTTTCCAAGGGGGCGGTCAATTGCCACAATGCCCAGATCCTTTATGCCCAGGATCTGATTCCTTATCTGACCTACACTGCCGATGATATCATTTATAGCCCTTTGCCGCTGTTCCATGTGAACGCCAAGTATTTTACCTGCCTGGAAGCGATGATGGCGGGAAGCAGGTACGCCATCGGCGAGGGGTTCAGCGCCACGAGATTCTGGGATGAGATAAGAAGGTACAAGGCTACTGCTTTCCACTTTTTGGGGGGTATTCCCTCTATCTTGCATAAACAGCCGGTGAAAGATGACGATGCCGACAACCCGGTAAGGATTGCCTGGGGAGGACCAATACCTGCGGACATATACCGGGCTTTCGAGAAAAGGTTTAATCTTCGTTTTAATTCCCAGTACTTCGGAATGACCGAAACCGGCATGGTGATCCGTGCGCCCTATGACGACCCCCACTTTACTTCCTGCGGCAAGCATACGGAAGGATATGATGTCAGGTTGTTGGATGAGGCAGGCGATGAGGCGCCCCCTGACGAAATCGGGGAGATCTGTGTGAGGTCGCTTAGGCCCTACTCCCTGATGTCGGGGTATTATAACAGACCTGATGCTACCCTGGAGGCGACGCGCAACTATTGGTTCCATACCGGGGATCTGGCCAAAAGAGACGAAGAGGGCTACTTCTACTTTGTGGATCGCAAGAAGGATGCCTTAAGACGGAGGGGAGAAAATATCTCCTCTTTCGAGATCGAACGGGTAATCCTTTCCCACCCGGCAATAGGAGAGTGCGCGGTGGTGGATGTCCCTTCGGAATTGGGGGGCGTGGGGGAAGGGGAAGTAAAAGCTGTGATAACGCTGAAGAAGGGGGCATCACTCAAGCCTGAGGAGCTGATCGCTTATTGTGAACCAAGAATGGCCTATTTTATGATTCCCCGCTACCTGGATTTCAAGGACAGCCTTCCTAAAACCCCTACCGAGCGGGTGGAAAAATACAAATTGCGTGAGGAAGGGGTTCCGCAGAATGCCTGGGATAGGGAAAAAGAAGGTTATAAACTAAAAAAATAAGGAGATAACAAAAGGAGAAACGAAAGATGTTTGATGCAAGCTATGATGCCGTGATAATTGGCGGCGGTAATAAAGCGCTGATTACCGCCTTGTATCTCCAGAAATACGGCCAGATGAAGACTGCCGTCTTTGAGATTAAGCATGAAATTGGGGGTTGCATGGCAGGTGACGAGTCCGCCGTGCCGGGCTTTGTCCATGATCAACATGCCACCGATATCGGTGATTTCTGGTTCAGCATCTTGGAAGATGACTTTCCCATTAATGAAAGGGGCTATGAATGGGTTCCCTACATTGTTCCCGGAGGAGGCATTTATGAAGAGGATGGGTCTAACTACATTATCTCCAGCCCCTTTACCGATCCCGAGCAGAAGCTGACCTATGCGTCATTTGCCAAGTTTTCCAAAAGAGACGCCGATACCTGGCTGGCGTTGTGGGACATGTGGGCAAATAAGGGCGGCTGTGACGCCTTCATGAAATACCTGCACAATCCGCCGCCTGCCGATCCCAATGAACCGGACATCTTTGAAACCTTCCTGATGACCTCTCCTGAGTTCAGGGCCATGGGTTTTGACCGGAGCTGGTTTTTGCGAACCGCGATCCAGGTCATGTCGGATCTCTTCGAGAGTGATCACTTGATAACCGGTCTTATCAGGATCGCTCATTCCTGGAACTCGGTTCCGAGTGACATTGTCGGGGGGGGGCTTTTTACCCTCTTTACCCTGTTGGGGCTTACCCGGTTTGGCGGCGCGAAAGGGGGCACGCATTCCATTGCCCATGCCATCTACAAGTGCTTTATCGAAGATGGCGGTAAAACTTTTACCGAGCATGAAGTAAAAAGGGTTATCATCGAGAACGGCAAGGCCAGGGGTGTGGAACTGAGTGACGGCACCCGGATCGAGGCGAAAAAATTAGTGGTGTCAGGTCTGGGGCCGCATGCCCTGGTTCACGATCTCACGGGAGAGCAATACTGGCCCTGGCGGGTTTTGAGGAGAATCAAGAATCTCTCTTACTGGTATGCCGGAGGCATCGCCTGGGCCACCTGGTGCACGCATGAACCGCCTGATTACCTTGCCGCCAAAACCAACCCAGAACTGGCGGATGTGGGCTGGCTTACCTTAGGGAGTGCCGATCCCTGGTCCATGCCCCTAAGTCATTACTATAAGCGTTTGGGCTTGCAATGTCCCGACATGGATATGGTGATCTGCAACCACGTATCTGGGGATAAGACCCGGGTCCCGGATGGCAAGTGGTCGTTTCTGGCTGAAGATTATTCCGCGGCCCCTCCCATCTGTCTGTACGAACACTCGGACAAATGGTGGCGTGATTATAAAAAAGCGCACATAGAGCGGCAGTTGCAGCATATACAGAAGTTTGCCACCAATATGACCTGGGATAATGTGATCGGCGTCACCATGCATACCGAATATGACGTGACGAGGATGCTGGGCAGTCTTTACAAGGGCTGCTGGTCCGGCGTCGATCAGAATCCCACCCAGGTGGGGAGGAACCGGCCTATCCCTGAGCTTGCCAGGCACAAAACTACGATTGAGGGATTATATGCTACCGGGGTTGCCTGGCATTATGGCGGGATGTGTTCCGCCTCGCAGGGATATAATTGCTATAAGATAATAGCGGAGGACTTTGGTTTGCCCATGCCGCCCAAGAGCAAAGACCGGGGATACTGAGTGAGTCTCTAGTCATAAGCAGGGAACTTTTGACAATATGTCGCTGAAGAAAAGGAGGTATTTATGGAAAAGAATCTTTATGCCTGTGTTAAGTTTCTGGAGGATAATGAACAGCTCGTTCGGGTGCAGGAAAAACTTTCACCACACTATGAAGTGGCCGCCGCCTTACGCTGTCTGGAGCAGAAATCGGGTAAGGCGGTGCTGCTGGAAAAAATTGAGGGATATGAAGATGTTGTCATTCTCGGCAACCTTTTTTCTAACCGCAGTCGGCTAGCCTTGCTGATGGGCGTGCCGGAAGACCGTCTGATCGAAAATTATCAGGAAAGGATGGCGGCATCCGTGCCTCCCCGGATGCTGAATGTCCAACTAGGGGATGTAGGACTGACGAGGCTTGAGAAGCCGGATACTTCGGCGTTACCCGTCCTTACACATCATGCCAGGGACGTGTCGCCGTATCTGACCAGCGCGGTAGTTATAGCTAAAGACCCGGAGACCGGCGCCAGGGGCATGGGCATTCACCGCGTCCAGGTAAAGGATAAAAACAGGTTGGGGATATATCTGGCCTCGCCGCCCCTATCAGATTTTCTGGCCAAAGCCGAGGCGGCGGGTAAAGATTTGGAGGTGGCGATCGTAATAGGGATTGAACCGCTGACATGGCTGGCGTCGGTGGCTTACGCCCCCGGAGGGGTTGATAAATTTGGTCTGGCCGGAGCTTTACGGAGAGAACCGGTAGATTTGGCGCACTGTGCCACCGTGGACATTGAAGTGCCGACGGAGGCCGAGTATGTCATTGAAGGAAGGGTGTTGGCGGGAATACGGGAAAAAGAAGGGCCATTTGGAGAATCCAATGGGGTCTATCTAACTTATGAAAACCCGGTTGTCCAGATACAGTGTATCAGCCAGCGGTCCCGTCCGATCTACCATGCGCTCCTGCCCTTCAACCATGAGGAAAGCGTTCTCATCGGGTTATCGTGGGAAACGCAAAACCAGAGGGAACTGCAAAGCCGTTTTCCTTTTATAAAGCGGATGCACCTTGAGGAAGATGATTGGACTAAAGCCATTATACAGGTGGACAGAGAGCAGATGGACGCGCCGTTACTGGAATTTGCGAGGCAAATTCTACAAAAATTATATTTTGTCAAGACACTCATTCTGGTAGATACGGACATAAATATTTATGATGGTGAGGAGATATCCTTTGCTCTTGCCACCCGTTTCCAGCCGGATCGGGATATGTTAGTGTTAAGTGATGAGCCGGCCCTGTCCTTGGACCCCTCGGCCAAAATCAGTTCCCAAGGATACCGGACCTCGAAAGTAGCCATGGATGCCACTATATCGCCTGCCGAACGGCAGAAATACGAAAAAATTGCCATTCCCGATTCCGTGTACAAGCAGATACGGGAAAAATTGGGAGATAAATATTTTTAGTAAGTGAAGGGGTGAAGGTGTTCAGAAATTCGCATATAAAAGGCATCCTGTTTGATCTTCATGATACGCTGATCGATAAAGGCGGCATGGTAGCAATGGAGTGTGCTTTACGGGAATCAGCCAATTTTCTTCAGGGGCGGGGCTATGGAATCAGCTTTGAGCTTTTCAGGCTGATTTGGAAAGATTGTGTGACCATCGGTCGCAGCGTTATTCCGGATGGTCGGGAATTCAGCTTTGCGGAGTGGCACCGGCAAATTTTTTCCCGGTTGAATATTCCTTATGACAGTGATATGGCAGTGGAGCTCAACGAGCATTTTATGCGGGGTTTTATCGAGCATACCAAGCTGCTTCCCGGAGCTGTTGATATTTTAAAGAGACTGAAGGGCAACTATGCGCTTGGTCTGGTTTCCAACAGTATGGCTGAAAATACGATTGTTGATCTGGAAATAACCGGGATAGCGGAATATTTCGAGACGATTGTCATCTCATCTCAAGTGGGTTACTGCAAACCGCACCCGATCATTTATCAGACGGCGCTGCGCTCGCTGGGCCTTGCAGCTGAGGAAATATGCTTTATTGGCGATAATTGGGATGATGATGTTGTTGGACCTATGCAGCAGGGTATGCAGGCTATCTGGGTTAGGCCTTCAAATGAACAGACGGAAGACCGGCAGTTGCAGGCGCCTGGAGTGGCGGTCGTAGAGAGAATAGAACAGATATTGGATATCCTGAATTAGCGGCCTGAAATAAGCGTAAATTCATTTAACTGCTGTAACTTGGGACTGTTCAGGCATTGGCAGGCCAGATTCCCATCGTGCAGTGGGGTTGTTGGTGTTATGACAAAGTGCAATAGCCTCTTGGTAAAGGTCGTCTGTGTGGTTTGCCTTTGCCTATTCCTTATGGAGTACTTACATCCCTCGGCCATAGGAGTCAGGGCCGATTATTCTCTTGGAAAAGAATATTCATCCTTAGATAATGCTCCCTTCTGCTCGCCAAAGAGCGATCATTTGACATGGGTGAGAGGTGATCATGATCATCTTGCGGATCATGGGCGAATCCTGTTGGGGGAACGCCGCATTGAACAGAAGAGCGTCGTTCACGCCATGATCTGGCTTTTCCCAATCCCGATTATCCGGGCCTTCACCAAATTCAAGTTTGAATCTGTACAAGTTTTTTTATTTGACCAACCCCCCTGTGAAAAAATCTATCATCCTCCCCGCCGCCCCTTTTTATTGCTTTTGGCTTAAGTTATTGATAAACCGTCGCAGTGTAAAAAGGAGGAGATAGTAATGTCAAATTTTTTCGACAAACTTTTTGGAGGCGCTACCGGGGCCATTATGAAGGTCGCGCGAAGCGGTGATTTAGATAAGGTAAAAGATTTGCTTCGTGAGGAGCCTGAACTCTTAAACGCCAGCGGAGGGAAAAATAAAGAAACCCCGTTGTTTAAGGCGGTTGAGAGTGGCAACCCCGCATTGGTGGAGTTCCTGCTTTCCCAAGGCGCCGATGTTAACGCTCGTGACAAGGCAGGTGATACGGCCCTGCACAAGGCGGCCATGCTCGGCAACCAGGCGGTGGTAAAATCACTGCTTGATAGCGGTGCGGAAGTCAATTCAGACGGACAGTTTTCCTGGCGTCCTCTGCATTGCGCCAGCGTCGAGTGCAATAAATCGCTCATGGAGCTTTTAATTGATCGGGGGGCCGATGTGAATGCGAAGAATGAAAGCGGCTTTACACCTCTGCATCTGGTAGTTTTAAAAGATGCTTCCGTCGTCCAGCTTCTGCTGTCAAAGGGGGCTGATGTTAATGCCAAGGGGGATAAAACGGGCCAAACTCCCTTGGGTTACCTTATCTCCCGAAGTCGCTTTGCCCAGGAATATGAAGGCGTGTGTAAAATTTTGGAACAGCACGGTGGAGCGCCAAAATAGTTCGTATGCCCTTTATGGAAGGGGCAGAAGCCCCTCCCATAAAGGGCAGTGCTGGAGCTTTCCGTGTTTCCCCCGCTATTTCTTCATGAGAAATTCCAGAGGGTGGTAGCAGCCCTCCGGCGGCTGATCGAAGTCCTGAATCTTACCAATTACCCCTGCCACGTTTATGCCGGAGAACTTCTGCACCGCCTCCATGTTTTCGGCAATCATCTCGGTCGGCGTTCCCGCCTGATCGATAAAGACAATACCTAGCGGTTCGATCTTGCGGGTGCGTAGCGCCTCCACGGACAGAAGTGTGTGGTTGATGGTTCCCAAGCCTGCCCGGGCAGCAAGCACCACCTTGGCGCCGGTTTTAGAGATCATATCCACCATGAGCGTCTTATCCGCTACCGGTACGAGCAGACCACCGGCTGCTTCAATAATTAACGGCGCATGGGTGCGGCCTTTTTCCGCCACGGCCGCACCTATAACCGCCAGATTGATCTCCTGATCGGCGTCGCGGGCGGCGAAGAAGGGGGCCTTGGAGTTTGGGAAGCAGTATAGAACCGAGGCCGCCGGGTTTTTATCCTTGAGGGCCGCCGCGTGATGGTAGATAAATGCCGCATCGCTGTCGGGTGCGTGGGCGTCTTGACAGCCCGTTTGCAGTGGCTTCAAGTAAAAAGGCCGCAAGCCACGGGCCAGGAAAAATTGCATCAGCAAGAGTGAGAGCACCGTTTTACCCACGCCCGTGTCTGTCCCGGCAACACAGATGTTATCCATTCATTACGCCCTCTTGGCCTTTGATCTCCCTTACCGCAGTAATGAAGCTGGCAATATCTTCCGGTCCGTGCAGCGCACTCATCCCCAGGCGCAGCATCGCCCGTCCCTGCGGCACCGTAGGATAGCGGGCGGTAAAGACAAATATGCCGCGGGCCAGGAGTTCTTGCGCCATTTTTACCGTTTCCCTTTCTTCGCCTATTTCCCAGGAGATGATATGGGCCTCGCCTCGCACCTTGAGACCTTCGGCCAGCAGGGCTTTTTTCATCAATGAACTAATTTCCTTCAGGGAAGCCCTTGCCGATTCATCGGCTGCTATGGCCTCCAGGACGTCCAGGGCCGAAGCCGCATGGGCTTCGGGAAGAGTGGTGCTGTAAATCAGGGGTGAGCAATAATTAAACAGATATTCCTTGATGACCATTGGCATCAGGGCAAAGGCGCCGAAAAGCCCCAGAGCCTTGCCGAAGGTGCCTATGGCAATGTCGGCCACCGGCCTGGCGATGCCGCGCCCCTGGCTGCCCATCGCCCCAAAGGCGTGGGCTTCGTCGATAACGCTGAAAAAACCATAGGCATCTTTTAGTTTGCCGAATTCGCCGATGTCAAGTTGATCACCGTCCATGCTGAAAAGTGACTCCGTCAAGACGGCCTTCAGTTCCGTTTGTTCGCCATCCAGCCGTTTTCTCAGATGGGACAGGTCGTTGTGATTGTAACCACGGAAGGAAGCGCCGCTTAAGGTCATGCCCTTGATGCTGCTGGCATGCAGGTGTTTATCGAAAAACAGCAAATCGCCCTTCTCAAAGAGGGTGGACAGGAGGCCAAAATTGGCCTGATAGCCGCTGGGGAAAAAGAGTGCGGCTTCATAACCGAAATGGCGGGCATAGGCTGCTTCGGTGCGGGCGATGGTGGAAAAGTTGCCGGAAACAAGCCGCGAGGATGAGGCAGAGGTCCCGTATTTCTGAAAATTATGGGCTACCTGTTGTCGCAGCGATGCCGAGGCGCCCAGGCCCAGGTAGTCATTGGCGGAGAAATTCAGTAGCCGCCGTCCGCCGCTGAGCAGGTATTTTCCCTCCCGGCTGTCTATTAGAGGCGGGGTTCTGAGGAGGCCGGCCCTTTCCCTGTGCCGGAGCCTTTCCCGGTACCGTTCCGTAAACATCAGGTATTTACTATCTGTCATTGACCTTCCATTCCACATAGCTTACCAGGTCTTTTACCTTGAGGACCGGACGGTCGGCGGGATCGGTCGTGATTTCCCTTAACCGCTCCGGGGTAAGAAAAGGGATATTTGCCTGCGGAGTTTCCCCCCCCCGGATGCCTGGGAGGAAGAGCAGCGTTTCATCTATCTCGATCTTGAAAGTGTTCTGCAGGGCGGCGGCTAATTCCAGGAGGTCGACTGATTCGGCATTAAGGTCCCGTAAAAGATAGCTTTCCGGTGTGATTGCCCGATCTTCCAGATCGAGGATAACCATCAGGATTCTTTTAATTTCGGTGAAGATATCCATCCCTTACCCTACTGCCTATCCCGCTTCCGTCACTTCTTCAATCGCTGCGCAAGTAATGTCACAAAGCCTGTCGATTTCTATTTCGCTGATGCTGAGCGGGGGCATGAGGACAATCACGTTTCCCAGCGGCCTGATGATGAGCCCGCGTCTCCTGGCCGCCAGGATTACTCGATGTCCTACTTTTTCCGTCGGCGGAAAATCGGTTTTTTTCTCCCGATCGGCGACTAGCTCAATGCCGACCATGAAGCCTCGCTGCCTTACGTCCCCCACGTGCCTAAGCAGCAGCATTGCCTGTAAACGTTCCTGCAATCTGGCGATCTTGGCGGCCGATTTGTTAACGGTGTCTTCGGTGGCGAAGATTTCCATATTGGCGATAGCCGCCGCGCAGGCCAGGGGATTACCCGTATAGGTATGGCCGTGGAAAAAGGTTTTGAATTCCTCATAACGACCCATGAACCCCTGATAGATATCCTCCGTGGTCAGCGTAGCCGCGAGCGGCAGGTAACCGCCGGTGATGCCCTTGGCAAGCGCCATAATATCGGGCCGCACCCCTTCGTGTTCGCAGGCGAACATCCGGCCTGTCCTGCCGAAACCCACCGCCACCTCGTCGGCGATCATGATGATTTTATGCTCATCACAAAGTTTTCGTACCCCCTTTAAAAAACCGGGCGGATGGACAATCATGCCCGCCGCCCCCTGTACCAGGGGTTCGATCACCAGGGCCGCCACCAGGCCGCAGTGCGTTTCCATCATTGCCGCCAGGTGCCTCAGGCATGCCAGTTCGCAACCCGGGTAGGTCTTTTCCAGGGTGCAGCGGTAACAATGGGGCGAGGGGGCCTGGAGTGAAGTGAAAAGTAGAGGCCGGTAAGTGGCGTGGAAAAGATCGATGCCGCCCAGGCTCACCGCCCCGATGGTATCGCCATGGTAGGCATTGGCAAAGGTGATGAACTTCTGTCGTTTTGGGCTTCCTGCGCGCGACTGCTGTTGGTATTGGAAAGCCATTTTGAGGGCCACTTCCACCGCCGTTGATCCGCTGTCGGAGTAGAAGACCTTGGTTAACCCCTCCGGGGCGATCTCTACCAATTTTTTCGCACAGTTGATGGCCGGCACATTGGACAGCCCCAGCAAGGTGGAATGGGCAATCCGCTCCAGTTGCGCCTTGATGGCAATATCTATTGCCGCTTTGCGGTGGCCGTGGACGTTGGTCCAAAGGGAAGAAACGCCGTCGAGATACTCGTTACCCCTAATATCCTTCAAGGTGCAACCGTCGCCGGACTCGATGATGAGCGGTTCTTCCTGCAGATAATCCTGCATCTGGGTAAAAGGGTGCCAGATGTAGCGGTGATCGTCTGCCGCCAGGAGGCGCGCCGCGTCGGTTTTCTCTTTGTTTAACATCCCTGCTCTGCAACCAACCCCAGGTCTTTGATCATCCCCATGTCCGCATGGCAGTCACGGCCCTGGGTGGTCAGGTAGTTGCCGATAAGCAGCCCATTGGCGCCAGCGGCGAAGATCCATGATTGCTGATCGCGGAGAGTTACCTCGCGGCCGCCGCAGATGGTAATGTCTTTCTGGGGATTAATAAAACGGAAAAGGGCAATGCACTTGAGGGCCTCCTGCGGCGAGAGGAGGGGACGCGCCCCCATCCTGGTGCCGGCGATGGGATTGAGGAAATTGATAGGGATAGAATCGACGTCGAGATCGCGCAGGGTGATTGCCAGTTCCACCCGTTGTTCCCATGATTCACCCAGGCCCAGGATGCCGCCGCAGCAAACTTTTAGCCCCGCCGCCTTGGCGATCCGCACCGTTTCCACGTCATCGTCGTAGTTATGGGTCGTACATACCTGCGGAAAAAAACTCCGTGCCGTTTCCAGATTGTGGTGGTAGGCGGCAAGGCCGCTCGCCTTGAGTTGTTGAGCCCGCGCCGCTGTCAAAACGCCCAGGGAGGAACAGAGCAAAAGTCCCGTTTGCTCCTTGATCCGGCCCGCCGCCCGGCCGATCGTGGCCAACTCTGCCTCCGTAAGCATGAAACCGCTGGTCACCATGGAAAATTCCGTGGCGCCGTTTTCATGGAGCTTTACGGCGTCTTCCACCAGCCGTTCTTCGCTTAAGAGGGGATGCGACTCGATCCCCGTCTCATGGTATGAGGACTGGGCGCAAAAGGCGCAATCCTCGGAGCAGAAACCGGATTTGGCGTTGGTTATAGAGCAGGTTACAATGCGATTCTCCTTGTATTTCCGGCGAATTTTATCGGCGCAGAGGATGAGTGTGAGCATTTCCTCTTCAGGAAGGGCCGCCAGACGGCAGGCCTCCTCCTCGGAAATACGGCAGGTTGCATCACGGAGGATGGTCTCCGTCAGCTTGATGATATAACTGTTGAGCATGTCCAAATCTTCTTTCTGTCTAAAAGATAAACTGGCGTTAAACTGGGGACAGCCACCACCCACGCACTTGTTTGAATCAGCGGCTATCCCTGAGTCTGATTAAGCTTATAGTGTGCGATTGCCCTTTTAATTCGTTGCAGAACTCTTTCCTTGCCGAGGGTGATCATCACCTCATCAATGCCGGGGCTGACGTTTTTTCCCGTCAGGGCTACCCGGAGCGACTGGGCGATGAATTTTAGTTTTGTATCGAGGCTAACGGCAAGATCGCGCAACAATGTCTCGATTCCTTCCTTGGTATATTCCGGCAGGGCGGGGAGGCCATGAGTGAGCGCTTCCAGATGTACTATGGCATCGGCAGACAAAGATTTCACGGCCGCTTCTTCGAAATCCACTTCTTCCTGGAAATAAAAGCTGGCGGCGGTCGCCATTTCCACGAGGGTTTTGCTGCGGGTGCGAAGGTCATGGATGACCTGTGCCGTAAATATCGGGTCGGGCTTGCTGATGCCCTGATTTTCCAGAAAGGGCGCAAATTCTGTGACCAACATGGCTGGGGGTGAGGTCCTCAGATAATGCTGGTTCAGCCAGAGCAGCTTGTCGGGATTGAAGATGGCCGCCGATTTGCCAACGGCTCCCAGATCGAAGAATTCAGTGAGTTCGGCTGCGGAAAATATCTCCTGATCGCCGTGCGACCAGCCTAAACGGACCAGGTAATTGATCAGGGCCTCCGGGAGATAACCCATTTCCTTGTAAGCCGTCACGGAGGTGGCGCCGTGCCGTTTGGAAAGCCGGGTCTTGTCGGCGCCCAGGATCATGGGCACATGCCCGAAGCAGGGTACGGCATGACCCAGGGCCTCATACAGGAGGATCTGGCGCGGTGTATTGTTCAGGTGGTCGTCGCCGCGGATGACGTGGGTAATTTTCATCAGGGCATCGTCCACGACCACGGCAAAATTATAGGTGGGATAGCCATCGCCCCTTTCGATGACGAGATCGTCAAGCTCCTCGTTATTGAAGGTTATCGTTCCCTTGATCAGATCAGAGACGACCGTGGTTCCCTCGTCGGGACAGCGGAACCGGACAACGGCATGGGGGGTCTTGCCGAGCCGCCGCTCGCAGCACGTGCGGTCGTATTTGGGTTTCCGGCCCTCCGCGAGGGCGCGCTTTCGCTTCCCTTCCAATTCCTCGGGTGTGCAAACACAGTAGTAGGCCTTGTCTTCCCGGAGCAGTTTCTGTACCATCTCCCGGTGCAACTCCACCCGTCCGGCCTGAAAGTAGGGGCCCTCGTCCCAGTTCATCCCGAGCCAAGTCATGGCATCGAGGATGGCCTGCGTCGATGCCTCGGTAGAGCGGGCCTGATCCGTGTCCTCAATTCGTAAGATGAACTGTCCCCGGTGGCGCCTGGCATAGAGCCAGTTAAAGAGAGCCGTTCTGGCCCCCCCGATGTGCAGATAGCCAGTGGGGGAAGGGGCAAAGCGGACCCGCACTTTTTTTGTTTCCGTCATACGTTTGCCTCAAATTTCGGAGATTGTCTCCAGCAGGTTGCGGTTGAGTTCCAG
This sequence comes from Syntrophales bacterium, assembly GCA_049302035.1. GTDB lineage: Bacteria > Desulfobacterota > Syntrophia > Syntrophales > JACQWR01 > JAPLJV01. The sequence goes on from JBAQLR010000046.1 coordinate 26,500, forward strand.
TATCTTGTCGCGGATATCCGTCTGTTCCACCCAGGCTTTGGCTTCCAAGGCAGGTTTCCGCTCCTGTAAGCGGGCGAATTTTGCTTCCAGATCGGCCAGAATGAAATCCCAGTTGATCCGAGGCGTGGCCTTTTCCGGATGTTTTACTCTTTCCAGCTCGTAGCCCGGTTTCAAAGTGACTTCCTCCAGGTAATCGGGAATGAAAATCTGGAAATTAAAGTGTTCCCGGATTTTTTCGGCGAATAACTTCTGGGTATCCCGCTCCCCATGGATGAGGAAAATCTGCATATGAGGATTCTTAAAGTGGCTCAGCCAGTCTAGGAGCTGGCTTTGACCGGCGTGGGCGGAAAAGCCGTTGATCGTGAAGATCTTTGCCTTGACGGCGATTTCTTCCTGGAAGATGCGGACCTTGTTGGCGCCGTCGACGATTTTCCGGCCCGTGGTTCCTTGTGCCTGGAAACCCACGAAGATGACGCTGGCGCCCGGACGCCACAGGTTGTGCCTTAGGTGGTGCTTGATCCTGCCGGCGTGCGCCATGCCGCTTGCGGAGATAACGATGGCTGCGCCGGGCGTGTTGTTAATGGCCCGCGATTCTTCCGTGGTTTGGGTAAAATGAAGTTGTGGCAGGTTCAGGGGATTCTCGCCCTTGTCAAGCAGGGCCTGGGTCTTTTCGTCCAGGTAATCCATATGACGGCGGAAGATCTCCGTTGCTTTTATGGCCAACGGACTATCGAGGTAAACCGGCATGTTGGACGGCAGACGTCCATCTTTACTCAGCATGTAAAGGGAATAAATGATCTCTTGGGATCTTTCCAGGGCAAAGGCCGGGATGATAACCTTCTCCTTATTTTTATAGCTGTAGGCAATTGCTTCCGCTAGCTCATTAAGACTTGCCGTTTCGTTTTTGTGATCCCGATCACCGTAGGTCGATTCCATGAAGAGGAAATCAGCGCCACTCTCAATGGTCGGATCTTCCACTAAAAGCTGGGATGGTCGGCCGATATCTCCGGAAAAGAGCAGTTTGGATTTGGTGCCGTTTTCCTGCACCACGATTTCCACCATCGAGGCGCCCAGTATATGACCGGCATCCCGGAAAGTGATTTCCAAACCAGGAAAGGGGGAAAGGGATTCATTGTAAAGTACGGCCTGGATTTGGCGCAAGGCTGCTTCTGCATCCTTCCGGGTGTAAAGCGCTTCCACCTGTTTTCCGCCATGGCGGGCGTGCCGCTGGTTTCTCCAGAACGCCTCCATCTCCTGGATGTGGGCGCTGTCCAGGAGCAGGATTTCCAAAAGATCCTTGGTTGGGGGCGTGGTATAAACGGGGCCCTTAAAACCGCTTTTTGCCAGGCGCGGTAAAAGGCCGGTGTGATCGATATGGGCGTGCGTAATGACGCAAAACTCGATCTCCGCCGGTTCATAGGCTTCCATGTCCCAGTTGCGTTTTTCGATTTCGGCGTTGCCCTGGTGCATGCCGCAGTCCACCGCAAAACGATGTCCGTTAGCCTCTACCATATAACAGGAACCGGTAACCGTGCGCGCCGCACCGAGAAACTTAATCTTCATCACTGACTCCTTTTTTCTTAGATTACAGCGGTTCCACTATCCCATCAGGGTGGAAATTGCAAATCCTTTGTTGACGGCTTCCGCCTCGCCGCTTGCTTTGTCTTGACGGCGGCAAATATTTATATTAGCAAGCGGGCGCAGATATACGCGGTGCACAAGGCTACTTTAAGCAGCATCAGAGCGGAAAATTTCCGCAGGGAGGCGACTGTTGACAGTAATTCAGGCGGTACTAATGGGATTGGTTCAGGGTTTGGGAGAGTTTCTGCCGATCTCAAGTTCGGCGCATCTGGTACTGCTGCCCTGGTTGTTTCGCTGGCATGATCCGGGTCTTATCTTCGATGTGGCCCTGCACGCCGGGACGCTGTTGGCACTGGTTATCTATTTCTGGAAAGACTGGTGGCAGTTAATCGTGAAAGGGCTGACCGATATCCGGTGCCGGGAAGGCAAATTGTTCTGGTATTTGGTGGCGGCTTCCGTTCCCGGCGCCATCGGAGGCCTTTTGCTTGAGAAATGGGCGGAAACAGTATTTAGAAGCCCGGTACTGATTGCCGTCATGTTGATATTGATGGGCATTATTCTGTATTGGACCGATCGAAAAAGTGTGAGAAAAAACGATCTCGAGCATATCACGCTGGGAACGAGCTTCCTGATAGGTTTGTCCCAGGTGTTGGCCATTATCCCCGGAGTCTCTCGCGCGGGCATTACGATTACCGCCGGTTTAGGGTTGGGATTGACCAGGGAAGGGGCGACGAGGTTTTCCTTTCTCCTTTCTGCCCCTATCATTTTCGGGGCCGCCCTCATAAAGCTTCCCCAGCTTATTGCCGATCCGGCGGCGATAACGGGTAATTTTATTCTGGCGGTAGTGGTTTCCTGTCTTTCCGGTCTGGCAAGCATCGGGTTTCTGCTCCGCTATGTCCGCACTAAAAGTTTTACACCCTTTGTGTGCTACCGCTTCGCCTTGGGAGCGTTAGTGCTTGTTATTGCCATGTTGCGTTGATTAACGGCAATTCCCACGATCCCCGCTCTAGCCCGCATTTTGTAGCAGTAACCCCGACAGGGCAAACAGTCAAAACAATTATTGTGACTTCCACCAGCCAAGCAACTATCAAAAATCATTGACCCATTACCTGCCCTCGCCTTGCGAAATTAGGCTCTAAAAAGCCGTAAATACTTCTTGACAAACACCATACGCCTATTTATAGTTGCCACAAAGTGGTGGAAAGTGGTTTTTTGTGGAGGAAGAGGCGTGTCCCTGTTTCGCGGTCAGTATTACCATACCATAGACGACAAGGGTAGGGTCATTTTTCCGGCGCGGCTGCGCGAGGTATTTAACGAGAACTATGATAGCCGGATGGTCATTACCAACTGGGACGGCTATTTGATGGTCTTTCCCTATGACGAGTGGCGGGTGATCGAAGAGAAGGTTAGTCAGCAATCCCTGCTTAAAAAGGAAGTGCGCGCTTTCCAGCGTTTCTTTATGTCCGGCGCCGTTGATTGTACCTTTGATCAACAGGGGCGGGTATTGATTCCGCCTTCTTTGCGCGAGTATGCGAAACTGGAGAAGGATATCGTTCTGGCCGGCATGCTGAAGGTGATCGAAATCTGGAGCAAGGAGCGGTTCGAGGGTGAACTGCAGAAAGCGGCCGGTAATCAGGAAAGTTTTAGCGAATACATGCCGAGCTTGGGTATTTAGCACGTTCCGGCTGTCGGCTCTTATTTACGGCCCTTATTTACAGAAGAAACCCGCAGGCCGAGGAGGAGATGCTATATCACTGGCCGGTCATGATTAAGGAAGTTGTGGAATCACTCCGCTGCAGATCGGGTGGTGTCTATGTGGATGGTACCTTGGGCGGCGGCGGCCATGCCTATGAGATATTGAAAAATTCGGAGCCCGCTGGGGTGCTGATCGGCATTGATCGTGATGAGGAAGCCATCGGGGAAGCGGCAAGGCGGTTGCAAGAATTTGGTCCGCGCAAGATCCTTGTTAAGGGGAATTTTGCTGACCTCGGTCTTATTCTGGCGGATTTGAAGTTTAGTTATGTCGATGGCATCATCCTCGACCTGGGAGTTTCTTCCCACCAACTGGATGAGGCAGAGAGAGGTTTCAGCTTTGCCCGGGAGGCGCCACTGGATATGCGGATGGACATGGACCGGGACTTTTCCGCCGCCGACTTGGTCAATGAATGGCCGGAGAGCGAATTGGCAAGGATCATCTGGGATTATGGCGAGGAGAAGATGGCCAAGCGTATAGCCAGAGCGATAGTAAGGCAAAGGTCCGAAGCGCCGATTCTGACGACCAGTTCGCTGGCCAATCTTGTCTGCCGGGTTATGCCGGAGGCGCCCTGGCGTCGGCTTCATCCGGCCACGAAAACCTTCCAGGCCATTAGAATTGCCGTTAACGAAGAGCTGGCCAACCTTACCCAGGCTATCAAAAGCGGGACGGCGGCCCTGGTATCCGGCGGTAGCTTCAGTATTCTTTCCTATCATTCTCTGGAGGATCGGATTGTAAAAAATGAGTTTCGTGCCGGAGAAGGGGGTTGCATCTGTCCGCCGCGCTTGCCGGTTTGTGTTTGTAAGCAGCATCCGGTGTTGCGGGTGCTTACGAAGAAGCCCTTACGCCCCGGCCGGGAAGAAGTGGACGAGAATCCCCGGGCGCGGAGCGCCAGGCTAAGAACAGCGGAGAAGATTTGAGTATGGCTACAGCAACTAATACTTTACAACATTTGCCCGATGGCGGCAGGCTGGTCTTCGGACTGAAGCAGGTGCCGTTTTTTATGGTGATTTGTGTGGTTATGTTGATGCCCCTGCTTTATGTCTGGCCACATATACGCATGACCGAGTTGGAATACCAGGTGGCCGATGAGATGAGTGTCAGACGGCGGCTTCTGGAAGAACGAGAGAAGTTGAAAATCGAGTACGCTACTTTAAAATCGCCGCGGCGGATTGAAACCCTGGCGAAGGAAAGACTGCAGATGACCTATCCTGAAAGGGACCAGATGATAAACTTGAGATAGGATTTGGCCGACCTTTGGCAGATGTTGGTAATAAAACATGGATGTAGCCTCACGAAAATGGTTGAACGTCAGGACAATCGTCCTTCTCCTGGTTATAGTGCTGCCATTTGTTGCCTTGGTGTCGAGGGCGTTTCAGTTGCAGATACTTTCAGCCAAGTATCTGCAAAAATTGGCCCGGCAACAACATAAGAGGGTGCTGCTGCTCCAGCCGGAGCGAGGCGTTATTTTTGATAGAAATGGCGAAAAGTTGGCCGCCAGTTTCATGGCCGGTTCAGTTTTTGCTGACCCATCAAAGATTAGCGATCTTCCGGGAACGGCGGAGAAAATTTCTTCTCTCCTCAACATTGATAAGAAAACTGTCCGGCAAAAACTCGGTAAATCAAAAAATTTCTGCTGGTTGGCACGAAAGATAGCGCCCGAACATGTCAAGGCGGTGGAAGCAGCCAATATCCAGGGCATTTTTGTTGTCAAAGAGCCGAAGCGGTTTTATCCCAACGGACCTCTGGCAGGTCATCTGCTCGGCTTCGTGGGGTCGGAAGGCACGGGGCTGGAGGGGCTGGAGAAAGATTTCGAGGATTATCTGAAAGGCGATCCTGTCAGGCTTACCTGGTCACAGGACGCCAAGAGAAACAAGCTTTATACCCCCAGCGAAGGTGTTGCCGCTGCCGCTGTTGATAGTGCCAATTTGATTCTGACCATCGATAGCCGTATCCAATATCTGGCCGAGATGCAGCTAAAAGCGGCGGTGCGGGAAAAAGGCGCCCAGGGTGGAGTGGCTATCGTTATGGATACGCGCACCGGGGAAATTCTGGCGATGGCCAACGAAATGGCCTTCGATCCGAATGATTTTTCCCATTACCCGGTAGGAGCCGGGAAAAACAGGGCAATTACCGATTGTTTTGACCCCGGATCCACCTTTAAGCCTTTTACAGTCGCCGGGGCGTTGGAAGAAGGCGTGGTAAAGGAAACAGACCGCATCAATTGCGAGAATGGCAGATACCGCGTGGCGGACCGGGTTATCCATGAAGCCAAACGGGCCAAGCATGGCATCCTCACAGTGCATGATATTATCAAGTATTCAAGTAACATAGGCACTGCCAAAGTGGGAGAAAAACTGGGGAAAGAAAAATTTTACCAGTATGTCGCCAAGTTTGGCTTTGGTCATAAGAGCGGCATTGATCTACCGGGAGAATCGATAGGGCTCCTGCGTCCGGTAGGGCAATGGACCAATGTTGACGCTGCCACCATTGCTTTTGGTCAGGGTATTTCCGTTACCCCGATTCAATTGATTACCGCCTTGTCGGCGATCGCCAATGATGGTTTGCTAATGAAGCCCTTTGTGGTGCGGGCGGTTGTGAACAAAAAAGGGGATGTAATCAGGGCCTATCGGCCTACGGTGGTAAGAAGGGTGATTTCGCAGACTACAGCTAAACGGGTCACGGCGATCCTGAAAGATGTGGTGGAAGCGGAAGACGGCACTGGCAAGCGTGCCCGTATCACCAACATGGAAGTCGCCGGAAAAACGGGCACGGCGCAGAAATTTGATTTCGCACGGCACGTTTACTCCTCCATGAAGGTCAGGACTTCCTTTATGGGCTACTTTCCCGCCGATAATCCCCAACTGGCGATTCTGGTCATGCTGGATGAACCGCAACGGGACAGGTGGGGTGGCGTGGCTGCCGCCCCGGTGTTTAAAAATATCGGGGAGCAGATACTTACCTGTTTCCGCACGCCTCTCAGGCAAAATGAGCTTCCCTTGCCGAAAGAAGAAGTGAAGCAGACAGGCCTCCAATTAGCATCGGGACGCACGCTGATTGCGGCTGCCGGTTCTTTGCCCGTCGAGGAGGCAGAGTCGGTCATGCCCGATTTCCGTCACATGACAATGAGGGATGTTCTCAAAAAAGCGAAAGCCCGGGGGATCGGAATAAAAGCGGAGGGCAGTGGTTGGGCGATCAGTCAGGAACCGTCGGCTGGCACTCCGATTGGCGATTACCCCTCCTGTTCCATTGTTTTTGCAAATTGACCTGCTGGGGAAGCTAATTGAAGCTTTTGAACCTCCTTGAAAACATTGATGTCCTCCAAATCAGCGGTGAACGGGAGGGAGAGGTTAGCTCCGTCTGTTATGAGTCGCAACGCTGCGATAGAGGCTCGCTCTTTGTAGCTATCCCCGGCCACAGCAGGGACGGTCATACTTTTATTACCGATGCCGTAGCAAGAGGGGCCGGTTTTATTGTCCACGAGAAGCAATTTCATCCTCCGGTCGGCGTGACGGCGATAAAAGTTGCCGACAGCCGTCGGACGCTGGGCGGCCTGGGAAAAAACTTTTATGCCAATCCTTCTGCGTCACTCTGCTTAGTGGGTGTGTTGGGTACTAATGGCAAGACCACTGTTACCTACCTGCTGGAATCCATCTTCAGGGCGGCGGGGCATCATCCCGGCGTGTTGGGAACGGTTAATTATCGCTACCGGGACAAGGTGTGGCCTGCCTTGCATACAACCCCGGAGTCCCTTGATTTTCAGAGGATACTGCGGGAAATGGCGGATCACGGCGTTACCCACGTAATCGCCGAGGTTTCTTCCCATGCCGTGGTTTTGGGGAGGGTTGACGATTGTGCTTTCGATTTGGGGATATTCACCAATTTCTCTCAGGATCATCTTGATTATCACCGGACAATGGAGGATTATTTCCAGGCTAAATTACGTTTTTTTACGGAGATACTGTCCCGTGGCGGTAAGCAGAGGCCGATGCGGTTGGCGGTCAATGCGGATGATTTATGGGGGCAGAGGCTTATCAGGGAGGCAGGTCTCCCAGGCCTGACCTTCGGCCTGACCCAGGGCAGTGATGTGCGGGGCGAGATCGTATCTCTTACTGTGGATGGTACTGAGGCGATCATTCACCGCGTTCAAGGCGCCCTGCCCGTGTTTTCTCCTCTGATTGGAAGGTTTAATCTTTACAATATCCTGGGGGCGGTGGCGGCGGCTCTTCTTCTGGGTGTGCCGGAAGATGCGATCAAAGCCGGTGTTGCGGCGTTAACCAGCGTACCCGGCCGGTTGCAAAGGGTCAACCTAACTACGGAACCCGCCGTTTTTATCGATTTTGCCCATACACCGGATGCCCTGTTGCGGGTGCTCCAACACCTGGTGGAATTCCGCAGGGGGCGGATTATAACCGTATTTGGCTGTGGCGGTAACCGGGACCGAGGCAAGCGGCCGCTTATGGGGAACACCGCCGCCTCCTACAGTGATCTGACCATCATTACTTCCGATAACCCCCGCGGGGAGGAGCCCCTGGCGATCATCAGCGAGATCGAGGGCGGTATCGATCGGGAAAAGGTGGGCCGTCTTGCCCCGGAAAAAATCTTTGCCGCTGCCGGGGGGAAATATTATACCGTTGTCCCGGACCGGCAAAGGGCTGTGGAGCTGGCCGTAAGCCTGGCAAAACAGGAAGATACGGTACTTATCGCCGGTAAAGGGCATGAGGATTACCAAATTATCGGTGAAGTGCGCTTGCCCTTCAATGATTGCCTGGTAGCCAGGAAAGCCCTGGATGCCAGGCGAGTTAAGCTCTAGCGAAAGATTAATCGGGGTGAATAATGCCGTACTCCGGCAGGGAAATAATAGCGGCGACGGGTGGGACCTTGCTCAGGGGAAGCGCCGAAAGGGTTTTTGCCGATGTTTCCACCGACACGCGAGAGCCCCAGTCGGGGAAGTTATTTATTCCTTTGCGGGGGGCAAGATTTGATGGGCACGGTTTTCTGGCGGTAGCGGCAACGGGCGGGGCGGCGGGAGTGCTGCTCGAAAAACGCCGGGAGGATTGTTTAAAAGGTATTGATGAGGGCGTGACTGCCATTGCTGTGGATGACACGTTGGTTGCCCTGGGGGATGTTGCCCATTACTGGCGGACGAGATTCGATATTCCAGTGGTGGCCATTACCGGCAGCGCCGGCAAGACCACGACGAAAGAAATGACGGCCCGTATTTTGGGGAGAGTGATAAATACCCTCCAGACGGAGGGGAATTTTAACAATCTTGTGGGGATGCCGCTGACGCTCCTGAGGCTAAGGACAACACACGCGGCGGCGATCCTGGAGATGGGCGCCAACGTGCCGGGTGAAATCGGGCGTTTAAGCCGTATCGCCGCCCCTACTGTCGGCTTGATTACGAACGTTGGTCCGGCGCACCTAGAGGGCTTGAAATCTGTGTCCATGGTGAAGGAAGAGAAAGGCGAGCTTTTTCGCCATTTGCCTGGGGATGGTACGGCGGTGGTAAACATCGACGATGAGGCAGTGCGGGAACTTGCCAACCGCCGGTCAGGCCATCGCATCAATTATGGGCTGCAAGGTTGTGCCGACGTCACGGCGGCAGAGGTGAGCAGCGGACCGTGGGGACTGGCTTTTGTCTTGAAGATCGGTGAGGATCGGGGCAGGGTGAAAATGGTGGCGGCGGGAGTTCATAACCTGATGAATGCGTTAGCGGCGGCGGCAATCAGCCATGCACTGGGAGCGCCGCCGGAGGTTATTCGTCAAGGCTTGGATGATTTCAAGAATGTGCCGGGCCGCATGGAAGTAATTCCCTTGAGAAACGGTGTTTTTTTGGTTAACGATACGTACAATGCCAGTCCCGTTTCCGTCCGGGAAGCCCTGATCGCCCTCAAGGACTTGCGGGGAGCCCAGCGGGGCATGGTGATTCTGGGTGATATGCTGGAGCTGGGCGAGCAAGCGGTGGCCTGGCATGAAGAGATTGGTGGTTTGCTGGCCGCGACAGGCGTCGAGAAGGTCTTTCTCCAGGGCGCCTTTGCTCCAGCGACGGCGGCGGGCGCGCTAAAAAAAGGCATACCCGCTGCCCGGATTTTTTACCCGGCGACACCGGAAGAGATGCTCGCCGAGCTCAGCTCAACCTGGCGGGCAGGCGACTGGCTGTTGGTAAAAGGGTCGCGAGCCATGAAGATGGAGGCCGTTGTCCAGAAAATAATTGAAAGGTGGGGCGTGGCTTAAAATGCTTTACCATTTGCTCTATCCGTTGCACACGATTTATCCGATCTTCAATGTCTTTCGGTACATAACGTTCCGGACGATCTACGCAGCCATAACCGCCCTGGCCATCTGTTTTGTGGTTGGTCCCTGGTTGATCCATAAATTAAGGCATTTGCAGGTTGGCCAGTCGATTCGGGAAGAGGGGCCGCATTCCCATTTTGCCAAAAAGGGAACGCCGACAATGGGGGGCACCATGTTGATCTTTTCCGTTGTGATCTCGACGTTGCTCTGGGCGAATCTGCTTGATAATTACGTATGGTTGGTCGTCATGGTCACGTTGGGCTATGGGCTAATCGGCTTTATGGACGATTACCGGAAGCTGGTTTCCGGCAGCAGCCGGGGTATTTCCGGGAAGGCCCGGCTTGCGGGTGAAATCCTCATTGCCCTGCTCTTTAGTGTGGTGCTTTATATCAAACCGGATTTTACCTCGCAAGTGACGATACCTTTCTTCAAAACCGTCTTGCCAGATTTGGGATGGGGTTATGTATTGCTGTCCACCTTTATCATCGTGGGCGCGGCCAACGCCGTCAATCTCACGGACGGGCTTGATGGGTTGGCCATAAGTCCGGCGATTACCTGCTTCATGACCTACCTCGTTTTTGCCTATCTGGTGGGCAACGTCAAGATTGCCAACTACCTCCAGATACCCCATATCGCCGGTGTGGGGGAACTGACCATTTTTTGCGGGGCCATGGTGGGCGCCGGCCTTGGTTTCCTCTGGTACAACAGCTACCCGGCTGAGATATTCATGGGCGACGTGGGCTCTCTTTCCCTGGGAGGCGCCCTGGGAGCGATGGCCGTACTCACCAAGCAGGAAATTCTGCTGGTTATCGTAGGCGGCATCTTTGTGCTGGAGACCTTTTCCGTGATATTTCAAGTAGGGTGGTTTAAGCTGTCACGCGGCAGGCGCATCTTCCGGATGGCCCCTTTGCACCACCATTTTGAACTCAAGGGCTGGCCAGAGCCCAAGATTATCGTACGGTTCTGGATTATTTCCATTCTATTGGCCCTTGTGGCCGTAAGTACATTGAAACTGCGTTGAAGCTTTCGGGTTGCCAGTGGCAAAAGTGACGCTGAGGGGCGGCGGGATAAAAGGGATTATGGAGCTTGCGGGCAAGAAGGTATTGGTCATTGGTTTGGGAAAAACGGGTTTGGCCACCGTCCGTTTTCTGGCCGGGCGGAATGTTGAGATTGCCATCACCGACGTCAAGCCCAGAGCGGATTTGGAAGCGCTTCTCCGCAGTGAGGGGATGAGCGGCATAGATGAGATCGTGCCTTATGATGTTGCTGCCTTTTCCCAGGTCGACCTGATTGTGCCCTCGCCGGGGATTCCCCCCACCAACCCGTTTCTCCAGGAAGCCGTCCGGCGGGGTGTACCGGTGCTGAGTGAGCTGGAGCTTGCCTACCGCTTCTTAAACTGTCCCATTGTGGCTGTTACCGGCACCAACGGCAAGACAACCACAACTACATTGATCGGCAATATCCTGAAAAGGGCGGGGAAAAAGGTCTTCGTTGGTGGGAATATCGGGGAGCCCCTGATTGGCTTTGCCATGGGCCGTCAGGAAGCCGACTTCGCCGTGGTGGAGGTAAGCAGTTTCCAGTTGCAGTGGAGCGAACTGTTTTGCCCGGCTGTGGCGGTGTTGCTGAACACGACTTGCGACCACGTGGATTATCACGGTTCTTTTGCCGCTTACCGGGAGGTTAAAGAACGCATCTTTGCCCGGCAGGGCCGTGAGCAACTGGCGATCCTCAACGCCGATGGGCCTGACTCCGCAGTGTTGGCGCAGCAATTGGCTGCTCGTACCTTGTTTTTCAGCTCTACAAAACCAGTGTCCAGAGGGATGTTTGTGGCGGCGGCAGGGTTGACTTTTATCCCCGAGGAAGGACCACGGGAGCTTTATCCCCTTGACATGGTAAAACCACCTGGCCGTCATAATCTGGAAAACGTGATGGCCGCCGTGATGGCCGCCCGCGCTTGTGGCGTTGCTGCTGCGGACATCAGGGAAGCCATTGCCGATTTCAGGGGTTTGGCACACCGGATCGAATGGGTGGCGGAAAGAGGGGGAGTGACCTTCTATGACGACTCCAAGGGAACGAATGTAGGCGCCGTGGCGAGAGCGCTGGAAAGTTTTTCGCGGCCGATATTGCTCCTGATGGGGGGTCGGGACAAGGATGGCGATTTTGAAACGCTGGCTCCGCTGGTTGAGGAAAGGGTAAAAGAGTTAATCCTGTTCGGCGAGGCCAGGCATAGAATAGATCAGGCATTGGGCGGCGACGTCGCTACCAGCACGGTGGCAACCTTGGGGGAAGCGGTGCGTCTTGCCTGCGGCCATGCACAAGCCGGTGATGTGGTATTGCTCTCACCCGGCTGCGCCAGCTTTGACGAGTTTGCGGATTACAAAGCGCGGGGTATTTTCTTCCAAAAAATGGTGGGGGCTTATAAATGAATAATTTTGCCCCTGTACCAAAAAAACACGACAGTATCCTGCTACTGGTGACGCTGTTGCTATTAATCGTTGGTATTACGATGATTTACAGCTCGAGCTCGATCATCGCCGCAGAGCGTTTCAGGGATGGGCTATATTTCCTGAAACGGCAATTTATTTACGTTATTATTGGTTTGCTTGGCATGATGATTCTGAGAAAAATACCGTACCACAGGTTCAGGAAATACGCTTACCACGGGCTATTCCTTTCTGTTATTTGCCTTTTGCTGCTTTTTGTGCCTCACTTGGGCGTTAAGGTCAACAATGCCACCCGCTGGCTGCGAGTCGGCATCTTTACTTTTCAGGTTGCGGAATTTGTGAAGATAACCATTGTGATCTTTCTTGCACATTATCTCTCTAAGAAAGATATTAAGCCGCAGGATCTTAACATGGGGTTTTTCGTGCCCATCTGCATAACGCTTCCGGTCATGGGCCTGATTCTGCGCCAGCCCGATTTCGGTACGGCTGTAATCATCGGCATGATCATGTTCTCCATGCTATTTTTGTCAGGCGCCAAGCTACGTTATCTCACTTGTTTATTTGCCTTGTTGGTGCCGCTGGCGGTTTGGCAGGTGGTTCGGTCCGACTATCGCTGGGAAAGATTTAAAACCATGCTTAATCCCTGGAGCGATCCGCTCGGCACGGGCTTCCAGATTATTCAGTCCTTTATTTCCTTCGGTTCAGGGGGGCCTTTCGGGGTGGGCATCGGGGATGGGCTGCAGAAACTTTATTATCTGCCGGAGCCGCACACAGACTTCATTTTGTCCGTCATCGCCGAAGAAGGTGGTTTTGTGGCCGTCGCCATAGTTATTTCCCTTTTTGTAATATTTGTGCTGCGGGGCTTCCTTATTGCCTACAAAGCCCCCGATCTTTTTGGCACGCTGCTGGCTGCCGGTTTGACCATGACAATTGCCGTAGAAGCCCTTATTAATATTGCCGGGGTAATGGGTTTGGTTCCGGTGAAGGGGCTGGCGCTGCCCTTTGTCAGCTATGGAGGCTCGTCTGTGGTGATGAGTCTGGCCGCAGTAGGGATATTGATGAACATCTCCACTTACAGGTAAGTCCCTGGAGATAATTTGGTGGGAGCATGGTAAAGCGGGGTTTGCGAATCATTATTGCCGGTGGCGGGACGGGAGGGCACATCTTTCCGGGGGTGGCCATAGCGGAGGAGTTCTGCAAAAGAGGGGAAACGGCCATTCTTTTTATCGGCACAGGAAAAAAAATAGAACGGGATATCCTGGCGGACAGTGGTTATGACTATCGTCCCATCCAGGTGGCCGGCTTAAAGGGCAAGGGGTTAAGGAGACTGCTGGTTGCTTTGGCGCAGTTGCCCGGCAGCATCTGGGAATCATACAGGATTGTCAGGGATTTTCACCCGCAGCTTGTCGTTGGGGTAGGGGGCTATGCCTCCGGACCGGCGGTACTGGTGGCCCATTGGTTGGGCATCAAGACAGCGGTGGCAGAGCAGAACGCCTTGCCTGGGCTAGCCAACCGGATTCTGGGGAGGTTTGTGGAGCGGGTTTTCCTGACCTATGAGGAAACGCGCAAGTGGTTTCCCAAGGGCACGACGGTGGTTACGGGCAACCCCGTCCGGGCAGCTTTTCTACCGGTTGCCCGGACGGAGCAGGAAAAACCGTCGGGCGAGTTTAACCTGCTGGTTTTTGGCGGCAGCCAGGGGGCGCATGCCCTTAACCGGGCGGTCGCATCTGCTATCCCTCAACTGGCAGGAGAGAAGCAAGGTTTGAGGATCAGGCACCAGACAGGCCAGAATGATTTAGAGGAGGTGCGGGATACTTATCGGCGCCATGGAATCAGGGCAGAAGTGTCCGCTTTCATAAGTGATATGGTGGCGGCGTATCGCCGGGCGGATCTGGTGGTCTGCCGTGCCGGCGCCACCTCGCTTGCCGAACTGACTGTGATGGGGAAGGCGGCGATCTTGATCCCCTTTCCCTTTGCCGTCGATGACCATCAGAAAAAAAACGCCTTGGGGCTGGTAAAGGCAGGAGCAGCGATAATGATTGAAGAGAAGGAGTTGACGGGTCAGAAAATGGCGGAAACAATCAAAAAGTTTTATCACCATCGCGCTTTGCTGCGGGAGATGGAGACGAAAGCGGCAGCCATCGGCAACGTTCGGGCTGCGGTGGATATTGTTGATCATTGTGTGGCACTATTATGAATAGTTATAATAAATTAAACGAAATGCGCCGCAAGATTAAAAACATTCATTTTGTGGGCATCGGCGGCATCGGCATGAGCGGGATCGCGGAAGTACTTATTAATCTCGGTTACCACATCACGGGCTCTGATCTTGGTGCCACGGATATTACGGAGCGGTTGACCGGTCTGGGGGCGGTGATTTTTGCCGGACATCAGGCCGAAAGTCTGGGCGATGCGGATGTGGTGGTGACTTCAACGGCAGTTAAGCCCGATAATCCGGAAGTGCGTGAGGCGCACCGGCGCAGCATCCCCGTTATTCCCCGCGCGGAAATGCTGGCCGAATTGTTGAAAATGAAACTTTCCGTCGCCGTTTCAGGCAGCCATGGGAAGACGACAACAACTTCGATGATTGCCACAGTGCTGGCGGCTGGCGGTCTTGATCCTACGATGGTGATTGGGGGAAAGCTGGCCAGTATCGGCAGCAACGCCAAAATCGGCGATGGCGAGGTTATTGTGGCGGAAGCCGACGAGAGCGATGGTTCTTTCCTCAAGTTGAGCCCTTCTCTGGCGGTGATCACCAATATTGATCTGGAACATCTTGATTTTTATCCCGATATCGAAGCCATCCGGGAGGCCTTCCTTAAGTATGCCAACATCGTTCCTTTTTACGGAGCCACGGTTCTTTGCGGTGATGATAAAAACGTGCGGGTAATTCTGCCTTTCATAAAAAGGCGGGTAATTACCTACGGCCTGGCTCCGGGAGTGGATTACCGGGCCGCCGACATTACCTACAGGGGGCGCGGTTCCCATTTTACCGTGTTATGCCGGGAAGAAGCAGTGGGAGAGTTTTCTCTTAATGTGCCCGGGCTATTTAATATTTATAACTCTCTGGCCGCCATTGCTTTGGCCCGGGAACTGGATATGACCTTCCCCGTCATTGCACGGGGGCTGGAGGGCTACCAGGGCGTGCATCGTCGCCTGGAGGTAAAGGGCGAAAGCGGCGGCGTTACGGTTATTGACGACTATGGTCATCACCCGACGGAGATTCGAGCCACGCTGGCGGCGGTAAAACAGGCCTGGGCGGGGCGGAGCGTCGTAGTCTTTCAGCCCCATCGTTATACCAGGACCAAGGCGCTGTTCGAGGAATTCCTGACGGCTTTTGCCGATGCCGATATCCTGGTTGTTACCGATATTTATCCGGCGGGAGAGGAAGCGTTGCCGGGGATAACTGCTGCCTGCCTTTGCGAGGCAATAAGGGAGCGTGGGCAGGAGAATGTTGTTTATCTGGCCGGTTTTGAGGAGGTGGCGTCATATCTGCTGTCTTGCGTGAGACCAGACGACGTCGTTGTGACGTTGGGCGCCGGCAGTGTCTGGAAGGTGGGAGCAGCATTCCTGGAGCGGATTGGCAGAGGTTAACGAAAAGGCGCACTACGCTTTGCAAGTGGGAAGGGTGATGGGTGATTTAGGCTGGCGGAGGAAATTACCGTCATTGATAACCGGCGCAGTGCTTTTCGATGAGCCCATGAGCCGCCACACATCCATGGGAGTGGGCGGACCGGCCGATGCCCTGGTTTTTCCCGGCTGCAAGGAAGAATTAAAAAATACCGTCGCCTATCTGGTGCAAGCGGGGTTGCCTTACATGCCGCTGGGCAACGGCACTAATCTTATCGTGCGGGACGGAGGCTATCGCGGGGTAGTTGTAGCTCTGAAGAACCTTCAGAGCCTCTTTGTGGAGGCGGAGGATGACCGGGCGTTCCTCCGTGCCGAAGCAGGTGTTTCCCTGGCCGTCCTGGTTGACAAGTCATTGCGGGAGGGGCTCACGGGCATGGAGTTTTGCGCCGGCGTGCCGGGAAGTGTGGGAGGAGTTATTCGCATGAATGCCGGCGCCTACGGCCGGGAGATCAAGGATGTGGCGGTGCTGGTTACTTTTTTAACGGCAGAAGGCAGGATAGTCCAGCGTGGTCGGGATAAACTACGTTTTCGCTATCGGGCCTTAGAAATGTCTCCCCATGACATTATTGTTGAGGCGGCCTTTTGTCTCCAGAGGGGGGAGGGGAATGCCATAGGTCTCCGGGTGGAGGAAATCCTGGCCCTGCGCAAGGAAAAGCACCCCCTGCCATATCGTAACGCGGGCTCAATTTTCAAAAACCCCGCAGTTGCACCGGCAGGAAGGATTATAGAAGAACTGGGACTTAAAGGGGTACGCTGTGGCGGCGCGCAAATTTCGTTAAAACATGGCAACTTTATCGTTAATTTAGGCGGAGCCACGGCAGCAGATGTCCTCGCCCTGGTTAATATGGTACGAGAAAAGGTTCAACAGGAGAGAGGCATGCTTCTGGAAACAGAAGTATGCGTCGTCGGGGAAGAGGCATGAGAGGATCGCTGAAAAGGAGATATGTCCTCAGAAAAAACAGGCTGAAATGTCATGGCGCCGGTATTTGTCATGATTTTTCTAAAGCTGCGGCGTTGCTGACAGCGATCACTCTGCTCACGACGGCGCTCATTTATGGTTATAATTATTTGGTCAGCTCTCGCTATTTTTTGATCAAGACTACCATAGTCCGCGGTTGCCGGGAACTGACGGAAAAAGAAGTGCTGGCGCTTGCCGCTCTGAAACCTTCGCAAACTATCCTGGCCGTTAATATGGAGGCGATGGCGCGGCGCATTGCCTCCCATCCCTGGGTCAAGAGTGTGGCAATTGGCAGGGAGTTTCCCCAGCGTCTGGTGGTGGACATTCGGGAAAGGGAGGCGCTTGCCATGTGCAAAAAGGCGGGCGAGCTCTATCTGGTGGATAAGGAAGGCATCTTTTTTAAAAAGATGGCGGCGGGCGATGATGTCGATGCACCTGTCTTAACCGGCTATTTTCGGGAAGGCCATTTAGATCAGAAGCTCTTTGAGACCACGCTGCTTCTCATGAAGAGTCTTGCGGCCGCTAATTCCTTCCCCAGCCTTAATGCTGTGGCGGAGATCAACGCCAGCAGCGTCTCGGGTCTTTCCCTCTACACGGAAAACGGTTTTTGCCTCCAGCTTGGCTTCGACAATTATCAAGCCAAGCTGAAGCGTTTATTGCCGGTAATCACGGCTTTGAACAAGAAAAACATGAACAGCGGGTTATTGAACATTGACCTGCGGGATACAGGCAAGGTATATGTCGAAAGGCGGGGTGTTGTGGAACCTATTGACAAACTGGATGCTAAAAAGGGATTAAGCACCTGAGCATCTAATAATACCGATTTGTGTCAGGCAGTTAGGAAAGGCGGAGATAATAGAGATGGGCAGGAAAGGAAATTTACTTGTCGGGTTGGATATCGGCACGACAAAAACTTGTGCGGTGGTGGGGGAGATTACGGCGTCAGGCATCGACATTGTGGGCGTCGGCTCCTGTTCTTCCGACGGGATTAGAAAAGGGATTGTGGTAAATATTGAGAGCACCGTAGAATCGATCAAAAAGGCCGTAGAAGCGGCAGAAAATATGTCCGGTTGCAGCATCAGATCCGTTTATGTCGGCATTGCCGGCACCCACATCAAGGGGCAAAACAGCCTGGGCATTGTATCCGTGAATGGACGTGAGATTAATGAGGAAGATATGGGAAGGGCCATAGAGGCTGCCAAGGCGATCGCCGTGCCTATGGATCGGGAGATCATGCATGCTCTGCCCCAGAGCTTTGTAGTCGATGATCAGGATGGTATCCGGTACCCGGTCGGGATGTCTGGTGTCAGATTGGAAGCGAAGGTGCATATTGTCACCGGCGCCATTGCTTCCCTTAATAACATCGAAAATGCAATTAATCGTGTTGGTTTGGAGATCAACGAGGTCATCCTGGAGCAGTTGGCAGCCAGTGAAGCGGTTTTGAGCGAGGATGAGAGGGAACTGGGCGTGGCGCTCCTCGACATCGGCGGTGGGACGACGAACATTGCCGTTTTTACGGAGGGCAGCATCAAGCACACGGCAGTTTTACCCGTCGGAGGCAATTACATTACCAGCGATATCGCCCAGGGATTGCGTACCCCCTTATCGGAAGCGGAGAATATCAAGATAAAGCACGGATGCGCCCATTTACCGCTCATTCCGAAGGAAGAATGCATTGCAGTCCCCAGTGTGGGCGGCAGGGAGCCGCGGGAGGTGTCACGCCACGTTCTGGGCCGGATCATCGAACCACGTGTGGAAGAAATCTATCGGATGGCCCACAGGGAAATCGCTCGTGCCGGCTATGAGAACGCTTTGGGCGCCGGGATCGTTCTGACGGGAGGCACCGCCATCATGGAGGGGATTACCGAACTTGCGGAGCAGACATTTGATATGCCCGTCCGGATAGGCGGTCCCATCGGCATCGGTGGCCTGACGGATTTTGTGAGCAGTCCAGCCTACGCGACCGCCGTGGGGATGATCCTTTTCGGCAGCGCCTCCCTCGCGAAAAGTGGGGTGAAAAGAGGCGGTCCCGGGTATTTCAGCAACTTGTTTGACCGGATGGCGCAGTGGTTTGCCGATCTATTTTAAGAGGGGGAAAGCATGTTTGAATTAACTGATCCAGGTACAGTGGGCACGGCGAAAATCAAGGTCATCGGTATCGGGGGTGGCGGGGGTAATGCTGTTAATACGATGATTTCCTATAACCTGAGGGGCGTGGAATTTATGATTGCCAATACGGATGCGCAGGCCCTGGGCGCTTCCCTTTCGCCGGTAAAGATCCAGTTGGGGGCCAACGTCACGAAGGGATTGGGGGCTGGCTCCAATCCGGAGACGGGGAAAAAGGCGGCTTTGGAAAGCAAAGACGCCCTGCGGGAATATCTGGAGGGTGCCGACATGGTCTTTATCACCGCCGGTTTGGGCGGCGGTACCGGCACCGGCGGCGCCCCCGTGGTGGCGGAACTTGCCAAGGAATTGGGGATTCTTACCGTTGCCATTGTAACCAAGCCCTTTCAGTTCGAGGGCAGGCGAAGGAACTTGCAGGCCGAGAATGGCATCACGGAATTACGAAAGATCGTGGATACTCTGATTACCGTGCCCAACCAGCGCCTCCTGGGCATGGGGGGAAAAAATCTGACGCTCCTGGAAGCTTTTACGAAGGCGGACGATATTCTTTACCATGCGGTAAAAGGCATCTCTGACCTGATTATCGTGACTGGCTTGATCAATCTTGATTTTGCCGATGTGAAGGCTATCATGTCCGAGATGGGCCTGGCCCTCATGGGGACCGGTGTGTCCAGCGGCGAGGACCGGGCGGTGGAGGCCGCAC
>JBAQLR010000047.1:0-11342 GCA_049302035.1 Syntrophales bacterium
GCTTTTCCCTGGGGAGGGCCGCTAAGCACCACCCAGAAGCTCTGGGCCACGCGCCGCGATCCGCTGCTGGCCTTGATGATCGGAGCCAGCGTCTTCATCTGGACCCTGGGCTCCCTGCAGATTTTGCTGATAAACCCCTTGGGCCTGTTGCAATTCGGCCTGAGCAAGACCATGACCAGTCTTCTGATTGTGGCACAGATGACCGGCATCGGGTTGGGCGGTCTTCTGAGCAGCCACCTGTGGCCAGGGCGACAGTGGCGCCAGGCCCTGGGTCCTGCGGCATTGTTTTTTTCCTTATTGATGATGCTCGTAACGGGCGTCCCCTATTTGCCAGCTTCGCTACACCTGTTATCGCTCTTTATCCTGATTGCCGCCATCGGCATCGCAGGCGGCCTCTTCCTGATTCCCGTGGAAAGTTTCATCCAGATCAGGCCTGCCCCGGCGGAAAAAGGCGCCATCCTGGCGGTGAATAATTTTGCGGTGTTTACGGGCGTCCTCCTTTCCGGCCTCATCTCCAACGCCTTAAACGCACTCTTCCCTCCTTCGGCGGGCTTCGGCTTGGTAGGGGTTGTCGCCCTGGCCTGGAGCCTTTGGTTCCACCATTACATGTCTCAATTGAAAGACGATTGGCGATGAGCACAAGAGCAGCACAGAAAACATTCCTTTACCCCATTTTTAGGAGCTAAAATGAAGATTGTAAAAGATAAATACCGAACAAAACACGCACCGGGGACAATTCCCGATCCCGCCATCACGGCGGCGCTAAAGGAAGGCCTGGTGAATAATGCCATAAGTTGCGCAGAACTTGCAGAACTGGCAGGCCGGTTGCAGAGGCCAATGGCACAATTGGGCACCGTTCTTGATCTGCTGGAAGGGCGAATAGTGGAGTGCCAATTGGGACTTTTCGGCTATCATCCCCAGAAGAAAATAATAAGACCTGCGGCGCAATACGACCCGGCAATCGAGGCGGCAATAAGAAACAGGCTGATCTCGGAATGCCTGCCCTGTGACGCCGCCTGGGAAATAGCGGCGGTATTCGCCCTGCCCCGCATCAACGTCGCCTCAATCTGCGAACAAAGGGGGATCAAGATAAAGCCCTGTCAGTTGGGAGCCTTCTAGTAACCAGTTTTTTTACCGGCAGGGAACCTGATTTGCGTGATTATCACCCGCTCCAGGGTTAATAATTCTTGAACACCTTCTCGAAAAAAGGGCGCCTTTTGCTGGGGTAGCTGATGCTTCCCTGGTGATCCACGATCAGTTTCCCCTCCAGATGGTCAACTTCATGCTGAAAAATACGGGCCGGGAAATCAAGATAGCGCCTGTTGATCTTCTGCCCTTTGGCATCCAGACCCCTGATTTTAATTTCGGGGAAACGCCCCACCTCAACCTGGATCTCCGGGCAGGAGAGACATCCTTCTTCCATATATACCAGTTCCCCCCTGGCCTGCGTGATGCGGGGATTGATAATCAGAGTATAATCATTTTCACTCTTGATCCTGGTCCCCCGTTCTTCAAAACCCCCATGGCGGAAAACAAGGAGCCGCTTGCAGATGCCGATTTGCGGCGCCGCCAGCCCCAGGGCATCATCCCGGCTCAAAAAAGCCTCAAGCAGATCCGCCACATTCTTCTTATCTGCCGCATCCAGGGGAAAGGGCACTTCCCTGCAAACCGTACGCAGAATACGGGCCTCATCCTCGTTCAGTGCCTCGCCTTGCCAAAGGGTTAAAACCTCTCTCTCAGACATTATGTTTCCTTTGCGCGGTGATAAAACATTCCCGTTCCCCTATAACACTAACTAAACATGGTTTCAAGGCTCTCTATTCGCCTATAATACGGTTAAATGTTGACAAGAGGAAAATATAGTTCCCAACATTAGAAAAGATTATAACGGTTAAAGGCTGTCGGACGAAGTTTTATTGACAGTTAAAACGACCGCAATCACTTGCCGTGAATAAAAGATCGCCCTTGTTTTCGTTCTGCTTTTTCATCCATAAAAATTTGTTATATCGGGGTGTCTTGATTCGTCTACAGAAAGACCTTCACGAATCAGTTCCAGAAGAAGCGGTTTTTCTTCAGGTAACTTGTAGCCTTCGTAGTCCTGATGGAACAGCAGGCCGCCACGTCTGTTCGTCCATGAGTTCGTACCGTGGTCAAAACAGACACGCGAGGTCACATTCAGGCCCTCGATCATCAACCTTATCTCTTCAAGACGCTCATGGGGTGAAGAGAGTGTCAACCTTCCCTGTTCACAAAGCCCGAAAATCGGCGTTCCCCTTCTGGGTAGAAAGGGACGGGCTCTAATGTAATCTGGATTGATGGCCGTTAAGACGCGAGCCGTATTCTCCGCGTGCTGCCGCCAATGTTCACTGCCGCCCAAACCGGGCATCCAGTATTCGGAAAGTTGAAAACCCGCGGCCCTGGCTTTTTTCCCACCGGCGATCTGTTCGGCGCTTGTTACACCTTTGCAGATGGCGCCCAGCAATTCATCATCACCTGTTTCCAGGCCCACATGCAAACGATCGAGTCCTGCTTCCCGGATGGCCTTTAATTCCTCCGGCTTTCTTTGAGCCAGTGTCTTGGAGCGGGTGTAGGATGTAACCCTCGTAAGTGTCTTTAACGCTCCCCGGAGATGCTTGAGCACTGCTACGAAATCGTGCGGCCGCATGATCATGCTGTCGGCATCCTGCAAAAAGGCCGTTTTTCCCCCTGAATGGAGCCAATTAAAAACGGTGATAAAGCAATAGTTGCTGTTCAAGGAGGGAGCGGCCCGCAAAATAGCCATTCCTACCTCTCCGGTAATTTGGCCACCAAACCCCATTTTCACGGAAACAGCTGTAAGCTCGTCGCTGATAGTCCTGACAGTATCGATATCGGCTTTGATATCTTCTACACTGCGATACACAAAAGGCTGCCCCTTGTACATTTCGCAAAAGGTACATTTATTCCAGGGGCAATTCTCCGTGATCCTTAGGAGCAGTGATGCGCTCCCGCCCTCGCTGGGCGGGCGGTATACGCCCACAGCAAAAGACAATTTCGCAATTTTATCGGCGCTTTTCTGATATGAGCTGTTCCCTGTTGAAAATGACACAAATACCCCCTATCAAGTGATGAATAATTTCGTCATGGTTCATGATTATCCAATCTTTTTTCCCTTGACCCTCCTGATGCCAGCATATTGGTTATGTACATTCCCTTGCGGTCACGGAGATTATAGCGATAAATCGTATCGACCAAAGGCATGTGCAATTTGCCAAATCTTTCGAAATAGATGCGGCTTAACCACCGGTAATACTGCTCCATGCTCTTCATATTTTGCGGGAAACATATTTTTATAAGTTGATCAATGAGATCATCTGCTCGATCGTCAAAGAAATTCGAGAGATCTGCTTCTTTCCCGTTGGGGATGAACCTGTACTGCTGCACAAAAACGTACGCCCCGGGCAGTGACCGGAGAAAGCGAAAACGTTCAACATCTTCTGCCAATGTCGTGTCAAACCCGTACATGCAAACAAATTCAACGTTGTCAGTACGTTTTTGGAAACCAAAATATCCGTAGTTGCGGCGCATGGTTTCAAAATGATCGGAATTGTTTAAACTGAAGTGGTAATTGACCCTTGAAAAATGATAGTTCCTGCAGTTAATTCGTCTCAATAAAGAAGCCCGCTCTTTGTTCACAAGACGGAGATCAAGCGTTTGATTAAAATTAACCTCCAGTTTTCTTGCGGCCATTTCTGACAGAAGATTATCGGCCTGGGGATGGGCCAGGATATTGTCATCCAGAAGCACAACCTTTGTCCTGTTCTGGAGCAGTTCATCAAGGCTGCTGACTTGTCTGGGCAAGCCTTCCTTTTGGGGTACAATGCAGAAAGGACATTTGAACGGACAACCCCTGGTTAGAAACCCGATGGCCATGTCCCTTGTTTCGCTGTAGACGCTGAAATCAGCAGACATCTCTTCAATTTCAGCAGGCAGACGAAGTTTCAGGTCAAGCCCGGAGCCGCCTATTTTCAGAGCATCTCCAAATCTTTCCCGCAGTTTCCGCACCCGCCGCAACGACGCGGCGCAGTTAAAAACACAACTTGCATATACCTGCTCAGCAACGTCTACATCCCAATGGTCGCCTCGAACAAGTTGCGTCCTGCATCCTTCCATGCGGTAAAAAGCGCTCAATTTCATCAAGGCAACATTGGGAATGCTTCCGTCCACATCGACGAGAAGTATCGTATCTGAGCGAAGCCGACCCAAATGAAGGAGCCTTTTTCCTATTGTCCGATTCACCGAGTACGGCACGTGCAGTTCTCTTTCCATTACTTCGCCGGGAAATATCTCCAAAGATGCTGTCGGCAGCACGAAAATAAACTGAAAATTGGGAAACAGGCGATCCAGAACCTCAACCCAGCGGGAAAAACGGCCATCACGACAGAACGAATATGGAAGCCTCCAGAGGACTACTCCTGGTCTCTCCATGGGATTCAGATCATGAGGTGTGGCATCCATGACATGTCGGACCGCATCAAGTATGGGCGCAATGGCCTGAATATGCCAGGGATCCAAATTTTTCCAGCACTCCTGAAAATTGGCGTCCCGGTCCAGCCACTGATCCGTCTTGAGCTGAAAATCTTTCTTGAAAACATCGCACAGAAGCTCCATTGTTCTCACAGCAGGCAGTCGCGATTTAACCATCCGGTAATGGAGTCTCTGGAGAAAGGCCACGCTGTCGGTTAAATGTGCTTTGCTGTCGAAAAGAGACAGGAAACGATTAAGGCGATGGGCTGTTTTCGAGAAGTCAAAACAATCTGTACCATCATGGAGTCGCCATTCAGGCCCGTAGGCCAACGAAAAATTCTGTCGCATCCCAGATCCGAATGAGTTTCTGCGGAACGGGATGTCAGGTGAGACGTGCTTGCCGTCCCCTTTATTCAGCGCCTGGACAGCTCCGTCTGGTGAAACCACAAATCCTGAAGCAACCACGGGATTCGATTCGGCAGGGATATCCCGGGGAGCATGCCTGGTAAAGACAAATTCAAGCCTGAAACCATCTGAGTTGGAGCGGCAGGTTGAAATCGTAAATTTTTTAAACTGAGGCAAAAATTTGCTGCCGACACAATAAAAGGCAAGCAAGTTCAGACGCTCAACGTTTTGAGGACTGTCCGGCCAGATCGTCCACTTTCTGAGTGTAGATTTCCCGCAGCGAAAATCGATATGGCCGGACCCATTGACTTCGGTATCTTCAAAATAAACATGCAGTATATGCATCAGTTAACCGACAGACAGGCGGCGACAGAAACTATGTGGAAAGATCTGGATAGCATTTTTCTCCTCACCACCTTCGACGCCATTTATCGCGGTAGCTTGGTGGAGCAGGGATAGTCTCTTCTGGCTCCTCCGCCCTCTCTGCGATAAAGCTGCTTTCATCACCATTCTTGATCTTGATTCTACCTGAGAGCCGCCCATCCTTTCGGAGTTTTACGGTTCCAGTTCCGCTGACAGGGTCGTACTCCCAGGCCCCCTCCCATGTAAACGAAACGCCAGTCTTGATAACTTTACAGTTCACATACGCAAGCAGAACAAACACTCTCAATCGATCGGAATTCCCTGTAATGGAAATCAGCGCCTCCCCCATTATATCAATATCATCGCTATTCCAGTTTGACGTTTCAATAATCCGCCACCAGCCATAGTAGTCGGAAGGGATACCTCTTGCTTCCATCGGGCAATTTTCTCCTTAAAAAAAAGGCGCGGCCATAGTCATAACCGCACTTTTTTCCGTTCTGCTTCTTCATCCATAACATTTTTTCTTGCCCTTTGTAAACATGCCAACATGGAAGGACTCAAAGGCGTAATGTCCATTTTACGAAATACCTCTTTAAGAATGCTTGAGGTTTCCGCAATGGCCTCGTCACCTGACTTGCGACCAAAGTCATCATTAATTTTTTTTCAGGCTGTCCATATCTGTGTAGAACAGGAGCGGGCCATTCCTTGTTCTTTCCTCTATCCGCAGCAGCCGCTCCGCCAAGGTTATAAATCCCCTTCTGTTGCACAGGCCGGTGAGTTGATCAATATTTCATGCAAAAAAGCATCTCACATCGCCGCTGAAGAGCTTCAAGCGCGTTGTAGAAAATGCTACACCATATTGATGAATATTAGACATGGTAACTGCAACATAAACATGTCCGATCAATAATATCACCGAATTTATTAGCTAATATAACGTTGCGGCGAATGGCACGGATATTGAACATAGGTTCGTACTATGAAAATAAAGGTTATCAATGCCATGTTTATCATCCTGGTACTTGCCGCGTTGTCGGCACTGACTTTCTTTGTCCGGGTGGGAGCAACGGCAGATACCGTAGTAGTGCTGGACATAGCAGGCATGACCTGTGGTTCTTGCGTGGACAAAATTAAAAAGACCCTCCAGTCGGAACAGGGCGTAGCTTCGGTGCAGGTAGATATAGACAGCGGCCAAGCCGTTGTGGGCTATGCCGCAGACAGGATTAAACCAGGGGCGATAGCAGCCGTGGTCGCGGGGTTAGGTTTTGAATGCCGGATTGTCGAGGTATCCAGTCTTGCGAAGTTTAAAGCAGGGCATAAAAATATGGCGGCCGGGCTGGAAAAAACATCCGGTTGCAGTTGCTGCAATGAGTAACGACGAATAAAGGAGATAAAGTTATGAAGGAGGAAAGTCAGGCCAAGGACATGTTGGAAAAAAAGGAAAAACTGCTGAAGCAAAACCAAAACAGCCTTACCAAATTGGGATTGATTGTGCTTATTCTGAGCGCCGGGGCTGTTGCCGCTTCCTGGTTGATCTGGGACAGCGAAGCCGGGATTGAGAAACTGACCGGCAGCCGGGTTACGGACAATATAAATTACAAAAATCAGAGCATCCCCATGACGCCGGTGTCGGCAACCGTAAGAAGTGGCGTTCTGGAGGTGCCCCTGGATGCGGTAAAAGAGAAAAAGATGGTCTCTTTCGCCTACAGCAGGCAAGGACAGCAGAGCCCCCTCCCTCTGATGGCTTATATTGCCCCTTCCGGCAAGCTGATTACGGCGGTGAGCATGTGTGAGCCCTGCCGCTCTACCAAGTTTCATATCGAAGGCGAGCGCCTGGCCTGCAATACCTGCGGAACTAAGTGGGAGCTGGAAAGTTTGCAAGGGATCGAGGGGGGCTGTCTCAAATATCCCCCGGAGGTAATTACCCACAGACTTCAGGGCAATAAGATTCTAATTAAGGAGGCGGACATCCTGAGCTGGAAACCCAGAATTTAGTAAGGTTACGGGATTAGGCAGGAGAAACAAGGCATGCGGTTGCACAATATCTCAATGAACAACCTCCGGCGGCGGAAGGATAAGGCGGCTTTCCTCATTATCGGCCTTTTGATCGGCGTTACCACGGCGATAACCATGATTACTCTGACCAGGGTCATGGAAGCGGATATGGGAAGGAAAATGGATGAATTGGGAGCCAATATCGTCATCGTCCCGAAATCCCATAATCTGGCCTTGAATTTCGGCGGGATGGAATTATCCGGCGTCTCTTTGGATGTAAAACCGCTCCACAACACGGATCTGGATAAAATACGCGGGATAAAAAATAGCGAGAACCTGAGTATTGTCTCCCCGAAACTGATCGCCGTGCTGCCGCTCAATGGTAAGGAGGTCTTCCTGGCCGGCGTCAACTTCCAAGAGGAACTGCGCTTGAAAAAATGGTGGCGGATCGCTTCGCCTCCGGCGATGGCGAATATGACCGCCCCCCAGAACGGGGAAACAATGATGACCCATGCCGATCCGGCCCCCGGAAAAAGTGTCTTTGGCTTCAAGGACAGCCTCAGGTCAAACGACCTGCTGGGGGGAGCGGAGGTCGCCAGGCTGCTGCAACTTAAGGAGGGGGCCGCCGTCGCTATTAAAGGGAAGACATTCAACGTGCGCGCCATCCTGGAAGAGACAGGTTCACAGGATGATGCGCTGCTCTTTGCCGATTTGACGGCGGTGCAGCAAGTGCTGGGGCGCCAGGGAGAACTGTCCCTGATCGAGGTAGCCGCCTTTTGCAGCACTTGCCCCATCAGTGATATCGTACAGCAATTGGGCGTAGCCCTGCCGGGGGCGAAGGCTACCGCCATCAAGCAGGCCGTAGAGGCGCGGATGGAAACGGTCCGGCATTTTCAGCGATTTTCCCTGGGTATTGCCGGAGTCGTATTATTTATCGGCTCGCTCATCGTCTTTACTACCATGATGGCTTCCGTCAACGAAAGAACGAAAGAAATCGGCATTTTCCGAGCTATCGGCTTCAGAAAAAGGCACATCGTCCAGATCATCCTCCTGGAGGCATCTTTGATCGGTTTGGTGGCCGGTCTTTTGGGCTACGCGTTGGGGATCGGCTTTGCGCGGTTGACGCTTCCTTTTTTCCTCCAGAGCCCGGGGGTGGGGATTGCCTGGGACTATATCATGGTCTTACTGGCTACAGGCTTGTCCGTCTTTCTGGCCTTGGCTGCCAGCACCTATCCCGCCCTGCGGGCGGCGCAAATGGACCCGACCGAGGCGTTGCGGGCCATCTAAATAATTGAGGAAGATATGAGTCTTATCGAATTCAAAAATATCAGTAAATATTATCAAAGCGGCGACGAGCAGGTGGCTGCCTTGCGACAGATCGACCTTGACGTCAAGGCCAGCGACTTTCTGGCGGTTATGGGGCCCTCCGGTTCGGGCAAAAGCACCCTGCTGAATATCTTCGGCGGCCTTAGTCATCCTTCCGAGGGTGAAATGCTGGTGGACGATATCTCCATTTACAAGCTGGGAGGAGAGAAGCGAGCTGATTTTCGCAGTTCCTATATCGGCTTCGTCTTTCAATCTTTTCACCTCATTCCCTACCTGACAATTTTGGAAAACGTCATGCTGCCTTTGGCCATCAAACGCGGGCGCAACGGTTTCCAGAAGAAGCTTGCCCAGGAAGTGCTGCTCCGGGTTGGCTTGGCGGCAAAAGGGCACCGGCTTCCCAGCCAGCTTTCCGGAGGCGAACAGGAGCGGGTGGCCATTGCCCGCGCCCTGGTCAACAATCCCCCGATTATCCTGGCCGACGAACCGACGGGGAATCTGGATTCGGCCACCGGGAATGAAGTCATGAAGCTGTTGACGGAGTTGAATGCCGAAGGCCGGACTATTGTCATGGTGACGCACAATCCTGAAAATGCCGGTTTTGCCCGACGTCTCATCAAGGTTAAAGACGGGCGGATAGATTGTTAAATCCACAGAAAAATTATGTTGATCTTGAAAGGAAAGGAGAAGATTATGCGAAAGATGATTTTGGCGTTGATAGTTGTTTTTTATTTGGGAGGCTTGGTTGGCTGTGCGGAATGGGCGGCCGGTGATCATCAGGTGGGAAGGGATAATATGCCGCCGTCGGGGGGAGGCCACCAACACATGATGCCGACGGAACAGGGTAATTAATTAAGCCCGGTAGATTGAAGCTTTTTACCCTGGCCGAGAGTCTGGGCGGCGTCGAGTCGCTCGTCAGCTGCCCCGCCAAGGTGACCCACAGCATCTCATTTAGTATCGTTTTGCCCCACTGACTTCCGAGTGAAATATTCAGAACTTGATAACTATTTCTCCGCTCAAGCGTATAAGATAGCCATGACGAAGTCATTGATTGACTGAATTCGTGAACTATGCGATATCATGCGCCCATATCATTGAGATCATGCACTTTTGCAAGGAATCAAGCTTTCAAGGGGCGAATGGTACCGTCATTTTGAAGCATCAGGTGCAACGGGGCTGATGGGAAATTTAACATCGGTCCGTACATTATCCGTTATACGATACAGGAGGCATGAGTTTTGCCCGCGGAAAAAATCACCCTCTCCCAACTCGAATCCTTCCTTTTCAAAGCCGCCGATATCCTGCGGGGCAAGATGGACGCCTCGGAATTCAAGGAATTCATCTTCGGGATGCTGTTCCTCAAGCGTCTCTCCGACGAGTTCGACCGCAAGCGCGAGCTGCTGCGCAAGAATAATTTCGCCCATCTCAAGGACCAGCCCGATCTCGTCAAGGAGCTGCTGGAAGACAAGACCTCCTACGGCGAGACCTTTTTCGTTCCCGTCCGTGCCCGGTGGCATGAATCCTGGCCCGACGAGAACGGTGAACTGGTCCCCGCCCTCAAGGACCTCAAGCACGACATCGGCAATATGCTCAACAAGGCCATCGCTGCCATCGAAGAGGAAAACGACGCCCTGGCCGGGGTCCTCAAAAACAACATCGATTTCAACGCCGTCAAAGGCAAGACCAAGATTCCCGATCAGAAGTGGAAGGATCTCCTCGACCACTTCAACCAGCCCCGGTTCGTCCTGGTCAACGAAAACTTCGAATTCCCCGACCTGTTGGGCGCGGCTTACGAATACCTGATCAAGTTTTTTGCCGACAGCGCGGGCAAGAAGGGCGGCGAGTTCTACACGCCCGCCGAAGTGGTGCGACTGCTGGTGCAGCTCACCAAGCCCCAGGTCGGCAACACGGTCTACGATCCCACCGCCGGCTCCGGCGGCTTTTTGATCCAGGCCCACCAGTACGTAGAGGAGCAGGGGCAGAACCCGGACGACCTCGCCCTCTACGGCCAGGATTCCAACGGCACCGTTTGGTCGATCTGTAACATGAACATGATCCTCCACAACATCACCCGCTTCACCATCGAAAACGGCGATACTCTGGAGGACCCCCTGATCCTGGAAAACGGCCAGGTGCGCAAGTTCGACCGGGTCCTGGCCAATCCGCCCTTCTCCCAGAACTATAGCCGCGCCAGCTTGAAATTCCCGAACCGCTTCCGCGAATGGTGCCCCGAGTCGGGCAAGAAGGCTGACCTGATGTTCGTGCAGCACATGCTGGCGAGCCTCAAGCCGAAGGGCCACATGGCCACGATCATGCCCCATGGCGTCCTCTTCCGCGGCGGTAAGGAGAAGCTGATCCGCGAGATCTTCATCAATGACGACGTGATCGAGGCGATCATCAGCCTGCCGCCCGGCCTCTTCTACGGAACGGGCATCCCGGCCTGCGTCCTCGTGATGAGCAAGAGTAAGCCCGAGGCCCTCAAGGACAAAGTCCTTTTCATCAACGCCGACCGCGAATACGCCGAAGGCAAGGCCCAGAACAAACTCCGCCCCGAGGACATCGAAAAGATCGACTTCGTCTTCACCCACAAACGGGAAATCCCCAAATACAGCCGCCACGTGGACAAGGCCGAGATCGTGGAAACCCACGACTACAACCTCAACATCCGCCGCTATGTGGACAACACCCCCGACCCGGAACCGGAGGACGTGCAGGCCCACCTGATTGGCGGCATCCCTGAGGCAGAGGTC
>JBAQLR010000048.1:0-2387 GCA_049302035.1 Syntrophales bacterium
GGAAAGAGGAATTTTCCGTTCCCATGAACGCACGGGGCGCCCCTTGGGGGATGCAGGTTTTCTGAAGCGCATAGAAGAATCAGTTTGTCGTGTTCTCCAACGACAAAAACCGGGACCAAAACAGAAAAATATCGATATTAGGTATGCTGTCCCCCCGAATACCCCCCCGAATATGTCCGTCAGCCGCTGATCCGCAGCACGTTGGCATCATGAAAAATATTCTTTGACATGCTCAATAACTACACGTATATTACACGTATACAGGAGGCGTGCTATGCAGAAAAAATTAACCATAACAGTAGATGAAGAAGTATATGTGGGACTTCATAAAATCATTGGGCCACGCAAAATCAGTAGATTTGTACAGGAAATAGTTCGTCCTCATGTTGTGCGTCCTAATTATGAGTCCGCCTACGCTAAAATGGCAAAAGATAAAAATCGGGAGAATGAAGCCTTAGAGTGGGCTGAAATTACCTTTAAGGATATGGATCATGAAGCGATGTGAAGTCTGGTGGGTAAATTTCGATCCTTCTGTCGGTGGGGAGATAAAAAAGAAACGTCCTGCCGTAATCATCAGTAATGATGCATCAAATAAATACCTCAATAGAGTCCAGGTTGTGCCACTCACAAGTAAAACAGATCGTCTCTATCCAAGTGAGGCACTGGTGACTTTTGAAGGTAAGGAAAGCAAGGCAATGGCAGATCAATTGGCTACGGTAAGCAAATTAAGGCTTTTTAACCGTGCTGGTTTTCTTTCCGATGAGGATATGCGCAAAGTTGAGGAAGCCGTTAAAATTCAACTTGATATTCATTAAGAAAATGCCAACCAGACAATCCAGCCGATCGCTACGCTCCGGCTGATTTTTTCGATTCGCAGAAGAAAACGTCTTGACATGCGGTCCATATTTGATACTATTTGCGGACCGGAGGTATTAAAAAGGATGAATATTACAAGTGATATAAAACCAGTTACTTATTTAAAATCAAAGGCAGCAGATTTATTAAACCAGATCAACGAAACTCATCGCCCTGTGATAATAACCCAAAACGGTGAACCCAGGGCGGTTCTTCAAGATCCTGAAAGCTTTGAAAACATGCGAAACGCAATTGGCCTGTTAAAACTGTTATCCCAAGGGGAAAGTGATCTGCGAAATGGCAAGGTTAAATCGCAAGGAGAAGTGTTTAAAGGCATAGAAAAGGCATTGAAAGAAAAACTTTGATGAATCCAAAGTATGAAATCATTTGGACTGATGTTGCGGAAAACGATCTCAAGGATATTATCGAATATATTTATATAGATAACCACAAGAACGCATTAACTGTACTAAAAAATGTCAAACAAAGCGCATCAAATCTCTGCACCCTTCCTGAAAGAGGCCGAATTGTTCCAGAGCTTCAAGAACAAGGAATATTACAATACAGAGAATTAATTATCCCGCCATGGCGACTAATTTACAGAATCGACGAGCGAAAAATATATGTTTTATCGGTAATCGATTCACAGCGGAATGTTGAAGATATCCTGTTGTCAAGATTGGTTGGCAGATAAGATAGAAGCTGCGAACAACGGTATGAAGAGCGACGGCAAAAAACCGCCAAAAATAAGGGACCAGATTCAATACTGTTCGGCATGGATATTGCCGCCTCCTATAGTGTCATGGAGTCAGCGAAACGGATCGATGTTCCATGACCACCCCCCTAAAACTTTTTTTATAATTTGTGCACTTTTTGCTGAACTCGTCCATCATCTTCTGCTATGTTACTGGTCATGGAACAAGCCACAGCCGTAAACCATATCCACGTTCAGCATATCAGAGATTTGCTTTCCGCCAACCCCCAATGGCACCGTACCCATCTGTCCGTAGAACTCTGCAAATTGTGGGGCTGGCAAAGTCCCGCAGGGCAATACAAAGACATGGCCTGCCGCAGCCTCCTTTTGAAACTGGAACGAGCTGGCGCTATTGTTTTGCCCCCCCGCCAGGGGAAACATACTTTTACTTCACGTTCGTCTTATACATCTGTTCCCCACCAAAAGGAAGGTATCAGCGACCATCTCAAGGCGCTTGTTCCGCTCCAGATCATCGTTCTCGACCAGGGTACGGAGGATTATAAACTATTCAACTGCCTGTTGTCACAATATCATTACCTGAGTTACCGGGGCGCCGTCGGGGAAAATCTCAAGTATCTGATCCGCGATGTTCATGACCGCCCCCTGGCTTGTCTCCTGTTTGGCTCCGCGGCATGGAAAACCGCGCCGCGGGATATCTTCATCGGCTGGACACAAAAGTACCGGGAAGGCAACCTGCGGCATCTGACGAACAACATGCGCTTCCTTATCCTGCCCTGGGTCCGGGTTCCCCATCTGGCCAGTCATATCCTCTCCCGGA
>JBAQLR010000049.1:0-7703 GCA_049302035.1 Syntrophales bacterium
CTGACAAGTCCGCCAACTGTCCTGACGCAAATCGAGGTACAGCGACTTCTCGCCACTATGGAGGGCAAGACCGCCCTGATGGCGAAGCTTCTTTACGGCAGCGGCCTGCGGCCGATGGAGTGCATCCGGCTGCGCGTCCAGGATGTTGACTTTGGTCAGAATCTGATCTTCATAAGAGGCGGAAAGGGCGGAAAGGACCGAACTGTTCCCTTACGTACCGTTCCACTTCGCTGTTTGTGATTGGCGGCATATTCTTTCCTCTTTTCAAAAAGATAGCATTCGGTTGGTTGGATTGCTGCATTGACCATATCGTAATATTGCGGAAGGATGTCTATGCCGACGGAGTTTCTTCTCATCCTCTGTGCAACTTTGAGCGTAGTTCCTGATCCCATGAACGGGTCAAGCACCGTATTGCCTTCTTTAGTGAAAAGTTTGATAAACCATTCGGGCAAGGTTTCCGGGAATGCGGCGCTGTGATTTTTGTTGGAACATTCTGTAGCCAATTGGAGAACATTGGTAGGATAAGCTTTTTCTTTGCCAATCCAGTTTGAAATGTTTTTACCGAATCCACTGCCGACTTTTGAATTGTCGCGGATTTTATCGGTTTCACTCAGGTTCTGGAGTCTTTTTTCAGCCCAGTTTCCCATAGGAACCATGACCTCTTCCTGATACATGTTGAAGTGCCGTGACTTATTAAATTGTATCAGTCGCTCCCATGAATCACGGAAGCGGTTGGGCCACTTTCCCGGATAACAGTTTTTCTTATGCCAGATCATTTCTTCAGTCCAGAGCCAGCCAATTTTTCTCATGGCGAGAATCAATTCGAGAACGTAGGTGTGCCGTTCTCCGTTTTGGGCTTTTTCTTTTATATTGAGGACAAAGGTGCCATCTGGCTTGAGAACACGAAGCAGTTCGATGCCTATCGGCAAAAACCAGTCAACATACTGGTCGGGCTTGATACCTCCATATGTCTGTGACCGTTGGTCTGCATATGGTGGTGAGGTAAAGATTAAATCAACGGAGTTGTCGCGTAGATCACGTAAAGCTTCCCGGCAATCGCCTAATATTGTTTTTGCCGTAATTGTAATCATTCCATGTTCCTCCCAAAAACCACAACGGGATGATTGTGCATCATTTATCAGGAAAAGTCTGTACTGACCCAGTGTTGATTTTTGGTGGTGTATAACGGCGCAAATCACCGGCGGTGAAAAGTGGTGTGGCTGTAGTGTAGGAAGTTGCACCGCTTTTTTTTCATGTAGTTTGCACCAGTGGGCAGGAAATGAATCCGCTCCCTTTTAAAATTTTTCTTATTTTTTCGTCCCATCCCAACTCTTAAAAAATGACGCCGCTGATCTGGGAGCTGTCAAATGATCCGCTTCGGCCATCTTTGAACTGGATCGTCAGTTTTGTGGCGAAGGCCGGAAAAACAAAGGCGAATATTGCGATGATGCTGAAAACCGGGGATATGAAACGTTTCATTGTATGCCTCCTTAAATATGAAATATTCAGGGGACAGTACCATTTAGGGTGAAATCGGTATTGTGTCCTCTGCTTCTCCCATCACTCCCACTCAATCGTGCTCGGCGGTTTGGAGCTGATATCGTAAACCACCCGGTTGACGCCCCGCACCTCGTTGATGAGGCGGCTGGAGATGGTGGCCAAGAGCTCGTGCGGCAGTCTGGCCCAGTCCGCCGTCATGGCATCATCGCTGGTCACCGCCCGGAGGGCAATGATATGTTCATAGGTCCGCTGATCACCCATGATGCCGACGCTCTTCAGCGGCAGGAGGACGGCAAAGGACTGCCAAAGCTTACGGTAGAGATTATGCGCCCTGATTTCTTCCTGGAGAATGGTATCGGCCCGGCGTAGAATGGCGAGCCGTTTTTCCGTAACCTCGCCAATGACGCGGATTGCCAGACCCGGTCCGGGAAAGGGTTGACGCCAGACCATGTCCTCGGGCAGATCAATTTCCTCGCCAAGGAGACGCACTTCATCCTTGAATAAGTGCTTCAGCGGCTCCAGCAGTTTCAGCTTCATCTTCTTCGGCAAGCCGCCAACATTGTGATGGGACTTGATCACGGCGCTGGGACCGCCAAAGGCGGAACGGGATTCGATCAGGTCCGGATAAAGAGTTCCCTGAGCCAGATATGCCACCTCTTTAATCCTGTGCGCTTCTTTGTCGAAGACCTCAATAAAGGTGTGGCCGATGATCTTGCGCTTCTTTTCCGGGTCGGTAACGCCTTTCAATTTGTCCAGAAAGAGTTTTTTCGCCCGGACGAAGCGCAGATTGATATGATAATTTTTACGAAAAACCTCTTGCACGCGCTTGGCCTCTCCCTCGCGCAGCACCCCGTTATCGACAAAGACGCAAGTAAGCTGATCGCCAATGGCCAAGTGGATGAGCAATGCGGCAACGGATGAATCCACCCCGCCGCTTAAGCCGAGGATCACCCGTTGGTCGCCTACCGTTTCCCGGATTTCCCGGGTTGTTTCCTTGACGAAGGATTTCATCGTCCAGGACCTGCGGCACTGGCAAATGTCAAAGAGAAAGTTTTCCAGCATCTTCCGCCCCGCCGTCGTATGCGCGACTTCCGGATGGAATTGCAGGCCATAGAGGCGCTTTTTCGGATTATGCGCCGCCGCGACGTTGGTATTGGCTGTGGCGGCCGTAATGCGGAAACCTCGGGGCAGCTTGCCGATCTTGTCTCCATGGCTCATCCAGCAACGGGTTGGAGTTGAGATGTCCTTAAAGATGCCCTCAGCTATGCTGATCGCAAGCTCGGCAAAACCGTATTCCCGTTTTTCCGAGCGGACAACCTCCCCCCCCAGCGCGTCCACCATGAACTGAAGACCGTAACAGATACCCAGGATGGGAATACCCAGGTCAAAGATTCCCCGCTCCGCTTTGGGGCTTCCCTTGGCATAGATGCTGGCCGGCCCGCCGGAAAGGATGATCCCTTCCGGTTGCAGGGACTTGATATAGGCAAGCGTTACCTCAGGCGGCTCAATCTGGCAATAAACTTGATGTTCCCGGACCCGTCGGGCAATGAGCTGGTTGTATTGGGAACCAAAGTCGATAATCAGAATCACCGGCGCGCTCCCTTTTCCTGCGTCATCATCCCGATAAACTTGTCGAAGAGGTAGGCCGTTTCATGGGGACCGGGCGCCGCCTCAGGATGGTATTGCACGCTAAAAGCCCGCAAGTTCTGATCCTTGATGCCTTCGCAGGTGGCATCATTGAGGTTGTCAAAGGTTCTTTCCTGCGCCGCCGCAAGGGATTCCGGCAGGACCACAAAACCGTGATTTTGCGAAGTAATTTCAATCCGGCCCGTTTCCCTGTTTTTGACCGGCTGATTGATGCCGTGGTGTCCGAATTTTAATTTGGCAGTTTTGCCGCCCAGCGCCTGTCCCAATACCTGGTGCCCCATGCAGATGCCGAAGATGGGCGCCTTGCCCAGAAGCCGCCGCACTGTTTCGACAATGGCGGGCAGGGCCGCCGGATCTCCCGGCCCGTTGGAAAGTAAAACTCCATCCGGCTTGAGGCTCAGGACTTCCTCGGCCGTGGCCGACGCCGGCAGGACCATCACCGCGCATTGCCTTTGTTCCAGATGGCGCAAGGTATTATATTTTACGCCATAGTCCAAAACCGCTACCCGCAACTGCTCCGGCAGCGTCGGCGGTCCGCCGCTTTCCATAGGCTGGGGAGCGTCCTGCCGCCAGGTATATGCCTTGCGGCAGGTCACGGAACCGACCAGATCCCGGCCGACCAAGCCCGGATATTTTCGCACACGGGCCAAAAGAAGCGCCTCGTCTGAAGTTTTCGTGGAGATGATACCCCGCATGGCGCCGACAATGCGGATGCGCCGCGTCAAGGCACGGGTGTCAATGCCTTCGATGCCAAGCTTCCCCTGTTCTTCCAGAAAGGCCTTCAGGCTTTTCCGGCTCCGCCAGTTACTGTGATGTTCCTGATATTCCCTGACAACCAGTGATTCAAGATGGACGTTCCCCGACTCCATATCCTCTTCGTTGATCCCGTAATTGCCGATCAAGGGATAAGTCATGGCGACGATTTGCTCCTTGTAGGAAGGGTCGGTAATGATCTCCTGATAGCCGGTCATACCCGTGTTAAACACTACTTCGCCCAGGACCTCCCCCTGGCCGGCAAAGGCATAGCCCCGGAAGACGCTCCCGTCCTCCAGAACCAGCAGCGCCGCATTTTGACGTCGCAACAGCGACATGTGGCCTCCCAAAATTTATCTATTATGGCTTGTGTTGTGCTGATACCGGGGGAGTTGTATCCCCAAATCTTCCATTTGTAAAGGGAGATTTGGGGATCGCAAGAAGCAGACTGCGGCTTATGCGGCTTAGCTCAGAAACAGCATCTCCGCGTAACTAGGCACGGGCCAGTAATCGCTGGATGTGATGTTTTCCATCGCATCGACCGCCACCCGCAGCTCATTCATCGCCGGAACCACCTTCCCCATGAACGCCAAGGCCCGTTTATCGGCATGTTCAACGGCTTGCGCCAGGAGGGTGGCTTTTTCCAGCTTTGCGGTCTTATCATAAATGGTCTTCAGTCCATTGTTGAGTTTGTCCACAATGCCCTTCACACCCGGGTTCTTCAGACCGGCCGCCTGCAGGCTGTCCAGCAATACGACTTGCTCCTGCAGAAACGAGGAGACGGCGGGAATATATTGCTTATTGGACATCTGGAGCATCGTCTGGGACTCAATGTTTACATGCTTCGCGTACACTTCCTGATAGATATCATGGCGTGATTCCAGTTCTTTTCTGCTCAGAACGCTGAATTTATCGAAGATGCGAAAGGTCTCTTCGGCGACAAAGGCTTGCAGCGCTTCCGGCGCGGTCTTCACATTCGGCAAGCCCCGTTTCTCCGCTTCTTTGAGCCATGCTTCCGAGTAATTATTGCCATTGAAAATGATGCGTTTGTGTTTTTTGATCAGTCGCACCAGAACATCTTCAATGGCTTTCGGAAGCTTTTTGGCATCGGCTTTTTCCAGTTCCGTCGCAATTTCATCCAGCGTAGTTGCCACAATCGTATTTAACACCACATTCGGACCGGCCACGGACTGATTGGAGGCAACCATACGGAACTCGAATTTGTTGCCCGTAAAGGCAAAGGGCGAGGTGCGGTTGCGATCGGTGCTGTCTTTGGGTAATTTCGGCAAGGTACTGACGTTCATGTTCAGCTCGCTGATCCCTTTGGCGGGCTTGAAAATGCCTTTCTCAATGCCTGTTAGAATTTCCGTAAGCTGGTCACCCAGGAAAGCAGAAATAATCGCCGGCGGCGCTTCGTTAGCTCCCAGGCGATGATCATTCCCGGCACTGGCGGCTGAGGCGCGCAACACCGAAGCATAACGATCTACCGCCGCTAAAACCGCCATCAGGAAAATCAGAAACTGAAGGTTGTCATGGGGAGTCTGTCCCGGCTCCAGGAGATTCTGGCCGTCATTGGAGCTTAGGGACCAGTTGTTGTGCTTGCCAGAACCATTGATCCCGGCAAAGGGCTTTTCATGCAGCAAACAGACTAAATCGTGGCGCAGCGCCACCCGCTTCAGCGTATCCATCACCAGCTGGTTATGGTCCGTGGCGATATTGGTGGTTTCATAAATTACGGCAATTTCATACTGCGCCGGCGCCACTTCGTTGTGCTTGGTCCGCGCGGAAACGCCGATTTTCCAAAGTTCTCCATCCACGTCGCGCATATAGGAGTTGATGCGATCGCGAATCGAACCGAAGTATTGATCCTCCAGCTCCTGTCCTTTCGGAGGCGGCGCACCAAAGAGGGTGCGCCCGGACAGAAGCAGGTCCAGCCGCTGTTCGTAGTAGTCCCGCTCGACGAGAAAATATTCCTGTTCGGGACCCACGGTGGCGACAACGCGCGTGGCCGTGGTGTTTCCCAATATTCTGAGCACCCGCAGCGCCTGCGCGGAAATTGCTTGCATCGAACGCAATAGCGGTGTCTTCTTGTCCAGCGCCTCGCCGGTATAGGAATAGAAGGCGGTGGGAATGCAGAGCGTCAGCCCGTCGCCATCATCGCGCAGGAACGCGGGGGAGGTGCAATCCCAGGCCGTGTAACCACGGGCTTCAAATGTGGCCCGCAGACCGCCGGAAGGAAAGGAGGAAGCGTCGGGCTCACCTTGCTTCAGTTCCTTCCCGCTGAATTCGAAAATTGCCTTGCCGAAGCCCAGGGGCTTTAAAAAAGCTTCGTGCTTTTCGGCGGTGATCCCGGTCAGCGGCTGAAACCAATGGGTAAAGTGGGTAGCGCCCTTTTCCATCGCCCAATCTTTCATGGTATTGGCCACCACGTCGGCAATGGTCTCATCCAGCGCTTCACCTTCGTTGATTGTCGCCATCAGCTTTTTATAAGCAGCTCCCGGCAGGCGCTCCTGCATAACCTTGTCGTTAAAAACATTTTCTCCGAACGAAAATAACGCGTTTTCGCAGTGGTGCATAAAACCTCCTTATCAACAATCGCGATGATTGCTCTCGGCAATTTACTAAGTTAAACGTTAACCCCGACTACTCCAGGGATATATTTTCCGTCAAGCGCCAGATTCCGCAGGGGCAACCGCCGGCACAAAAGCCACAACCAATGCAGCGCTCAGGATCGACAACATATTCGTATCCCCGTTCACCGCTGATCTCGCGGCGGGCAATGGCATTCTGGGGACACAGTATCTCGCACAAACCACAATCGCGGCAGGAGCCGCAGGAAGCGCACTGCTCCGCGCAGTGAGCGGGATCATCAAACAGCGGCAGGCGAGGATTGTAATACTCCAGGTTGACCCGCTGCGTATCAATGGGAGGCAGCTGATCATAAGTTTCCTCCTTGCCCTGCAGCACGGCGTCAATGGCGGCGGCCGCCTTGCGTCCCATGCCGATGGCCTCCGTCAAAAGTCCCAGTTTGACGGCGTCGCCGATGGCATAGACGGTGGAGTCGCTGCTCTGATAACGAGCATCGGCGACAATAAATCCCCGACTGGTCTCTATCTCCGGCGGGAGAAAATTCAGATTTGGCTGGTCGCCGATAGAAACGATCACCGTATCTGCCCGCAGCACTTCCCCGTTCGTCAATTCCACTCCGGTGGGGGTAATGGCCTTGGTAAATCGCGGCCAGAGGAATTGCGCCCCCGCCGCTTCCGCCTGCTGCCTCTCCTTGCCGTAGGAGGCGGGCTTCTGAATATCGATGAGGGTCACTTTCTTCGCGCCCAGGCGGGCCGCCTCCGTGGCCGCATCGCAGCCGACATTCCCCGCCCCGATGATGACTACCTCCATGCCCACCGTGGCCTTGTTTTCCTTGCTTTGCCGTAAAAAATCCAGGGCGGAAATAGCTCGTTCATGGCCAGGCACGGGCACCATGCGCGGTTTCTGAGCGCCGGTGGCGATGATGACAAAGTCGTACTGTTCCTTGATGCCGACAAACTCTTCCCTGGTCAGAGGAGCATCCAGCTTAACCTGCTTAATACGTTCGCTGATTCTCTGCAATTCGTGTGCCAAAACATCATCCGGAATGCGGCTGCTGGGTATCAGGGAAGTTATCTTGCCGCCCAACCCCTTGGACAGGTCATAGATAACCGGTTCATGGCCCTTGAGCCAAAGTTGCCAAGCAACGGAAAGGCCAGCGGCCCCGCCGCCGATGACCGCGATTTTATGCCCTGTTGCCGGGGCCGGCTGCGGCG
>JBAQLR010000050.1:0-8508 GCA_049302035.1 Syntrophales bacterium
CGTCCTATCGATTAACTTCTGTAACTTTTTGTCCTTCTGGTAATCCTGCCAGGACCGATCCGCGTAGTCCTCCTGAAACTCTTTCATCTCCTCGGAGAGATAGCGGATAGAATCCACGATGCGGCCACGCGCGTAGCGGAATTCAGGCATTTTTCAAGGCCTCCAGGTTCCGCCTGGCGATCTCGGCCTGCCAGTGCAAGCCAAAGACGCTGAAATCTTCCATTTCGTCGATGGCCCTCTTGCGCAGACGGATGATATCCTCCTCCCGTTTCCGGTAAACGGGTACGCCCTGTACGATGGCGTTGTAATAGAGCATCGGTTTGGAGAAGCCGCTGTCGATGAGCAGGATGTTGACCTCCCGGCCCGTCAAGTCCGACAGACGCAGGGACATCTCCATCAGGCGCCGGTAGGCGGCATCGTCGTCCGGCTCATCCTCGAAGAGGACCGCCACGTCCACGTCGGAATCCGCACGGGGAAAACCGGCGACCCGGGAACCGTACAGGACGGCTGCCCGCACGCGGAAGCCCTGCGCTTCCCGGCGAAAGAAATCCTCGATCTTACGTGTCAGGTCTGTCATGGGGGTCAGGTCTTTT
This sequence comes from Syntrophales bacterium, assembly GCA_049302035.1. Classification (GTDB taxonomy): domain Bacteria; phylum Desulfobacterota; class Syntrophia; order Syntrophales; family JACQWR01; genus JAPLJV01. The sequence continues at coordinate 594 of JBAQLR010000050.1, forward strand.
AAATTAGCGTTTTGCATGGGTGGGGTTCTCCTTCTGGGCTATCGCACCGATTAGAGTCATGTCCTCAATGCTCGAATGCAAACGCCATTTCTTCAAATGAACATAGGCGACGGGCTGATCAGCCTCTTTGTTGCGGATGGACATTTCTTTATGCCAGCGATTGAAATCGTCCTCTCCATCAACCTCAAAGATAAGAAGAACATTCTCCGGCAGTTTTGGGGTTCTTTTTTCATCTTCCATAAGCATACCCTGTTCAAGGCGCCGCGATATTTCCCTTTTTCGAATAGGATTACAGCCTCTTCACGCGCTTCCCATGCTTCTTGCAGCCTATATTCAATCAGAGACCTGATCTCATCCTTCATATCATGACGCCTTCCGATTCAACGGTCCTTTTCAATGGCCCAGTCGACATTTTTTAAAACGATGACGACGTCTATATCGTAATTTTGGGGGTCAGGTCTTGCATTTTAGCGTTTTTGCCGGGGGAAGGGCTTACATCATCTGAAAGTTTCGTTCTACTTTGAAAAAGACCGGCGGCTTCTCCATCTCTGTCCGTTCCTCCGGTTCGATCCGGGGCAAATCGGTCTCAAGAAATTCTATCTCGGCGCCGTCCGGGATTTTATCAATCAGGTGAGGATCAGCTACTGCGGCTCGGAGAAAATCAAAGGTCAATCCGATATTCTTCTTAACGATTTCATCTTTTCTCATTTTTTTAACCCCCTAACATACCTTTCTTTATACCATTGCCAGCGGTCTTTGATGTCCTGTTCCGCATACTGCAACGCATCATTCAAATTTGCTATCGAAAGCGGCTGCTTCTCCGTCTTGCCCTTTGGCAAAATCACATCTCGATGAAGGAATCCATGTGCGCAATCATAACGCACAATTTCTCTCCAGATACCGGCAATATTTGCCTCATACTGTACCATAATATTGGCTACTCGTCCCTTTTCCGTAGCGATACGAATCCTCAGACGGTCACCGCCGTTAATGCTGATAGTCTTTATGAATTCTTTACTTTTCAACTCCTTTTTGGGGGTCAGGTCTTGCATTTTAGCGTTTTTGCCGGGGGGACTTCCCCCCATTTTCTTAATCATAATGCCCACGAAAAGAGATCTTCCCGAGTATCCCGGATCTCCTTTCGAAGGACCTCGTGGCCTTCTAAAACGAGATCAAACTTTCCCCGAATGTCCTCCAGCAGAATCTCCAGGTTATCCTTTTCCATGTTTCACCTCCCCAACCTTTGGGGCCAGACCCTGTCGTCCTTGAAGCGCCCTTGGGGGTCAGGTCTCTAAATTTAGCGTTTTTGCGGGGGAAAGAGAAATGGTATATACGGGGAGGGGCAAAGTACCCCTATTCTCTTATTTCTACCCCTGCTTCCCGGCAAAAAGAAATGAGGGATTTATATTCCTTCTCGGCTATCGCGCGCAAGATCGCGATTTCCAGTTCCTGATACTCGTGAACAGCAACATTCCTGAATCCCGTCATCGCAATCATCGCCCGGGCGGTCTCTTCGCTCAGCATATTTGCCTTCTTGAGGAGAATAAACAGCTCCGCGCTGCTTTGAGGAACCCCGAGATGATTTTCGGCCACGAGATGCTGCGCAAGATCAATGGCAGCCTGGCAGGCCCGTTCAATATTGAGAATCATCGCATCGATATGGGTGTAATTATCCAGCGCGGGGTTGAAGGCATACTCCTGGCGCATTCTCCTTAAGGAGCGCTCTATCGCGGCGGCCTTGTTCAAGACCACATTATCGGGCCCGGTAGGCATCCAGCACCTCCTTGCGATCAAGATTGAACTGTATGTACATTCCCATTAAAGAGGCCCTGCGGAGAGCAGCTCTTCCATGATTTCTCTGAAAAACGGGGACGCCTGTCAGAAAGGCTTCCCGGGAATAGACCAGGTTTGCCGATGAAATTTCCCCCAGATCCACCGTGCGCTCCAATTTGTATGCAAGATCATTGGCTATTTTCAGCCTCTCGATAGAGCTCAATTTTGCCCCTGCCTCCAGCATCAAGGCCAAATCAATATCGCTCTCCGGACCCAGATTCTCCCTGAGGGCGCTTCCCAGCAGATAAACCGCCAGAATCCTGGCATCGCCGGATAAAATCTCTTTTGTGCACCGTTTTATTTCAGGGGTAAAGTTCATGGGGGTCAGGTCTCGAAATTTAGCGTTTTTGCGGGGGTAAGAGAAAATTACGGTTCCCGTACCTGGTAGATTTTCGGGTGAGCCTCGGTATCGGCACGGTGCGCCTTGAGGTCGGCGGCGACGGCGTCGATCTTTTTGCTTAAGCGGGCATCCACGGCGTCGATCTTCTGGTTCAGCGCCCCCACTTTAAAGTCAAGCAGATCGATTTTTTCGCACAGCTTTTCGCGGGTATCCACGATTGCCTTGTGAAGGGCATCATGGCCTTCCAAAACCAGCTCAAATTTCCCGCGAATGTCTTCGAGTAGAATCTCCAGATTGTCCTTTTCCATTCGTCACCTCGGAAGTCCTGAGGGCCAGGGCGGGGGGGCGTTTTTACAGCTCCGCCCTCTGGATTACACGTTGCGTGCATCCACGAGGGAAATCGCCGTAATAAGAAACCCTTGGGGGTCAGGTCTCGAAATTTAGCGTTTTGCGGGAGGCGCATCATTTGGCTTTGATAACCGGCTCCGGACAACATTCAATACCTGTTCTAAAGTACGATCAAAAGAGTGTTCAACGGCATCTTCTTTCCCCACGTGTACATGGTGAGGAAAAGTTTCCACATCCCAATCCGGGGCATTGTCCCACCGCATGATCAGTTTGCCGCGGCGATCCTGCCAGTGATAGGAATATTTGCGAATAGACATGCTTAAAACCGTCTCCCGGACGTGAAGAATCGTATCGTCGATCAATATCAACTCGGCGCGAAACCTGAGAATTTGTCCGAAATGCTCAAATCTGGAAATTTTATAAGACGCGATGACGTCACTGTATCTGGTGAGAAGCTTAAGCATTCCCGAGCGCCCGCAACTTATCCTTCCACCAGATCAATGCCTTGCAGGCAAATTCCCAATCTTCCAGATCATTTTCTTTCTGGAAATCCTCGTTGCCTTTAACCGCATGAAGTTCCTGTTCATAACTTTCGAATGATTTTTTATACTTATTTTCAAAACTTTCCTTTTCAGCTCCGAATTGATCAATCCTGGACAAGGCGATCATGACCGACCAATCCTTCAGCGCATCGTCAGACGACAGATATCCGTCTTCGAAAAGAATTTCATTTATAATCGCTGTGTTTTCCATATTTACCTCCATCTCTTTGGGGGTCTTTGGGGGTCAGGTCTTTAAAATTAGCGTTTTTACGGGGGTGCAAATTTAAATATTCCCGAGAAACTGAAAGTATTGCTCTCTTGTCATCCCGATGACCTTCATATTGTTCTGGATGAAAAAGCCGGGACTTCCTGGTATTTGGGAATCACGACGGGTCTCATCGCGCCGGGATATGAATAGACAAGATGATCGCCCTGTGTTCGGACATACCGAGAGACCTTTGAATTTTGTCGTTTCGAGGAGCATTAGCGACGAGAAATCTTAATGCTCGTGCATAGTTAAAGATTTCTCCCTTCGGTCGAAATGACAATATTGGCAGTTATTCAAAGGTCTCACCGAGACCTTTGAATTTCTCCGTAAATGTTGTGGATTGTCATTCCCGTGAAAACGGGAATCCATTCTTTTTAAGGTGTTCTGGATTCCCGCCTTCGCGGGAATGACAGCGTGGGTGCATTTTTCAAAGCTCTCTCTGGGAGAACTTTCGCGGGCCGAACAATACAGCGACGGTGCTGTCGCCGGCTACCCGGAAGTCCGGGGCGTGGAAATCAGGGACAGAGCCCGTATTAATTTGAGAGAAATTCAAAGCTCTGTCTGAGTTGGATGCAAGATTGAGTCGCGCAAAGGTCTTAGGTTTAAAACTGAGTTGTGTAAAGGTCTCGCTGCCCACGTGCCCGCATGGGATAAATGGGGACACCTTGTCAATCGCTGCGCGATTGCCTAAGATGTCCCCATTTATCCTAGGCAAACACGGTCACTTCAACAGGTCGCTTTATCGCAAAACTATGTCGATGCATTTTTATACGCTCGATTTCATGAAGGGTTTCGGCTGTCATATAGCTTTCGCCACACGCAGCACATGAAACAACGGGAATATCCTCTATTATCAGGATATCCTTCTTTTTCCCAAAGCTCCGCGTCACCAGCTTTATCACCGCTTGATCTTGGCCACAGATATCGCAGATCATAATCATTCTCCTTTGGTCAGGTCGCGTACACCGTGATAATAACCAACTTCCCAGTAATGCTTATCTTGGTTACGACGCAAATAAAATACAATGCTCAACATCGAAAATCGAAAAATCATCGTCATCTATTTCCTCTACAGCATGGAGCGTAACAATGTACTGACGGAGTCTTACAGCCTCTCTCATTTTTCTCAAGATACGAGAATACATTAAGTTTGGTACTTGCCTTCCTGGGGGTCGGGCCTTCACCGCATCCTTGATGCGCTTGACATATAATTAGGGACAGAGCCCCTATTAATTTGCGAGAAATTCGAAGTCTTCCGTGCCGGGTGTAAAACTGAGTTATGCAAAGCTCTCCTGTTAAAAGCCAAAGAATCTTCCGATTTTTTCTGTTTTACGCAATCGCCTTCAGTCCCTTTTCCCCGACTACCGTCAGCAGCCGTAAGGCCGGGCCGCCAGGTTTCTTGACGCCCCGCTCCCAATCCGAAACGAGGTTTTTCGAGACATTCAGATAGCGCGCAAATACCGGCTGGGAGATGCGCTCGCGCAGGCGTATGGTCTTGATTTCCTCGGGGCTAAGCACACGCACCGTGGTCAGACAAGCCTCATCGAATTCGCGCATCGTCTGTTTGTCGATCGCGCCGACCTCGTGCAGCGCATCCATGGTTTCATGGATCGCCGCGAACGCCTCACTTCGATACCTTTTCGTCATTGCTTTCGACCTCCTCAATCTGGCCGGTTGTGATCAGGATGTTCAATTGGACTTCGGAAATCCCCAAGACATGCTTGGCCATCTTTGAGACCTTTGAATAACTGCCAATATTGTCATTTCGACCGGAGGGAGAAATCTTTAACTATGCACGAGCATTAAGATTTCTCGTCGCTAATGCTCCTCGAAATGACAAAATTCAAAGGTCTCGTTTGACCACGCCCCCACCCAGATCGGCATCCACCTGCCCACTCTCCGCCCGCAGGACGGCTTCGCGAAGCGCTTCATCGGAGATCTTCTGAGCACACGCAAAACGAACAAACCAGGCGTTTTTGAAGATTCTCACGATAGACTCCTCAAGGTATCACACATAGTGTTACTGTTCAAGTAAAAATCATGGGGGTCTTTAAAATTGGGGTTCCGGGGACAGATTTTAAATCTGTCCCCTTAGCGTTTTCCAGAGAGGGACGTCTCATGATGATTTATCCAGTCCGTTATCAAGTCAATAAAAAGATCGAAATCGCCCAAGCGCTTTCTGAAGATGCCGAAGATGATCTCATCGTCGGTCTTTTCGTAACGATGAACAAGCATGTTCCTGAACGATGCCATGTTCTGGAAGGTCGTTAGATGCGCTTTCGGGATGACGCCATTTTCATGAAGGACCTGAAAAAGGTCCCGATATCCGCCAGGCTCGCGCCAACGATGAAACGCTACGAAATGATTGGCGATGTCGATGACCTTCTCAATGCATAACTGGAGGTAGCGTTCGACGAAAGCACGCAGGCGGAGCTCCCTTTCATACGCCTCCCAGGTGATATCTTCCGCGTTCCGAAGCTCCGTCAGATATTCCCGAAGCTGGGAGAGCTTGCGTGAAAGAAGTTCCTTGTCTGCCATGACGTCCGCCCTTTATTTCACTTCACGAAAGAGGTGTCGCGTATCGAGATATTCGGCCCGTGCCAGAACCTCTTGCCGGATGCGCTCGGTCTGGTCGTTTTCGCAAACAAGACGACCGTATTTCAGGACCTGGTGCTGAAGAAGCGGCCCCGCCTGTCCGAAAACGACCAGATCGACATCCCGCCGGAGACGACTGGACAGATCCGCTTCAATCTTCAATCGTTCACGGCCGGAAATAGTCTTTTTCACAACGATCGCCAAGTCGAGATCGCTGTCCCGGCGATCTCTGCCGGTTGCCGTTGATCCGAATAAATAGGCGGCTGCTATCCGTTTCTTTCTCCGCAATACGGGGATCAGGTCTTTGATTTCAGTGTTTTGCATAGGAACCCCTTGGGGGTCAGGGCGCAGGGGGCGTTTTTACAGCTCCGCCCTCTGGATTACACATTGCATGCATCCACGAGGGAAATCGCCGTAATAATAGGGACAGCGCCTTTTATCCGGTGACACCTTGTCAATCGCTTCGCGACTGCCTAAGATGTCACCGTTTGTCCCGGTTTAACCTTCCAGCCGGTTACCCGGTCTGGTAATCCTGCGGGGAGAAAACGCCCGAGGCGCCCGCCTCTTCCTGCAAAAGGGCGATCTCCCGCTTAAGGTTCTCGTACTCATCCATCTTCCTTCCCAGAAAACGCACCGTGACGCGCGCCTTCTCCTCGAGGCCCGCAGGAGTCAGAAGATAGAGATAGTGTATCTTGTTGCCGGAATTCTTGAAGCTTTCGACCTTGATCAACCCCTTTTTGACAATCGCCTGGAGCAGGTAATTGGTCTTGCCGAGGCTCAGATTCAGGCGGCGCGAAAGTTCCCGCTGCGAAATCTCCGGATCGGCCGAAATCTCCCGGAGCAGCTTCAGATATTCATCGCTTTCAAAATGTGAGTGCGGTTGAAAGGCCATAAAACCTCATGTTCACGAATTGAACTGGCCCGTTTCTATCGGAGAAATTCCAATGTGTCAAGGGAATTTCGGGGGTCAGGTCTTTAAAATTAGCGTTTTGCGCAGGAGACATGATCCTAATTTACCTCGGCAAGTAGAGTAAAATATTCTTCGCGGGTTATATTGGCCGAACGCAGATTGTTGCTTGATAATAAATACCGGAATCTCTCGCCAGTCAGGGATTACAATGGGCCTTGCAACACCATCTTTGGTATAAACGTAATGATCCCCTTCGATTCTGACACAAGAGAACCCGGCTCTTTCAAAAACCCTCATCAGTTTCTTCGCTGGTATAGGCGATATCTTTGGCATTTAACCATGAACCGACATAAGCTCAGTAGCAATGAGACGTGGTGTCTGCCAATCTCCAAAATCCGCTTTTTCATACCCTGATTCACTCAAAATATCCTCTAGAGTACCCATCCTTTCGGCTTCCTCAAGAAACAAACGAACCGCAGTCTTTAGATTATGACGGGCCTCATCGACAGTGCCACCGCAACTGGAAACATCAAGTTTCGGCGAGTAGGCCACATATGTGTTGCCCTCTTGAAAAACCATGCTGTCAAATTCAAGATTAATCATTTCAAAACCTCCTTACTCGCTTTCTCAGTCCCCTGTGTGCATTTATCGGGCGTCAGGCAACCCATGGGGGTCAGGTCTTTAAATTTAGCGTTTTGCGGGGGGCCTCTGGCGTCATCTTTCAGTCCGCAGAATCGCCGCGGAGAAATTCTCCAAGTCCGGAAGGCGATCCTTGAGGATGGCCTTCAAAATCTCCGGGTCGAGGGCCTGATAGTTGTGGATGGCGATATTTCGAAAGCCGGTCATCGCTTCCATCTTGCGGCCGAGTTCGGTGGAGATTCGACCGGCGTTACGCAGAAGAGTGAAATTTTCTCTGACCGTTTCCGGGAGGCCGAGTTTGTCGGCGGCAACGATGTGGGCCGCCAAATCAATCGCGGCCTGGATCGCCCGCAGCAGGTTCAGGACGAAGATGTCCTGCCGGTCGAGCTCTTCCAGGCTGGCAGGGTCGCCTCCGGTCGTTTCGCGGATCCGCTTGAGGC
>JBAQLR010000051.1:0-43144 GCA_049302035.1 Syntrophales bacterium
GGGTTTACGGGGCCGTGCATCTTGGCGGCAAGGCGACAGCGGTCGTGGGCATGCGCCGGGCCGGTAAGACAATGTTTCTCCATCAGATCCGTCGGGAACGGTTGGCGGATGGGATGGATCGGGAACGTATGCCATATATCAATTTTGAGGATGAACGGCTGACGGGAATTACGGCCGAGCATCTCCATCCACTGGTGGAGGGTTACTATAGGCGCTTCCCGTCGTTGCGCGGCAGTGAGACCGTGATCTGGTGTTTGGACGAGATTCAAACGGTGCCCGATTGGGAGCGGTTTGTGCGCCGTCTGCTCGACTCCGAAAATGTAGAGCTGTTCCTGACCGGCTCCTCGGCGGCGCTCCTCTCGAGGGAGATCGCCACCGCACTCCGGGGGCGCGCCTGGGAGGTTATCATGCATCCCTTCAGCTTCGGGGAAGTTATGCTGCATGCCGGGAAGAGCCTGCCGCTGCAACCGGAATTTCTGGATGGACCAGCACGTTCGGCCCTGGAAAGATCGTTCCTCGACTACCTTGTGGCCGGCGGTTTCCCCGAGGCACAAGGGTTGGACACAGCAACGCGTTACCAGCTGCTGCGGGACTACGTGGATGTGGCCATGCTGCGCGACGTGGTTGAGCGGCACTCAGTTAGCAATGTTGCGGGGTTACGTTGGTTGGTGCGACATCTGCTGAGTAATGCTGCGGGACTATTCAGCGTGGAGAAATTTTATGGGGCGCTCAAGTCGCAGGGACTGGCCATTTCCAAGGACACGGTGCACCAGCTCATGGGCTATCTACAGGATTGCTTCCTGGTACGCACGGTTTGGATGGAGGCCGCCTCGGAACGTCAGCGCATGGTCAACCCCCGCAAGGCCTACCCGGTTGATCCGGGACTGATTCCGGTGTTTGACCGCACGGGCCGAGCCAATCTCGGGCATGCCCTGGAAACAGCAGTGCTCCTTGATCTGGAGCGCAGGCGGGCAGAGGTCAGCTATGTGAAGACGGCGCAGGGCTTTGAGGTGGATTTCCTGGCCCGGTATCCTTCCGGTGATGAAGAGTTGATTCAGGTCTGCGCTGATGTGGCCGCCCAGGACACGGTTGAACGGGAACTGCGGTCGCTTGTGGAGGCAGGTCGTCAATTTCCACAAGCTCACAAACTCCTGCTGACGCTCACTCAGGATGGTTTGCCCCATGAGGCGCCGGCGGATATTCTGGCCCAACCGGCCTATGTCTGGCTTTTAAGGTAGTAAATTCGGTACGTTCATGGAAATCGTTTCTCAAGATCACCACATCTCCCTTTTAGCAGGCGGCGGCGAGATTCTCAGGCAACCGTTCACCGTCGCAATTTTCCAGATACTCATCGAATCCCATCATCCAGTCAACGATGCCGGTCGGCGTGATCTCCACGATCCGGTTGGCCACAGTGGATACCAACTGGTGGTCACGGGAGGCGAAGAGCAGCACCTCGGGGAAGGCGATAAGGCTGTTGTTTAAGGCGGTGAGTGATTCCAAATCCAGATGGTTGGTCGGCTCGTCGAGCAACAAGACATTGGCCTCTGTGAGCATGGTCTTCGCCAGCATGCAGCGTACCTGTTCCCCGCCGGAGAGGACATTCACTTTTTTTGCGGCCTCGTCGCCGGAGAAAAGCATGCGCCCGAGAAAACTTCTGGCAAAGCTTTCGCTGTCGCAAGGTGGGAACTGGCAGAGCCAATCAATGAGACTCAGCCCGTTTTTAAAGTAAGAACCGTTATCCTTGGGGAAATAGGCCGAGGTGATGGTTGTTCCCCAGTGAAAGCTGCCGCTGTCCGGTGCGATTTCCCCGGCCAGAATCTGGAACAGGGTCGTCTTGGCAAAGTTGTCCGCACCCATAAAGGCTATTTTATCACCTTTGCGCACGGAGAAGGTCAAGTCGTGCAGTACGTTCACTCCCTGGATATTTTTGGAAAGTCCCTCTATCTCGAGAATGGTGTTGCCGCAGGGGCGACCGGGTTTGAAACTGATAAACGGATACTTCCGCGTCGAAATCGGCATATTTTCTATGGTCAGTTTGTCCAGAAGCTTTTTGCGCGAAGTAGCCTGTTTCGACTTGGAGGCGTTGGCGCTGAACCGCTGGATGAAAAGTTTAAGATCATTAGCTTTATCTGTTGCCTTCCTGTTTTCATTCTGCTTTTGCTTCAGGATAAGCTGGCTTGCTTCGTACCAGAAATCGTAGTTCCCCAAGTACACCTGAATCTTGCCATAGTCGATATCTGCGGTGTGAGTGCAAACCTGATTAAGAAAGTGGCGATCATGGGAGACGACGATTACCGTGTTCCGGAAGCGGCAGAGAAAATCTTCCAGCCAGGCGATGGACTTAAGGTCAAGATGATTTGTCGGCTCATCCATCAGCAGCACATCCGGGTTACCATAGAGAGCTTGAGCAAGAAGAACCCGCACCTTATCACCCCCGTTTAGCTCCTTCATCTTTTTCGGAAGAAGCGCCTCAGGTACGCCCAGGCCCTTGAGCAGCACAGCCGCCTCTGACTCCGCTTCGTAGCCGTTCATTTCGGCAAATTCCGCCTCCAGCTTTCCCATGAGCATTCCCTCTGCCTCGGTGAACTCAAGTTTGGTGTAGAGCGCCTCACGCGCTTCTAGAACTTCGTAAAGCTTTGCGTGCCCACGGATGACAGTATTGATTACCGTCTCCTCTTCAAAGGCGAAATGGTCCTGCCTCAGCACCGAGAGCCTCTCTTTGGGGCCGAGGGCAATCTCACCTTTATCCGGTTCTATGTCGCCGGCAAGCATCTTCAGGAAAGTTGACTTACCTGCTCCGTTGGCGCCAATAAGTCCATAGCAGTTACCAGGGGTGAATTTAATATTGACGTCTTTAAATAACACTTTCTTGCCGTAGGAGAGGGCGACGTTTGTTACATTTATCATACTTTTATGCCTTTATGAGAAACTGCGCTCGAATAATTCACTGATGGCTTTCCTGCCGTTTTCTTCAAGGAAACGCGTTCCTGTTCCCGTGAAATGAACTTGGGCGATGGTTGGCCCGTTTCCATTCTTATATTCAACCCATTCAACATTATTCCAACTGAACCACATATTGCGTTTCTGGTCGAATACATATAGCGGCTTGTTGCACAATTTGGCAAACTCCGCGCCCCATCCGGTACCGCCATTTACGGTTTTGTCTGCAAGTATTTCGCCGATTACGTAAATTTCCTGCCCACTGTTCACCTGATACCAGATGCTTTGCAGCACCTTTCTAATGGTGGGGCTCGCCGTATAGGGACGATTCATCAAGCGCGAGACATATTCCAGGCTGACATCGCCATTTCTCAGCTCTTCAGGATTGAGAACCCGCAGGCCCCTGTGCCGGACGATATTGTGTCCTTCGAAGGAAAAATTTACCTCTGCAATGCCAAGACGTTCCGCATTTGCCCCGAACTCAGCTTCCGCCCCTTTAATGCCGCCGCTAAATAAAATCGCATCTTCTTTTTTCATCTTCATTCCTTTCGCTCGTATTTGACTCCCGTTAAATGAAAGGGCATTCCACTATAAAAATACAATGGAATGCCCTTTTTCCCTGAGATTTAATTACGAGGGGATTACGTTTTCCGCTGCCGGGCCTTTGTTACCCTGGACAACATCGAAACTTACCGTCTGGCCTTCAGCCAAGGTCTTGAAGCCGCCGGCTTGAATGGCGCTGTAATGAACAAAAATATCTCCACCACCGTCATTCCTTTCGATAAACCCAAAACCTTTACCTTCGTTAAACCATTTCACTTTACCTTCTGACATAATTAGCATCCTCCTTTCTTAAAATTAATCAAAAGTCGAATTGCCATTGTGACAGAAAAAAACCACCAAGACTCAAGAGCATGGTGGCTACCTTTGCGCTTCAAAATGTCCTAATCCAACTTTAATGCACGTTACTATTGGTAACTGACTTTATCATGCATCACCTTCTGCCAATATAGTATGCCTGTTTTAAAAAGTCAAGGAGTAACCGAAACGCAGAAGGTTCGATCTCCTCCAGAGCTTCCTTGACCTTCTTTAATAGATACTCTTTCATGACTTCGCCTCACTGTGATTGCCGGTGTAATTTTTCTCACGCCCTTGGCCCCATATCATTCTTGGTTGCGTAAAACAGTTTCCTTTCCGAGATGACTATGAACCGAACCCCAGGAGATTGGCGATGCAACGACCTTCATGCGATGAGCCTCCCTGAAAAGTTGATCCAGAATATGATCTGACAACGCTGATAATCAGAGGTTTGCGGCTGGTGAGATCATAAATGACAACCAATATGACAACCAATATGACAACCGGATTTCAGGTCAATATATATCGTGCGCCACGTTTTTGCCCGACGAGATGTACAACCTCCAATTCCACCAATTTACCGATCTCTTTGAGTGCCGCCTGTCTGGTGATCTGGAACATCTTCACCATATCTCCGACAGTGATGAACTGATACCGGTTCAGATGTTCCACGATTTTCATCTGCCGGTCCGAAAGAGCTACTTGTCCTTTTACGGATACCTTCGACCTTTCGCTACTCAAATGGATGACCTTTTCCTTCACCGCGTTCGTACTCACCATGACGCCCTCGACAAAATAGCTTAGCCATTCAGTCAGATCCCGCGTTCCCGGATCGACGGTCTGCAGGGCACGATAGTAGGCGGGTCGGTCGGAATCATAATAATCGTCAAGGCAGAAGAATTGTTTGGTGTCGAAGCCTCGCAACAATAGCAAGAGAGCTGCCAGGACCCGGGCAGTTCTTCCGTTACCGTCGATAAAAGGATGAATACGAACCAGTTCGTAGTGGGCTATCCCTGACTCGATCACGGGGTCCAGCTCTTGAGTTTCTTCCGCATTGATCCAGGCAAGCAAATTCCGGACGAGCTCCGGAACCGCTTCGTTTGACGGCGGCCGAAAGATGACCTGCCCCGTCATGCTGTTGGCGACCACTACATAGCGATTCCGATAACTGCCGCAATCTGATGGATTATCCAGGGTATCTACCGTTAGCGTCTTATGGATTTCCAGGATACTTTCTTCAGTAATTTCAGACTCCGTTGCCAGTTGTCCGAGGTTTTCCAAAACCTTGAGATAATTCAAGACCTCCTGTTTGTCCTTCCGCAAAGCCATAATATCACGACCCATGGCGAGCTCGCTGACCTGAGAAATGTTCAACCTGTTTCCTTCAATGCTGGTAGACGAATGGGCGCTCCGGATGATGGCCTCTTTCCGCAGTGACACCTGCCATTTCGGAACAAGGGGTGAATTCAGAATCACCTCTCTGGCTACGGCGATCTTTGAGAGGCGATTAACGATCTGATTTGTATATTTAAAATTGGGGATAAACATGGTTTTTTGCATTTTACACCCTCCAGCAGCTATCTATTCCGCAAAATGATACCCAGATGTTTTCGATCATATGAAGCCGCCTCTACTTTACTTTGCCTTGATTCGGGCCGCCAGTTCATCTTCCAGTTCGGCTACCGTTGGAAGTTTTGTTACAAGGTTATCAGGGATTGCGTGGGTCAATAAATAATCGCTGACACCGATGGGTTTGTTGATGTCTTTCAGGGAATACTCGACTTCAATCTTGTCCTTCTTTTTACACAGCAGAATTCCGATTGAAGGGTTGTCATCGGGGCGTTTCAACTGGGCATCCACCGCCGAAAGATAGAAATTCAGCTTTCCGGCATATTCCGGTTTGAACTTTCCTGCCTTCAGTTCAATCACGACATAACAGCGCAGGTCGAGGTGATAAAACAGCATGTCCAGGAAATATTCATTATCACTGATCAAGAGTTTCACCTGCCGCCCGACAAACGCAAATCCTTTTCCCAATTCCAGGAGAAAATCGGTGATTTTATCTGTAAGCGCCGCCTCTATAGCCCGCTCCTGGGCTTCATCTTCCAGACCCAGAAAATCAAAGTTGTAAGGGTCCTTGAGGGTTTCGCGAGCCAGACCGGATTGTACGGCAGGCAGCGTGTGGGGAAAATTGGTGAGTGCGCGGCCGACCCGCTTGTGCTCCCGTTTTTCAATCTTCAATTCCAGGTCATCCCGCGTCCAGCCGTTTTCGTTAGCGGCCAGGGCATACCACAGGGCTTCGTCATAATCTTTAATTTTACTGACAATCAGCCGGTTATGCCCCCAGGGGATTTGTGCCACGGGCTGTGGCACAATTGCCGACTGAGCGGAATAAAAGAGATACCACTGGCGGATGGCATAGAGATTTCGCCGGGAGAATCCTTTCATATCGGGAAATGCATGGGTTAAATCACGGGAAAGCCTTTCGATAAGAGCACTTCCCCAGGCTGCCTTTTCTTCTTTTTCCACGATGTCACGGCCGATTTCCCAGTAGAGTTCCATGAGCGCCGCATTCAACTTCAGGGAAGCTTTTTGACGGGCAAGACTGATCCGCTGCTTGAGGTCGGAAAACCATACGATGTAATCGGGTGAAAATAGAATGTCAGGCATGGGCGGTCACCTCTTCTTCTTTCATACTAAAAATTGATAGCAACCGGCTTCCAATATTCGGAGAAGCCACCTACAGAAGATTTTTTTCGGTCATCTCGTTCCATATAATGATCAAGAACATCTTTCACTGCGCGCGTTAATTCCGCACGATTGACAGTGCGGAAAAGATGATTGTGAATGATATGTTTGAAGATATCCCGTACCAGTCGCACCAGCCACGTCATCCCTCTCTACGAATGGAATCAAGGAGGGTTTTATCTTTAAAACAGCGATGGCAGGCGTGGCTTTCTGCTTGATTCATTCAAAAAACCCTCATTGCTATGGAAAACTTTTGTTAGCATTATCGCTGGGGTGCAGCAATCCTTTGTGCCCAGTGGTGCCCGCTCGCACTGAGACATTCGCGGACGACGGCTGTGAAGGGCTGCTCTGGTTTCAACATTTCTTGGAGTCTTTCGAATGCAGCTCGCAATCGTTCTTGGCTGGTTGTTGTGGGAGGGTTAGACTCTAACGCTTCGCGAGCCTGTTCAATATTTTCGCGGCACTTGGTCCAGCACCTTTGTCTGGCTTCGCGGAGTGGCTCATAATCATTCAGTTTAAAACGCTTGATGGATTCATCGGCACGCTGTCTAGGCCAGGCACCTATACCAGGCATCGGCGTTGCCGATCCTTCCTCGTTGAATGATAAATGTTCGGGGTCACCTTCCCGCGTCGGATCAAGCAGAAAGAATATTTCGTCCTGCACCAAATGGCGAGTACTGCTTGTTGCGACTTGAGATCCTGGACATAAAGGGAAAAAAGTCTCTTTTTTGGTGTTACCGACGCTGCCGCAAATGCGATAGTTTTTCCAGTCGAAGGCCAACCACCAGTAGCCTTCTCTTTCTGTCCCATCTATGTTTCTTGCACTCTTCTTAGGGCGGAAATGTTCAACATGCCAGTAAGAATAGGAATCGTTTGCTTCTGAAAACCAACACTTTCCATCGGAAAACTTAAGTAACCAATCTTTTAACTCGCCCCATAAATTACTGTTATTGTCTATAATCTTGTCGCGTTCTTCTTTTGATGATGCTGCATTGAGTTTCTCGGTGATTCGCCTTGCTCTTTCAAGCCACTCAGGTGCTGGTTGTTCATTGCCATACGGAATATGTCTCATTTTGATTTTTCTCCAAGAATCTTATTGAGAACAGCATCCGCCAACTCCTCCTCTTTCTCCATCCCCTGCGGCGTCAATGTGATTGCCTCCTTTCGATGTCGCCGCCGGGCCATGGCATCGGCAAACTTCTGCTCGATGGGATCGCGGTAGTCACGGGCAAAGCCCAGGGAGGCCAGCTCGTCAGAAAGTTGAATCAGATTAATTCGATCTTCCGGGCTCAAATCTCTGCCTTGGGCCTGCAATTTTTTTTGCTTTGCGCGAATGGCATCACGCTCATCTATCTTATTTAAAGTGGGCAGATCAAGGGCGGACTCCAGTCCGTATATTTCACTGCGGAGCAGACCGTTAATTCCCATTCCTTGGGGATCCATATCGGGCATTGCCGAACGAACGGGTGCTTCAAGGGTGTCGCGCAGCATGATACGGACCTGCTCCCGTGTAAGTCCGCATATCACCAAGGGGTCATGGGTCGCCATAATGACGTGGCCATTTTCACCCAAGCCGCCGATGGTCTTTAAAAATTCCAGATATCGGACGCTCCAGGCGGGATTCAGATGAGTATCAGGCTCATCGAGGAGAAACAAAGATTCGTCTTCACGGGTGAAGCGCAGCAACCCCAGAACCATCAGGAGCTGCTGCTCTCCTTCGCTCAGTTCACGGAATGTCAGCGGTGCTTCGGCAGATCGGGCTGTGACACGGGTGCGCACCTCGCGAATAAGTTCCGAGATATAGGTGCTTTCCAGGGCCTTGAAGAAATCCTGCTGTGTCGCATACCCGGCCTTGAGTTTTTGCAGGGCCCCGGCGTTGGGCAGGTAGAGATAGAGGTGTTCCAGTTCCGTGGTCTTGCGGAATCCAAGAGGGACGCGCCATTTGTGGCGCAGTGGAGCGAGCGCATGGTCATATAAACGGTCCAGCAGCGTAGCCACAGCGCCACGGGCTTTCCAGAATCGTTCATCGCCGGCTCTGCTCGCCCAGGGCGGCTGCTTCATGACGAAAAGAACAGAATCGAGACCGATGATACCGAGCTGCTCTTTCAGGAACTGAAGGACTTCTTGATCCTGTTCGAGGAAAAAGGCCAATAACACGAATTGGCTGTGGATATGCTGCGCAAAAAAGAGCGGACGCAAGGGGAGGTCTTTTTCATCGGTATTGTTGATCAAATCATTGTAGAACCGCTCCTGATGTTTCAGGAAATGCTCTTGCATCCGATTGCTCGGACCGGAATAGTAACCGAAAACATAATTTGGCAGGTAGGTGCGTTTATCTTCCGAAAAAGCCTTCCCACTCAATGGCGTGCCATCAACGCTGATTTGGATCTTCTTGGTCGAGCGGGCGAGATCGGCATCTACGGTGATCCTGTATCTGCGGCAGGTATATTCCAGTTCATAGCTGAATAGCGGCGTCGATGCTTCCAGATCGAGATCACGGAAAATAATGGTCAGTGCTTCCAGGATGTTTGATTTCCCAGTTCCGTTCCGACCGACCAGGACCGTCATGGACGACGATTCATCAAACTCGATTTTAAAGTTATTGAGATTCTTGAATCCAGTGGCCTTAATCCACAGGCGATGAATTCTCATGACGCTATGGCCTCCAACCGGATGGTTTCGCCTTCTCTGAGTTCGCGAACCTGTTTGGCTGCGATGGATTCTCGCAGTTGCTCATAGAAGGTATCCACCGATGCCTCGTCAAAACCTGCTGCCGAAAAGACCTCCTCTGGCGTTAGGGCCTGTCCGGACTTACGAAGTACTGCAATTACATTTCTTTGTTCTACCAGCTTGTTTTTCATTTTCATGCCCTTTTGTTTGTCTTTGGCTTTCGGTTGAGCTGCCTCGCGCGCTTTTTCCTGTCGGATACGTTCGAGCAGCACACTGGCGGGCTCGTCTTTTGGGTCCTGGGGAACCAGCTCACCACGGAAGGCCTTGGAGAGAATAGATTGGTTACAAATGGATAAACTTTTAATCATTAGTTCTACTTTTTCTAAGGTATGTTTGATATATTTGAAAATCTCCTCAATAAATTGAGACAAATGAAGTTGTTCCTCTAAAGGCGCAATGGGAATCGGGATTGAGTTAAGTTTTTCCTGTTTCAGCTTTGGCTGTGCGCTACCTGTTATATATGGTTCTAAATCAATGGAATTGAAATAATATTCAAGATAATCAAGAGGCTGTCCGCAGAGTGTTTGAACAACATGGGCATGGTTATTAACCCAAAATTTCCCATTTGCTTGAAAGGCAATGGGTGTTGATCTTGAGAGTAAGTTTGCACCATCCTCAGCTATGAGTAAATATGAGCCATCAAATATATATTCATTGATCCAGTCTATAACGCCGGATGCACCATAATATTCAAAGTTACCCTTACGCTTATTTCTAATAGATTTTTCCAAGGGAATTCGTCTACTGTCATAATTTTCAGTTAATTGATCAAATGATGCCCAACGCCAGCCATTCGGCAACTCAAGCAAATCTGAAGTATCAACCGGGGCTGGATCCTTGTATTTTTTACGGCGCTTGGCGAATTCCTCATTGAGTTTATCGCCATGCAATCCCTTGGCTTTGAGCTTTTCCCGTTCTGCCTCTTCCCATCGTTTGCGTCGTTCCGTGTGGATTCGCTTTAACAGGTCACTTGCCGGTTCAACATTCGGATGTTTTTCTCGCCATTCTTTCGTCAGGTCGCCTCGGAAGGCAGCGGCAAGGATGGATTGGTATAGCTGTTCGAGCAGATCGGGGACGGACTCCAGGGCTTCTTTAGCGCGGCGGCTGCGGGTCTGCAATTCTTCGATTCTGGCGATGATGCGCTTTTGTTCGTTGCCTGGTGCCAGTTTTGCTTTAAGCTGCCTAACAATTCTTGGCCTAGCACGTGTTAAAGATCCGCCGATCCCTGATAAATCCACCAACAAGCGCTGACGGAAATTTTCCTCCCTGAGCTGGTATAACAAGAATGGCGGGTAAAGCGCTCTGCTGCGTAAGACAAGCCATTCGGTGGAAGCAATTTGATCAAATTCACCCTTATCTTTCACGAGCCAAACCCGGTTAATGCGGGGGTTAATCTTGCATAATAATACATCCCCTGGGGAAACTTTCTGTTTATTAGATCCAACCTCGACGCCAGTAACATATTCTGGAACATTATACTCAAAAGAGGGTACGCTCCATAATTCAAACATCTTGGTTGGAGTGTTCTTAGGATTTATGGAAGCTGTGTCGGCCATGAGTTCATGTAGACCGATTTCTACCCATCCATGCGGTAATTTATATTCAATTCTAGCCATTACCGACTTTCCCCCAACAACCTTGCCAATTCCTGCATTTCCTCCGTGGCGATGCTGAGCTGTGCCAAAATTTCGTCGGCGATATCGCCTGGTTCGGGAAGGTCGTCGCCCCGCCGGTCTTTGTCATCCTGAAGCCAGGAGATATCGAGAGAGTCGCTCCGTTTGGCAATCTCCTCGCGGGTGAAACAACGGAAGCGACCGGTATCTCCCTGGTCGATGCGTTTCGTCTTGCCATAGGGGTCGTCGCCATAGGCTGCCATAAATTCCCGGAAATGCTCGATGGTCAACGGTGTGCGCTTGCCGAAATTTGGCATGTTGGCGCGCATATCGTAGATCCAGACTGCTCTGGTATTGCCCTTGTCTTTCGTTCCACGAGTGAAAAAGAGGACGTTTGTCTTGACGCCCTGGGCGTAGAAGATGCCCGTTGGCAGGCGCAGGATGGTGTGGAGGTCGCACTTGTCCATCAGGTCGGCCCGGATCTTCTGACCGTCGCCGTCGGCAAAAAGGACATTATCCGGGAGGACCACCGCGGCACGGGCTTTACCGTTTGCCTTCAAAGATCGGTAAATCATCTGCAGGAAGTTGAGTTGTTTGTTTGATGAGGGATAGGTCAGGTCATCTCGCGTCGGGCGCTCACCGCCGCGCTTGGTGCCGAAGGGCGGGTTCGTCAAGATCACGTCGTAATCCCGGAACTGCTTGCCGTCGCTGGAAAGAGCGTCGGTCTGGAGGATTCGTCCCTCAATTCCGTGGAGCATGGCGTTCATCAGGGCCAAGCGGTGGGTTTCCGGCACCAACTCTATGCCGGTGAAGGCCTCTTTTTTCTGGAATTCCTGCTGCTCCGTCCTTTGGTCGAAGTAGTTGTCATGTTTCTCTTTCAGGTATTGGTCGGCAGCGATCATAAAACCGAAGGTGCCGCTGGCGGGGTCGCCGCAGCGTTCGCCAATCTCAGGCTTGACGAGGCGCACCATAGAGTTGATCAGTGGCCGCGGCGTGAAGTATTGGCCGGCGCCGGATTTCTTCTCGTTGGCGTTTTTCTCCAGGAGGCCCTCATACAGATTTCCAAGGCCTTCCTCCCTGGCGCTGTACCAGTCCAGCTTGTCGATGTCGCTGACGATCTTTTTCAGGTTCTTCGGTTCGTCGATATTGGTATGGGCGTTCACATAAATTTGCTGGACTCGGTTCTTTCCATCCGTGCCGAGCTTCAGGAGGAGCTCTCGGTAAAAGCGGTGTTGTTCCGTTCCATCTTTTGCGTTCAGGTCATCCCAGCGGTATCCCGCGGGGATTTTGCTCTCCGCGCCGGTCTCCTTGGCCATTTTCAAAAAGAGGATATAGGTCAGCTCCGTCACGTACTGGTGAAACGTGATCCCGTCGTCGCGCAGGACGTTACAGAGATTCCAGAGCTTTTGAACGATTTCGGTAGTATTCATGCGGATTGCCTCTCTGCATTATAGAGATTCATGTTTATTTCATCGAGGATCTCCTGGAAATTGCCCTGGAAGATCTTGTTCAGGCGGCTGAATCCGCCATTGGCGGCAAAGGCGCCGCGATCAAAATCCTCGCGGTCCAGGACGGTCTGGGCGACAAGCTGTTTTTCAATCCGTTCCAGCCACTGACGCTGGATGGCCGTCCAGTCGCGCATGGCATAGATGCGGGTCATTGCCTTTCTTATTCTGTCTTCATGACTCACGAGGGGGTCACCCAATGCCTGACGACGGATGAATGAGATGATATCGGCCGCAATATCTTCATTTTTCCAATCTTTCCAGGCGACTTGCAGGTTTTTCTCGGTAAATCCCGCCTGATCGAGGACGAGCTTCAACTCCTTTAGCGTTTGTCTGGTCAGATCCCGGGGGCGTTGACATACGACGGTCAGAGCGGGAACTTTGTTCATGTTGACGATGATGAATTCCCGGAAGGCATTGAGGTAGTCTTCCGGTTTCTTGGCGGCGCCGTAGCCGCGGGTGTGGGATTCCAGTTCATCCTCATGATGGGAGATGAGCTGTTGTTTCGGGCGATAGCGGTTTTCGTCCAGGAAGGCAATGAGACTCCGCTTTGCGGCAAGCTTCCGGCGGCAGCTTTCCGGGTCGTCTTGCCGCAGCGATTGAATAAACTGTTGCAGGCTTTGCCCACCCGAGATGGTCTTGAATTCCGCCAGGGTCTCTTCGTCCATCCGTCTGAGGATGCGCTGCAGCTTGGCGAGGATCTGATCGACCTGAGTCTTGATATTGGTCGGCTCGGCATTGCTTTCCGAAAGATGATCCAGTTCATCGAACAACTGGCCAAGCGTAAGGGTGGAATCGGCGGCGATAGCCTTCATGGCGGAGACCGGTTCCAGGGCTTCATAGATTCGGGCGGCATCGAAGATGTCGAAGTGATCCTTCCCGATGCGATCGCACTGGCGTGTTGCACGACCAAGCATCTGTTCAAAAAGGATGCGCGACCGGATGCGGCGGATAAAAACCAGATTGCAGATTTCAGGCACATCGATGCCTGTCGTCAGAAGATCGACCGTGACGGCGATATTGGGCAGGCGCTCGTTTTTGAATTGCCGGATCATGCTTCCCGGGCGGTCAATGGAACCCGTGATCTTGGTAACGGCCTCATCAGGTATGGAGACGCCCACAGCCTCGAATTCCTCATTCAGGACCCGGACGACTGTATCCGCATGGTCGTCGGTGGCGGCGAAGATCAGCGTTTTCTCATCGCCGTCGGGATTCAGATATTTGATAAGCTCTTTTGCCACGGTGCGGTTGAAGTTCTCCGTCAGGACGAACTTGTTGAAGTGATCGATATCGAGTTTCACTTCATCGGGAATGTCCTCGATATTCGTGATCTGCCCTGTCGCTGGATCGTAAACAGGGATGGTGTCGCCTTTTTCCCATTTGATTCCTTCTTTGGACAAATGGGTCACAAGTTGATGAGGCGGTTCATGATCCATCAGCCACCCGTCGATGACGGCTTCTCGGTATGAGTATGTGTAAACGGGTCTTCCGAAGATTTCGATGGTATGCGGGGCGGGGGTTGCCGTCAATCCGATTTTGACCGCATCGAAGTAGTCGATGACGCGCCGGAACTTGCTGAGATAATCATTTTGGTCGCGATAGAGGAGTTCTTCATCTCCCAGTTCGCGGTCGAGGGTGTACCCGCGATGCGCCTCATCCACGATGATACAGTCGTATTGCCCGACACTGGGGACATCTTTGGTATCGGAAGGATACATGATGGCGTGCATCAGGCTCTGTACAGTTGCGATTTTCACCTTGGTAGTGGACTCGATGACGGACTTGTCCACTTCCTTGAGATCATAGATCTGATCAAAGGTTTTCAAATCCTGCAGGCGGGTTTCCTTAAATTTGTCGCCAGCCTGCTCACCGAGGGCGTTCCGATCCACCACGAAGAGGATGCGCCGGAAGCGTTGCGCCGTAATCAAGCGGTAACTCAGGCCGATGGCGAGGCGGGTCTTGCCGGTTCCCGTCGCCATGGCAACCAGCAGTTTGGTCTGCCCCTGGTCAAGCGCGGCTTCTACTCGCTGGACAGCCTTTTCCTGGTAGTCACGCAGACCGAGGTAGTCCATGGGTTCGCGGGCCAGTTTTGCTTGCGCTTTAGGAATATCCTGTAGCAGCAGTGAAAGCAGTTCATCGGCAGAAAACCATCCCTGAAGAGGGCGCGGATGATTCATGGGATTCCGCGCATCAAGGAACCAGATTCCTGATTTCTCTTTGAGTTGCTCAAGATATGGCCGGGCATTGGTCGAGAAGAGGAAGGGAACCTTGAAGTCACCCCAGGGACCTCCGATGAAGCGCGCCTCTCCGTCGATCTGTACATTTCGCGCATAACGCTTGCCCTGGATGAGATCGGCCAGCACATCCTTGCCCATTTTTTTTGCCTCAACCACTCCTATAAGGTCGAGCCCTGCGAACAGAGCATAATCGGCCGGCCCAGTCGCTGTGGGCCACTCGGCAATGGCCTTATTTACACCCTTCTCGGGACGCGTGCCCAGGGAGTACCGCAACGATAATGTATCCGCCTGCCAGCCGGCGGCCCGGAGCTGGTAGTCGATGATAACCCGTGTTTCGTCCTCGGCGAGGGTAATTGTAACGCCGCCGCGCATAGCTGATTTGCGGGCTGATCGTCTAACCGCATCAGATGGTGTGTCAGTGCGGAGGGCCTGGAAGACAGCTTCAGCGTTTTGCGCCGTGATAGCGGAAGGCGGAAGGTGCGGGCCATAAGATTTGGTAAACCATACCGTCAAACCGGCCGTGAGTTTGGCGTGCAAGTTCGCCCTCATTTGAATGGCGGCAGGGTGGTCATTCTTTTCGTGGTTTTTACCGGCGAGTGCATGGAAAAAAGGAAGCAGCGCTGTGGGGAGAAACCCCCGATTACTGAGGAGGTTCAGCCTGGCCATCTGCGCACCATTGGCAGGTTCATCGAGACCCTCAAAGGCCAGGACAGCCTGCGTGAGGTACGTAGCCTGAAGCGCCAGGTTTTCCAATGCCATAAGAGGATTTTCGATGAGTTCCCTTATGGCCTCACAACCTGGCGACGCCAAGGCCGGGCATGTCTGTCTTAGATCCGCGAATTCGTTCACATCAGCTTCCCCGTCTTGATGCTGTATGCCTGAAGTTTGGTCACGATCATATGATCCAGCAGCTTGATATCGAACATTATTGAAAAATCTTCAATCTTTTTCGTCAATTTGAGATCGCTTTCAGAAGGCACAGGCTGACCATCAGGATGGTTATGAACGAGAATCAGCCCGGTTGCGTTATGGATCAGCGCGGGTTTCAGGACCTCCCGAGGATATACGGGTAAGCGGTCCACCGTTCCCCTTGCCACTTCCTGATGGTGAACCACATGCCGGGCGTCATCAAGATAGAGAGCGTGGAGGCATTCTGTTGTGACCGGACCAAGATGCAGCCGGACAAAAGCGAAAATATCCTCAGGTTTGGAAACGGTTTCGCGGTGCTCTACTGCCGCCTCCGTGGCGCGTGTCAAGCATGCTTGAATCAAATGGATAAACGTTGCGGTTTCCGGACCGATGCCATTGATTTCCAATAAGCGGTCACGTGGTTGCTGCAGGACATGGAAAATGCTTTTGAACCGCTTCAAAAGACCTTTCGCGGCGGATTTCGTATCGACGCGAGGGATTGAGTATGTCAATAAGAGTTCTATCAATTCGTAGTCCGCAAGAGCCGTGCGTCCGGCCTTGAGAAACCGTTCTTTGAGTCTGCGCCGGTGACCTGCTGGGCCGATTTTTTTAGTGATCTGCTTGTTCATAAAAATATATCGTCGTGAGTTTAACATAAGAGAATAAGCACCTACTCATTGTAGTAGCTGACTTATCCTTGTCGCAATCTCAAAAACCCGGTCGAGATTAAAGCTTGCAAAATCTTGGGGGCGCAGCACCGGTTTCAATTCCGTGTTGATCTGGGTTTTGAGTTTTTCTTTCCGTGCAGGAGATAGATCAACAGGCGGATTTTCCGGCACTTTCAATTTTTCAGCGACCAACTGGAGGAGATGCTGATCCGTCATATCTATCTTATGCTGTGAGACCCAGTCCTTTAGGGGGGCAATCCGTTTCCGTCGGACTGAAATACTTGCTTCCGGCGGTGTCGCGATCAGGAAATCAAGGTCTTCACTTAGCCGGTAGAAATCGGCATAGACCTTGCCGATGCAGGTGCCACCCCGGAAAATGAGCGGGCTCTCCGGCTGTAGATAAAGATATTGCAGGAGGACGGTGCAGTAATAATCTTTTTCGATGAGGTTGGCGTTCAGGCCTGTCTGACCGGCGGTAAAAAGCGCTGCCTCACGGAAGAAATCCTTATCTTCATGAGCGGTGATCATCTTATTGCGGGATGGATCCATTGACAATCAAACCCCATTCTTTATTTACACTGCCTTTTGCGGCCAGGCCCGGTATCCAGGGGATCAGCGACTTGGAAGAACTGATTCCTCGCTTTAATTCGCTAAGTCGATCATTGCTGATACTAAGTTGGGCGAGCAAATAGCCAATCCGTTTGGCAGTTCCCTTGTTGCCATATTTGAGCGTATCATCGATCAGATTACCCGTTATTTCCGGTTCTTTTTGCAGAGTTTCGGCAATCCATCCGTAGGCTCGCGGCAGGGTGTTGAACCGGGACCAGTCATATACGGCATCGACCAGCGTCCTCGTTTTGGATGCCATGACGGTATCAATATCATCAGGTGTTTTCAAGCTGTTCGTCGAACCAAGTCGCTTGGCATCGGTCTTGATGAAAACAAAGTCCGTTCCGCCGATCTCCTTTTCACCGAAAATCTTATTATTATAGACATATATCCGGTTCGGAATCTGATCGTCAAAACCATAAAAGTTAAAGGCGTTCGGCCCGGTGATCTGGTATTGGCCCTTCATAACTTCCATGAGCTTGGAAAGAATATAATAACCACTGACCGTCCAACGCCCACCGACGGGCAGGCGGGAAGGAACCAGGTAGGCACCCCGTTTCAAACGGATGATCACTCCGGACGTCGCCATCCGATTGAGCAGCTTCCATTCCCGTTCCGCACTAATATCCAAAGCGGCGGCAATTTCACCGGAGGAGACGATTTCTTTTTCACGCAGTTGGGCATAGGCGAGAAGCTGCATTTCCATTCTGCCCAACTTGGTTTTCTCGCGTTTCACTATTTTATTCGTTCCTTCCTTGAGAGGGGAGTTACGCGCAAAATAGTAAAATAAAGGGCTTTTGTCAAATGGTTTTTAGGATATTAGTAGGATATTAGAATTATAAGCAAGAAGATAGCAGAATTCTAGATGAACGGAAAATAAGCTGTCCCTGTATTTTGTGGTTACCTTGGTTCTTTACACGAGTCTTTTCTTTTGTTAGACTCCCGCAAAATCTCAACCCTTCGGACATGTAAATGCGTTTAAAACGTCTGGAAATAAGCGGCTTCAAAACCTTTCGAGAAAAGGTTCTTTTGGAATTTTCTCCCGGCGTAAGCGGTATTATCGGCCCTAATGGTTGCGGCAAGAGCAATATTGTCGATGCGATTCGGTGGGTAATGGGAGAGCAGCGTGTCAGGGCCATCCGGGGAAAAAAGATGGATGACGTAATTTTCAACGGTTCCGAAACTGCTGCTCCTGTGGGCATGGCGGAAGTAACCATGACGATGGTCAGTGATGCCCAGCCTTTTTCCGGCCCCTACGGCGATTGCCAAGAGGTGACGGTCGCCAGACGTATCTTTCGCGAGGGGGAAAGCGAATACTATCTGAACAAGGTTCCCTGCCGTTTGCTGGATATCAAGGAGTTCTTCATGGATACCGGTATCGGGGCGAGGACCTATTCATTGGTGGAACAGAACAGCGTTTCCACGTTGGTTGAGGCAAAACCGGAAGACAGACGGCAGTTTATCGAAGAGGCAGCCGGGATTGCCAAATATAAAAGCCGGAAAGAGGCGGCGATCAGAAAGTTGGAAGCCACCACGCAAAACCTGACGCGCCTCCGTGACATCATCAAAGAGGTAAAAACTCAGCTTAATACCGTTTCCCGCCAGGCGAAACGCGCCGAGCAGTACCGGACCTTAAAGAAGGAAATTAAAGATGCCGAGCTCACGCTGGCGTTGGTTGCCTATGGCGATCTCAAAGAAAAAAAGGGGGAAAGGGAAAATGAACTGGCGTATCTGCAGGAGCAGGAAACGACGCTAAGAACCTCCTTGAAAAGCCAGGAAGCTTCCTTTGAGGACATGAAAATTACCGTTATGGAAGCGGAGGAGATCATTTCCCGGCGCCGGGAAAGGCTTTATGAGGCCAAAACGAATTTAAGCATGAAAGAGCAGGCCCTGGAATTTTCCCAAAAGACTGTCACAGAGCTGCGCGCACAAAAGGACCGGGGCGTTTGTGAGATTGCCGCGCGCTCAGAACGACTCAAAGCAATCCATGCAGAGCTTAAACAGTTGGCATCTCAAAACGCGGACTTGGCGCGAGAAAGCCATGATCTGCAGGCGACGCTTGCCGTGGGGCAGCAAAAGCTCGCGGAGCTGAAGCAGGCGGAGAATAACTCCCTGAAAGAATTAGAAACCAGGAAGGGAGCCTATGTCGATATCGCTGCGGAAAAGGCCAAGCTGAAGAATATGGCGGCTAACCTTGGCAAGGCGTTGGAGGACATTGGCAGAAGAAAGGAGCGGCACTTAAAGGAAATTGCAGAGAGCGCCGCCCGGAGCGAATTTCTTCTCAAGTCCCTGGAGGATATAGCAGCGACGCTGAAAAATCATGAGGAGGAAAGCGAGGCCTTAAAGCAGCGGCAAGGAGCCCGCATCGATGAGCTGGGCGGGGCTAAAACCATTTTTCGGAAGCTTGAGGAAAACATTGCTTCCTTTAAGGACCAGCGAGGCCGCAAGACGACCCGCCTCACTTCGCTGCTGGAATTTCAGGAGGGATACTCGTGGTGCAGTGAAGGCATCAAAACCCTGATGAAGGCCAAAAAACAGCCCAATATCCAAGAGATGGCGGGCGCCGGCAATGTCGCCCTCGGTCTGGTGGCTGATCATATTGACGTTCCCCGTGAATACGAGATGGCCGTGGAGTCTATTTTGGGTGAAAAGCTGCAATATGTGGTCGTCAGGAACCACGATGATGGTGTTAACGCGATTGATTATCTGAAGCAGTCCGCTGCGGGGCGGGGATCCTTTATTCCTCTCGAGGTAAAAAATAATCACCCGCTGCCATCCTTGGTTAGGCATCTGGAAGAAGCAGTGCGGTTGCTGGATTATGTGCGGGTAGATGATGAATTTAAAGAGATTATGATTTACCTGTTAGGTGATGTTTTGCTGATACCAAACCTCAAGACGGGTCTTGCCTTGTGGAGACAAAACGGCTTTTGCGGGTCTTTTGTCACACCGGAGGGGGATATCATCAATCCTCAGGGGATACTGACAGGCGGTAGCCGCGCCAAGGGAGAGAGAAGCCTCCTGGCAAACAAAAGGGAGATTGCGGAACTAAAGCAAGAAACCGCTCGTCTTACCAGTGACCTGGAAGAGGCAGAGTCCAGGAAGAAAAAAGACGCTCTCTTTATCGCGTCTTCTGAAGAGGAACTGCAGCAAATCAAAGCCGCCTTGCATCAACTGGAACTGCAAATAAATAACAGCCGCAAGGATCGGGAACGTTTTGAAGAAGAGATGAAGCGTCTCAATCAACGACACAGCGTCATGGAATTTGACCATGAGACCGTTGTCTTATCGGAAATCGAGGCCAGGGAAAAGATAGAAGGGGTAAAAGAAGACCTCCTTATCCAGGATAAACGGGAAATGCTGGTAAGTGAAGAGATCACGGTACTGAACGCCAAAAGGGAAAGTGCTAAAGCGGAGCTTGAAAGGTGTGAGAGGGATTATAATGCCGGCAAAGTGCTTTTAGCCTCACACGAAGAAAAAGCGGTGGCGGGAAGCAGGGCGATCGTCGGTTTAGAGTCCGCTCGTGTCGCTCTGCTTAAGGAGATTAGTGACAAGCAGGTGGAGCAGGAAAAAGCGGTTCATCAGGAAGCATCGCTGGCAAAGCAAATTGTTGCAGACAGGGAAGCTTTGGCTGGATTATACCAGGAGCTCGGATTTCTTGAAAAAAGCTTGGCTGATCTACAGGTTAACCAGCAGGGCAAAGAGGAAATGCTGAAAAGCAGGGAACGGGAAGTTAAGGAGATTAATCAAAGTCTGGAAAGGGCCATGCGGGCAGTAACGGAGCGGGAAATCGGCCTGAGGGAAATAACCTTCCAGATGGGCGCCCTGCAAAGCAGCCAGCAAGAGCGGCACAGTGTAGATTTAGTGGAATTAATTGATGAATTTCAAGGTATCGAGTCCGGCCAAAAGGATCGCCTACTGGAGAAACTGGCGAGGGCCCGGGCCACGGTGGAAAACTTCGGCGAGGTTAATCTGCTGGCGCTGAATGAATACGAGCAGTTGCAGGAGCGTTACGACTTTCTGACTGCTCAGGAAGCCGACGTGACCGCTTCCGTGCATTCCCTGCAGCAGACGATCGAGCGGATCAACAGGATTTCCCGGACCAGGTTTGCAGAAACCTTCGAGGCGGTAAATGATTGTTTCCGTGAGATGTTTGCTCGTATTTTCCCCGGTGGCAAGGGCCATCTGTATTTGACCGACAGCACGGAAATGTTGGAAACAGGCGTGGAAATGGATATTCAGGTGCCGGGAAAACGTGCTCGCAACGTCACGCTGCTCTCGGGAGGCGAAAAGTCTTTAGCCGCGATTGCCCTTATTTTTGCCATTCTTCAGTACCGCCCCTCGCCCTTTCTGATCCTCGATGAAGTTGATGCTGCCCTGGATGATGCGAATGTCTCATTGTTTAACAAGCTGATACGGGATGTCGCCGAAAAATCTCAGGTGATCATGGTCACCCATAATAAGCTGACCATGGAGGTCGCAGAGCGTCTCTACGGGGTGACGACGCACAATCAGGGAGTATCCACGATTATCTCCGTCAATCTGAACTAATAAGGATAAATAAAAATGGGGTTTTTTGATCGTCTCAAAACCGGTCTGGAAAAGACTAGAACAGGGTTTCTAAAGGGTATCGATGCCCTTTTCCTGGGCGAAAAAGTTATTGACCAGGCGCTCTTTGATGAGCTGGAAGAACTGCTTATTGCCGCCGATGTGGGGCCGGTTTATACGGCGCAGTTACTGGAAGAAATTAAAGACCAGGTAAAAAGAACTGAATTGGGAAATCCCGAGACGCTGAAGAAGATCATCCGTGCGACGATGGCGGAGACGCTAAAGAAGGCTGATTCCACCTTGGCGATTCCGCAGGAGGGGCTTTATACCATCATGCTGGTGGGAGTAAACGGCACGGGCAAAACCACCACCATCGGCAAACTTGCCCATATGTTCCGGGAGGAAGGGCGGCCGGTTACATTGGCGGCAGCAGATACCTTTCGCGCGGCAGCGATTGAACAGCTAGAGGTATGGAGCAAAAGAGCCGGAGTAGAGCTGATAAAGCAGATGATAAACTCCGATCCGGCGGCAGTTGTTTTTGATGCCATTAATGCTGCCAGGCGTAAAGGGGGGATATTGCTTGTGGATACGGCGGGCCGACTTCATACTAAAGCAAATCTCATGGAAGAACTGAAGAAGATGAAAAGAATAATGTCCCGCGAAATTCCCGGTGCTCCCCATGAGATATGGCTGGTGCTGGACGCGACCACCGGTCAGAATGCAATTGCGCAGGCCAGGATTTTTGGTGCGGAAGCAGGTGTAACGGGCATCATTCTGACCAAGCTGGACGGGACGGCCAAGGGGGGAGTAGTGCTGAGAATTGTCGCTGAATTAAATATTCCGCTCCGCTACATTGGCGTGGGCGAAAAAATCGATGATTTGAGGCGATTTGTCAGTGAGGAATTTGTCGCTGCCTTGTTTGATTCCTGAGAAAGCTTGGAAAGCTTGGGGTCAGGCCTACGCAATTGACAAGCCGCGAAGAGGCATGGGGAGGTCCAGAAAATCACAAAAAGCCCAACTAGGCAATCCAGTCGATTACTTGCCGCGCCGAATGATTGTGTCGTTCGCGGCATCCGACACTCCCGATCTATCCCAGAGATAAAGTTTCGGTTCCTTTTTGAGCGAACTGATTTTCTTTGGGGTTGTTCAATCCTTGGACTGCAGGTTGCTAATCAGATAATCTTTCAGCGTTTGATAATCATTAGGCATGGATAAAGCGCTACCCCGGCGGCTGGCAAGCCCCTCCATGCTGGCCGGTAGTTCGGGGGTGATGTTCAACAGAGACTTAATCTCCTCGGGAAATTTTGCCGGGTGGGCGGTTTCCAGGGAGACGGAGAGTGGTTCTTCGCCCATGGCGGCCAGATAGAGTTCCAGCCCCCTCCATCCCACGGCGCCGTGCGGTTCCAACAGCGTGCCGTAGCGTTCGTAAGTCTTGCGAATGGTTTGTCTGGTGTCTTCGTCAGAGACGCTTACGGAGAAAAGGCGCCTTTTCATCTCCTCCAGGTCGGGATACTTGTAAACCTTGCCTTTCCGGTCAATCGTGCCCCCGTATAAATCAAAGAAACGTGCCAGATTGCTTGGATGTCCCACGTTCATGGCATTGGAAAGGCAGGCCCGTGAGGGAGCAACCGGTTCGTACCGGCCGGTTTTCAGAAAGTTGGGAAATTCGTTGTTTTCATTGGTTGGCGCCAGGATTTTCTTCACCGGCAAGCCCATACGTCGGGCGTATTCACAGCCCATGGCATCGCCGAAGTTTCCAGAAGGAACGGAAAAAACGATTTCTTCATTATCTTCGGCCAATTGGGCGTAAGCATAGACGAAATAAACAATCTGGGGCATGATGCGTCCGAAATTAATGGAGTTCGCCGAAGTCAGATGCAGGGGAGTCAGGGCCGGGTCGGTAAAGGCTTGCTTGACAAGATCCTGGCAGTCGTCGAATTTTCCTGCAATGGAGATCGCCTGCACGTTACCGCCGATGGTGTCGAGTTGTTTTTTCTGTATCCCACTTACCTCTTTGGTGGGATATAGGATCAAAACGCTAACGCCTGGAACCCCTCGGAAGGCATCGCCCACGGCGCCACCTGTGTCTCCGGATGTGGCTACCAGGACATTTAAATGACTGTTTTTATCACGGAAACAACTCATCAAGCGGGCCATCATCCGGGCGGCAAAGTCCTTGAAAGAGGCCGTGGGCCCCTGATCCAGCCGCATGATATATTTTCTTCCCTCCACCGATTCCAGAGGGACGGGAAAGTTACAGGCCTCATCAACAATGGTTCGCAATTCCACTCCCGGCAGTTCCTGTGAGAGAAAAGATGCCGCGATCAGCCGCGCCGCATCCGCATAAGGGGCGCCGCGCAAGGATTTTATTGCCCTGAGCGACAATTGCGGGATGCGATTCGGCATAAAAAGTCCTTCATCAGGGGCCTGGCCCATCAGCAAGGCCTCTTTAAAAGACACCAGCTTTTGGTAAGGCTTGAAGCCGCAAGAACTGTCCAAATTTCGGTTCGTGCTGTAATAACTGATTTTTTCCATTATGACTTGTCACCTATCATTTCACGCGCCCCCTTGTCATTCCCGTGCAGACGAGAAACCGGTGGTTACTCCGTTTTTGGCGGTTAACCTCCTGGATGCCCGACTGAAGGCCTCGGGCATGACAGCATTTTTGCATCTTTTACGAACGCCTTAAACTTCTGTCAGCACCATAACCGCATCCATTTCCACAAGCGCCGCGCGTGGTAGGGCGGCTACCCCGATGACCGCACGGGCAGGATAGGGGGAGAAAAAATAAAGCGTCATGATCTCGTTAATTAAAGTAAAGTTGTTAAGATCAGTAAGATAAATATTCAATTTGACGATGTCGCTCATCGTGCCACCCGCCGCGGCGGCAATGGCGAGGAGGTTTTGGAAAACACGATGGACCTGCGCTTCAATGCCTTCCACCATTTCCATAGTTTCCGGCTCCAAGGGAATCTGTCCGGAGAGGTAAACCGTATTGCCGCTCCGGATGGCCTGGGAATAATTGCCGATGGCCTTGGGGGCCGCAGCGGTATGAATAATCTCCTTTACCATTTCATTTCTCCGTTTTTCAGCGATTAGGGCTTTCCTTGCAAATACCATGGATTATTCACGCCTCCCAGGCGCCCATCTTCCCAGGGATAAAGGAACTCGTGGAAAAAGGAATCATGCCGGGCGGCTTGCATCGAGCAGGGTTGACGAACGCGGCAATCGTCGGGGAAGCAGTCAGCGGCGCCCAGCACGGTATCCGTGTCCTTTGTCGGTAGGCCCGGACGTTATATCACCACGGAACTACGAAGATTTATTATTTTCCGCCGCTACTGTCGTGGTTTCTACCTTTTCCTGCTTGGTGGAGGTTTCTGAAGCGCCCTCGTCCTTATTGCTACCGGTGGCCTTGCCTTCCGCCAACTCCGGTTTCTTGCCGCCGTAGTCCGTGACATACCAGCCGGAGCCCTGAAGTTGGAAAGAAGTGCGAGATATTAGTTTGTTAACCGGGCCGCGACAGTGTTTGCAGCTCTTGACGTCGTTGTCGGTCATTTTATGAAAAACTTCAAATTCTTCTCCACATTTCTTACACTTATATTCGTATATGGGCATTTTCAACCTCCAAAAAATAATTTTAATTTAAAAGATTTCCTACTTGCGGGTAGTCGCTAAAGCAATCCAGGATCAGTTTCAGTCCTGGATAAAACAAATTGGAAAGCATTTCCCTCGTAATGGCGCTTACCCGCTGTTCCTCCAGCTCTTTTGCATCCCACGAGGCCTCAAAGTTTTCCTCACCCGCATCGAAGCGAATTACATGAACCAGCTCGTGAGTCGCAATGTAAAACAAGAGGGGAGGCAGTTTAACAAACACCGCGGTTCTGTTAACGGCGTCCAGGATACGGTCGTCCTGCAGGCAAACCCGGTAAAAAGAAAAACTGTCTTTTTTGATACCCCCCCGTTCCGGCTCATATTTATAGCGGCACAGCTGGGCAAAGGCCCGTTCGTTGATCTCAGGTTCTTCCAGGTAAGCAAGTGTCTTTACATCATAGCGCAAACCCTGCAATCGCTCCTCGCTCATACGGTAATAACGAGCCACCACTTTTTCCGCATGGGAAAAGGCCCAAGATGCCTGGGTTATCTGTGCTGCATCAAAGTACATAACCTTTCAGCCAGTTTTTGATGATCTCTTGCGCACAATATAATTACATTAATTGTTATGTCAATAAAAACTGAATAAAAAGCAAATAGCCGAAAAAGCCCCGCACCTTGGGCGATCCAAGGAGTCGGCGGCTGGACTTTGGCACAATTGCCGTTGACAATTGATTCGCTAATGAATATATGCTACGGGACTTTACAGTAAAGCGAGAGTGGCGGAAATGGCAGACGCACTGGACTTAGGATCCAGCCCGCGCGAGCGGATAGGGGTTCAACTCCCCTCTCTCGCACCATGTTTTTGCCTTTCTAAAAAAATAATGGCTTAAGGAGTAAAATATTGTGAGTGATGTAATGACAGCTGTAGAGATGGAAGACATTAGCCCGGTAAAAAAAAGAATATCCTTTGACGTTCCCTGGAGTGAAGTAAAGAAGGAAATGGACGGCGTCTATCAAAAACTCAGCAAAACGGCAAGTGCCAAGGGGTTCAGAAAGGGGAAAGTACCCCGCAACGTTTTAGAAACCTTATACAAGGAGCCTGTCGAAAAAGAGACAGTGGTAAACCTCATCGAAAGGTTATATGCCGACGCTTTGCGAACTAACAAACTATTACCTGCTTCGCGGCCGGAAATCGAGGAGTATGGCATTCAAAATGATCAAAATTTTAACTTTGTTGCCACGGTTGAAGTGGAACCAGCTATTGACCCAACAGGTTACAGGGAGCTTGCTTTAGAAAAGATCGAACGCGCGGTTACAGATAAAGATGTGGAAGATAAGCTGGGAGAGCTTTGCCAGAGGTTAGCCACGATCGAAGAGATTCAAGAAGATCGGGGTGTTCGAAACGGCGATTTTATCACGATGGATTTTAGCGGTACAGTAGAAGGGGTCAGCAGGAAGGAGCTTTCGGCGGAGAATTTCTTCCTTGAGTTAGGAAACAAAAGATTTATTCCCGGGTTTGAGGAGCAGTTGATTGGAGTTGCCAAAGGTGAAACAAAAGAAATTAAATTGCGCTTCCCTGATGATTATTATGCGACGGAAATCGCAGGTAAGGATGCTACGTTTACCGTAACATTAAAAGATATAAGAGAAAAGAAGCTTCCTGTGCTTGATGATAGTTTTATTGCTAATTTTGCTAAATTTAACACGATGGAGGAATTGAAAGAGGATATTAGTCAAAAATTAAAGTTACAATATCAGGAACAGTACAAAAGCGACCTCCATAATGCAATAGTTAACGAAATTCTGAAAATCAATGAATTTGAAGTACCGGATTGCTACGTTGAAAGCGAATATCGATACATAACAGCTGATGTCAGTCGCAGGATGGCAAATGACGGGGTACCCAAGGAAAAAGCGGCAGAAATGCTGGCAAAATTTCAAGATCAATATCGTCAGACGGCGCGGCACATGGTAAAGGCGTCAGTCATACTGAGACGCATTGGCCGCAAGGAATCCATCAACGTTTCCGAGAGTGAAATAGAAGCACGGATTGAGGAAATCGCTTCCCAGTCCGGGGATCCCGGAGCAGTAAAAAACTATTTTACAGAAGGGGCCATGAAAGCTAATTTAGTGGGTGAGATCTTGAATAGAAAGGTACTTGAGTTCATAGAAAATAGTGCCCAGATTACCATTGTAAATGAAGATGCTCAGACAAAGGGGGAGGAAAATAAATGACCCTCATCCCTATGGTCGTGGAGCAAGACGGCAGAGGAGAGCGCGCCTTTGATATTTACTCGCGTCTTCTCAAGGACCGGATAATTTTTTTAGGTACGGCGATTGATGATAATGTTTCAAATCTGGTTGTGGCACAGATGCTTTACCTGGAGGCGGAAGATCCTGACAAGGAAATATTTTTCTATATTAACAGTCCCGGCGGCAGTGTAAGCTCGGGACTTGCCATTTACGATACCATGCAGTATATTAAGGCTCCCGTTTCAACCTATTGTATGGGACAGGCCGCAAGCATGGGGGCGCTGCTGCTTTGTGCCGGTGAAAGGGGCAAGCGTTATGCGCTTCCCCACGCGCGCATCCTTATTCACCAACCTTTGGGTGGTTTCCAAGGACAGGCTACGGATATTGCTATTCAGGCAACGGAGATTTTACGCCTGAAAGATGAATTGAACCATATCCTGGCTGACATGACAAACCAACCGCTGGATAAGATACAAACGGACACCGATAGGGATTATTACATGACCAGTGAGCAGGCAAAACTTTATGGCCTGATAGATGAAATTATCGCTAGAAAGCCCCTCGTCACATCGTGAAGCATAGCATCGCTATTTGTTATAAACACAGGAGCACTGATGGCAAGGAAAAATAGTTATCAAAGAGATACGCAGGGCGCCCTATTTTGTTCGTTTTGCGGAAAATCACAGGACGTGGTTAAGAAGTTAGTTGCAGGTCCTTCTGCCTATATCTGCGACGAGTGTATCGAATTGTGCAAATGTATCGTTGAGGAAGAGAACGCTGTCTCAGTAAAAGATTGTGCCAAGAAAAATATTCCCGAACCCAAGGATATAAAGCACATATTAGATGAATATGTCATCAGCCAGGATCGCACAAAAAAAGTGCTTGCTGTCGCTGTTTTTAACCATTACAGTCGCCTATTTGCGGGAACGAAGAAAGACGATGTGGAGATACAGAAAAGCAATGTTTTACTTATCGGTCCTACCGGATCAGGCAAGACATTGCTGGCAAAAACCTTGGCCAAGCTCTTGGATGTTCCCTTTACTATAGCTGACGCTACCACCTTAACGGAAGCTGGTTATGTAGGGGAGGATGTGGAGAATATTATTTTGAGTTTACTCCAGAACGCCGATTACGACGTCAGTAGAGCCTCCCGTGGTATTGTCTATATTGATGAGATCGATAAAATTGCCAAGAAATCAGGTAACCCCTCCATAACACGAGATGTGTCCGGGGAAGGAGTACAGCAGTCCCTTTTAAAAATTATGGAAGGCACCATCGCCAATGTGCCGCCCAAAGGAGGAAGAAAGCACCCCCAGCAGGAGTTTATTCAGATTGACACCACTAATATCCTGTTTATTTGCGGTGGCGCCTTTAATGACTTGAACAAAATCATTGCCCGTCGTGTCGGTAATAGCGGCATGGGGTTCGGTGCTGATATTAAAAGCAAGCGCAAACAAAATGTAGGTGAGGTACTGCTGAAAGTCCGATCCGAGGATTTATTGAAGTACGGTCTGATCCCGGAATTTATCGGGCGTTTGCCAGTCATTGCAACCTTGAATGAGCTGGACGAGGAAGACATGGTGAAGATATTGGTGGAGCCTAGGGACGCCATTATCAAACAGTATAAAAGATTGTTTGAATTGATAAATATTAAGTTGAAATTCACAGATAGCGCTTTGGGGGCAATAGCCAGATTAGCGGTAGAGCATAAATCGGGCGCTCGCGGACTGCGCGCCATTATTGAGAGCACAATGCTTGATATCATGTATGACATGCCATCTCGGCATGACGTTGAAGAGTGTGTAATTACGGAAGAAGTTGTCTTAAATGGCGCTCCGCCCATTCTAATATTTTCATCTCGATCAGAAACGGCATAAAGTGTATTTTAAGATTAAAAAAGGAAATGGCTATGCAAGATATTGATAATAATGAGATAGTAGATGAATCTACGGAGATGCCGCTACTGCCTTTAAGGGATGTGGTGGTGTTTCCTCACATGATTGTTCCCCTTTTTGTCGGTCGTGAGAAATCTATTGCGGCTCTGGAATGGGCTATGAAGTCGGAAAAGGGTATTTTTCTGGTAGCGCAACAAAACGCAAAAAATGATGACCCGCAAGTTGATGATCTCTTTAAAGTAGGCACGATAGGCGTAATCATACAGCTTTTAAGGCTTCCCGACAGAACTGTTAAAGTCCTTGTTGAGGGGCGAGTCCGTGGTATCGTCAAGGAATATTTGCCCAATGATGATTTCTTCTATGTCAAGGTGGAAGAGGTTGAGGAAAAGGTAAATTCGGATGATAAAACTACCGATGCCTTGATGAGGAGTATCAAAGATGCTTTCGAGACTTATTTGAAGCTAAGCAAGAAAGTTCATGTGGAAATATCCAATTCACTTGCGGTCATGGATAATCCGTCCAGGTTTGCTGATATAGTGATTGCCAATCTTAATATCAAAATTGAAAACCGCCAGAAAATACTTGAAATATTCGATACAAATGAAAGATTAGAGAGTGTTTATACACTTATCGTTGCGGAAAATGAAATCCTGCAGGTTGAAGAAAAGATTAAACGCCGCGTTCGGAAGCAGATGGAAAAAACGCAGA
The DNA here is from genome assembly GCA_049302035.1 of Syntrophales bacterium. Lineage (GTDB taxonomy): Bacteria > Desulfobacterota > Syntrophia > Syntrophales > JACQWR01 > JAPLJV01. The sequence continues at coordinate 29,816 of JBAQLR010000051.1, forward strand.
AGGACTATTATCTTAATGAGCAGATGCGTGCTATCCAGAAAGAGATGGGCGATAAGGATGACATCAAGAACGAGATTGCCGAACTGGAAAAAAGGTTAAAATCTAAGAAATTACCTGAAGAGGCGTGTAAGAAGGTTAAGCAGGAAATAAAGAAACTGCAGATGATGGCGCCCATGTCTGCCGAATCAACGGTGGTAAGGAATTATGTCGAATGGCTTCTTGATATGCCTTGGGGAGAAAAAACTGAAAATGATAAAAATCTCAAGGAATCAGAGGCAATCCTTGAGGAAGATCATTATGGATTGAAAAAGGTAAAGGAACGTATTTTGGAATACCTGGCGGTTCAGAGTCTGGTGAAAAAAAATAAAGGTTCCATTCTGTGCCTCGTTGGCCCTCCTGGCGTTGGTAAAACATCCATCGCGAAGTCTGTAGCCCGTGCCACTAACCGGAAGTTTGTAAGGATGTCTCTGGGCGGGGTCCGTGATGAGGCCGAAATCAGAGGGCACCGGAGGACCTATATCGGCGCCATGCCGGGGAAAATAGTACAGTTACTGAAAAAGGCCGGTTCCAACAATCCTGTTTTCTGTCTGGATGAGGTTGACAAACTGAGTTCCGATTTTCGAGGTGATCCGTCTTCCGCGCTTCTAGAAGTGCTTGATCCGGAACAGAACTATGCTTTCAACGACAATTATCTGGAGGTCGATTATGACCTTTCAGACATCATGTTCATAACGACGGCGAACGTTTTACAGACAATACCCGCACCCTTGCAGGACCGTATGGAAGTAATCAGGATTGCCGGATATACGGAACCGGAAAAGTCAAGCATTGCCAAGAGTTTTCTAGTTGCCAAGGAAGTGGAAGCAAACGGCCTCAAAGGTGAGCAGCTGTCGATAACGGATGGCGCTCTTTTGACCATTATCAGAAATTATACCCGCGAGGCGGGTGTCAGGAATCTGGAGAGAGAAATTGCCGCAATCTGCCGCAAGGTTGCCAGGGAAATAGTTACCAATGGTCAGAAGCAGCAGATCAAGATAACCTCGAAATCCGTCGCCAAATATCTGGGTGTCCCCAAGCATCGGTATGGAGAAACGGAAGGCAATGATCAAATGGGATTGACGGTAGGTTTGGCGTGGACGGAGGTAGGGGGGGAATTATTGGTTATTGAAGCCTCAATCATGAAGGGCAGCGGGAAAATGACCCTTACCGGGAAATTGGGCGATGTGATGCAGGAATCAGCGCAGGCCGCGTTGACCTATGTGCGTGCCAGAGCGGAAAAATTTAATTTGGCTGATAACTTTTATAAGGAGATGGATCTCCACATCCATGTTCCCGAGGGCGCCATACCCAAGGATGGTCCGTCTGCCGGTATTGCGATCGCAACCTCTATCGCTTCCGTTTTTACCAAAAGGAAGGTGCGATCCGACTTGGCGATGACGGGCGAGATTACCTTAAGGGGAAGAGTGCTGCCCATCGGGGGGTTAAAAGAAAAACTGCTGGCAGCGCATCGCGCAGGTATTAAAACAGTAATTATTCCTAAAGATAACGAGCGGGATCTGGCAGATGTGCCGACCAATGTATTGAAGGCTTTGCAGATGGTATTTGTCGATAATGTTGATGATGTATTAAAAGTTGCCCTGTTGCCCTCCGCCGAAACTAATGAGGGAGCGGCACTTAAGACGGATCCGGCAAGTATTAGTGCCGTGGCTGTACCGGATGAAATGTCGCATATTCAGCTAACACATTGAAACACTTCAATAACAAATGAAGATCAAGCAAATGACTTTAAAGTGAATTCATTTACTGCTTGACAAAAAATGACCTTGTTGCTAGAAGCCCGCTCAGCAGTGGTAATAAGGGGGCGGGTAGCTCAGCCGGGAGAGCGCCACGCTTACACCGTGGATGTCACAGGTTCAAGTCCTGTTCCGCCTACCAGGAATTTATCAAGGTTTCTGTCTTCAGAGGAAGGGGATTTGTTTGTAGAGGCTTTATGCGGGGTCGTAGTTAAGTTGGTTATAACGCCGGCCTGTCACGCCGGAGGGCGTGGGTTCAAGTCCCATCGGCCCCGCCATTATTTATAAGGGGGTTACACGATGTGTAACCCCCTTATTTTATTTATCGTCCAGTCAAGTCAGATGTTATCGCCTCCAGAGGATTACAGGGAGGGCTCTTATCTATCTTGCTAACCCGCGTTGCCGAAAAAGACTAGCGCTAATCTCGGGGGTGTTGATTTTTCTTTCCTTCCCTCCCTATGGTTGCGGTTTTATTGCCTGGATAGCGTTGGTTCCCCTATTGCTTGCCTTGTCCCAGGGCAAACTCAGGGAAAGCATGAAAAATGGCTTTCTGGCAGGCTTTATCGGCAACGTGGGGCTGATCTATTGGATAACCTACGTTGCCGTCAGATATGGCAAGCAGTCATGGTTGACTGGTTTAGCAGTCATGTTTATATTGGCGGCCTACCTGAGTGTCTATGTCGTTCTCTTTGCCGGTGGTATAAGTTATTTTAGAGAAAAAGGCGTGCCCCAGGTTATCGCCGCGCCTCTCTTATGGACCTGTCTCGAATTCTTGAAGTCTAATCTGCTGACGGGTTTTCCCTGGGAAAACCTTGCTTACTCACAGTACCTTTATGCCCACCTAATACAAATCGTGGATATTACAGGAATATATGGCATTTCGTTTCTGCTGGTATTTATCAACGCTGTGATTTGCGACTTTATGGGTGGGTTTATTTTCGGTATTCAAAAGCAGGGCAATAAAAGTATCGCAGTTGAGGTGAGCGGCGCTATGCTGTTGATTGCCGGAGTACTGGCTTACGGGCAACTGCGTATTGATGAAATGCAAGCCAGACTTAAAGCAGCGCCAACCATCGACGTTGCTGTTATTCAAGGCAATATCGATCAGAGTCTCAAGTGGGATCCCCTTTATCAGCAAAGAACTCTGGGAATTTATGATGATCTTTCCCGGCGAGCCATGCCTCACGGGTCCGGCCTGATAATATGGCCAGAAACGGCCCTGCCTTTTTATTTTCAGGACGGTGGTTTGAAGGCAAGGATAGTTTCCCGGACAGCCAAGGAGACGGGAAAATGGCTGCTTTTCGGCAGCCCCAGTTACAGGAATAATCCGGATGGTCTTTATTTCTTCAACAGCGCCTTTCTCCTTTCACCGGCGGGGGAGATAGCAGGACGTTATGACAAGGTGCATCTCGTACCCTATGGTGAATATGTTCCAGCCGACAGCTTTTTCCCCTTTGTCGGTAAGCTGGTGGCTGGCGATGGTGATTTCCACGCAGGTGAAGGATATCGTCCTCTATCATGGCTCCAAAAAAAGATAGGGGTGCTTATCTGCTATGAAAGTATTTTCCCGGAAGCGAGCCGCTTTTACAGGCAGAGAGGAGTGGAACTACTGGTAAATATTACTAATGATGCCTGGTTCGGTTTTTCCTCGGCGCCGTATCAGCATTTATCGATGACGGTGTTCAGGGCCGTGGAGACTCGCCTCTATGTGCTGCGTGCCGCTAATACGGGCATTAGTGCGATCATTGATCCGCTGGGAAAAATAATTTCCCAGAGTGCCCTGTGCGTCAGAACCGTGTTACCGGGGAAAGTAAGATTTATTGACAGCAAAACCTTTTATGTGGCATATGGCAACACCTTTGCGTATTTGTGCTTTATTTCGCTGCTGTTGCTATACGTTAATTCTCGGGGGGGGACAAAAAATGAATGAAGATTTAAATGCGAATATTGATGAATTAAATAACCGGATAGCGCTGCTCAAGGAATATCTTTGACATAGTTAATAAGGAATACGCCATAAAAGAATTGGATAAAGCATCTCTTAAGGATAGTTTCTGGAATGAGCCGGAAAATGCCAGAGAGGCTCTTAAAGAAAAAAATAAGCTTCTTGCAACTGTTGAAGGTTGGCAAGAAAAGAAGAAAATATTCGACGATTTGACCCAACTCCTGGTGTTGGCCCGGGAGGAAGATGATAGTCAGACACTGGAGGTCATCAAAAGCGAACTCTCTGAGCTTGACAGAGCGGTGAGAGAAATGGAATTAAAAAGGATGCTGGGCAGCGAATTGGATCCCTTAGATGCCATTATGTCCATTCATGCCGGCGCTGGCGGTACGGAGGCCCAGGATTGGGCAGAAATGCTGCTGCGTATGTATCTCAAATGGGTTGACCGGAAGGGCTTTAAGGCAACGGTTATTGATTATCAGCCGGGGGACGAAGCCGGTCTCAAGAGCGTTTCTTTGACCATTGAAGGTGAATATGCTTATGGATATTGTAAAGCGGAAGTAGGCATTCACCGCCTCGTCCGTATCTCACCCTTCGACGCCGGCGCACGCCGACACACTTCCTTTGCTTCGGTATTCGTTTATCCGCAGATAGACGACAGCATTGTGGTGGAAATCGACGACAAAGATCTACGCATTGATACTTTCAGGTCAAGCGGGGCAGGAGGACAACATGTCAACAAGACGGATTCCGCCGTGCGGATTACCCATTTCCCCACCGGTGTGGTTGTGCAGTGCCAGAATGAGCGTTCGCAGCACAAGAACAAATCCATGGCGATGAAGTATTTAAAAGCGCGTCTGTACGAGTTAAAACTTGCGGAACAGAGAGGTAAACAAAAAGAGATAAATAGGACTAAAAAGGATATTGCCTGGGGCAGCCAGATCCGGTCCTATGTCCTTCATCCCTATCGCATGGCGAAAGATCACCGTACCAGCCTGGAGGTAGGAAATGTGAATCGGGTTTTAGACGGTGATATCGATGACTTCATCGAAGCTTATCTTTTGCAAGGTTAAGCGCCCTTGGTTAGGGGCGCCCATTGCTGGAATTGTTGGCATAACCCGCCTCTTTGCTTTGTGCAGTACATGGTCAGAGTGGGGAAAGGTTGTCAGTTTCCAATAATTCTGTAGAAAAAAGTAAAGATGTGGTACGGTTCCGAAAACCCGTGTTCTACTGAAGACCCGGGGTGAAAAAGACGATGAATACGGCAGGAATAATAACAGAAAAAGGAGACTCGCAAAATGATGAGGGGAAAAAGAATGCCTTGGTTACTATCGCCGGTGATTTTAAGCTTTTTACTCACCATTTTTACCGCCGTACAATCTGTTGCAGCCAATGTGTCAGAAGGTTCCACTGGAATCGCTCCCATTGCTCTATCCACGCCGCTTGTGGCTGAAGAGGCAGCGGGCAAAAAGCCTGAAATAAATTCATCCACCGTGAAACAGGATAATAAACAGGGCGATCTTCCCGCTACGGCAACCAGTAAAAAAAACACTGAGGAGCTGGAACTAGAGCAGGATATTATGGAAAAGGCTCTGGAATTGGTGAATGAGTCACAGAAGAGCTGGGTTAAAGGTGATATTGAGGAGGCTTTAGGGGCTTTAGACGATGCCTATGCCATTCTTTTGGAAACCGACGGTGATGCAGACATCGTCCGGCAAAAAGACGATCTACGTCTATTGATATCCAAGAAGATTCTTTCCATATATACTTCCAGGCAAACTGTTACCAAAGGCAGAAGAAGTGAAGTGCCATTAGTGATGAATTCCGAGGTGGAGCGAGAAATTCGCAGCTTTCAAACTGTGGAGCGTGAATATTTTCTTAACTCCTACCAGCGATCTGCCTTTTTCCGCCCTGCGGTTCTTGCCGCACTTAAACAGGCTGGTTTACCGGAAGAACTCTCCTGGCTTCCCCTGGTGGAAAGCGGTTTTAAAGTGCGCGCCCTTTCTTCTGCCCGAGCGTTGGGTATGTGGCAATTCATTCCGTCAACGGGTTATAAATACGGATTGAGCCGTGACGAGTGGATCGACGAGCGGATGGATGTGGAAAAATCAACCCAGGCGGCCATCGGTTACATGAAGGATCTGCATGACATGTTTGGTGATTGGTTAACAGTGTTGGCCGCTTACAATTGCGGCGAGGGCAGGATGATGCGGGTTATATCGGGACAGCACATCGAATACCTGGATCGCTTTTGGGATCTTTATAAGAAATTGCCCAAAGAGACAGCCCGTTATGTGCCCCGTTTTTTAGCAACGTTACATATTATTAAGGATCCGCAGAAATATGGTTTTAACCTGGAAGTGCCGCTGGAAAGCCGCCCGACTTACGCTTACGATACGGTAAAGATAACCCGGACAATGAATTTATGTGATATTGCCTCAAGTCTGGGCGTATCTGATGAACAGCTTGCCATTCTTAATGCCGAATTGAGGCTCAATAAAACGCCGGACAGGGAGTATGGTTTGAAACTGCCCACGGCTTTTCTGGATAAATTTGCGCAGGTCAAAGATGAAATTCCCCTGGCGGAAAAACCCCGCCAGAGCGAGACGAAACGGTTGGCAACTCTTCGATATAAGGTTAAGCGCGGAGAAACCTTGTCTAGTATAGCCAGGAGATACGGGACCACGCCGAATGCCATCAGGAAGGAAAATAGATTTCTGGGGAGGCGAAATGTCAAGGCTGGTCAGCGGTTGGTGATTGTCTTGCGAGGCGCCAAACTGGCGAAAATTACGGAACACAGCACCGAGAAATCGGTGGCTGCCAATTCCCAGTTCAGCTACAAAGTGAAAAAAGGCGATACGTTGCATTCCTTAGCCCGGAGTTTCGATACAAGCATTGCTGAGATTAAAAAAAATAATAATATCAAGGGTTCCCTTTTAAGAATTGGTCAAAAGCTGAAATTGGATAAAAAAGCTTCAGCAGAAAACGCAAGCGGCAAAAAAGCGTAAAACCGGACGGCAAATCGGATAACAGGTCAAAAAACTAATGGAGCGAGATTATCGTCCCTGGGGATGTTACGAGGTTCTGGCCGAAGAACGGGATCACAAGGTTAAACGGCTAGTTGTCTTTCCAGGCCAACGCTTAAGTTTGCAACGTCATCGTCTGCGAACAGAGCATTGGTATGTCATAAGTGGCGTCGGCATTGTTCCTTGAATGACGAAGAAATGGATTTAAGGGTAGGGGCCTCTATCGAAATTCCCCGTGGCGCCTGGCACCGGATACGAAATCCGGGTAAAGCGGATTTCGTCTTTATTGAGATACAAACGGGGAAATATTTCGGGGAAGACGACATTGAGCGTCAAGCCGATGATTACGGACGGACCTGACGGAGATTTTCAGGAAGGGGGCGCCACGAGCTTAAGGCAATCGTCGCCTCTGGTGGCCATAGGTATCGTTATAGTTCTTGAAGAAGTCAGGATGCATAAGGAAGCCCCATAGAAAGAAGAAGATGACGTAATCATTATGATAAAGAAAAAAATCCCGGAGGAATGTTAAATCCATAGGATTATGCTAAACCTCGTTGTTATTTTTTGCCTGGGCCTTGCTGGCCGCCTGGGCGGCTGCCAGCCGGGCAATCGGCACGCGGTAGGGAGAACAACTGACATAGTCGAGCCCCGTTTTATAACAAAACTCGACGGAGGCCGGATCGCCTCCCTGCTCACCGCAGATGCCAACCTTTAATTCCGGTCGTGCCTTTCTTCCCCTGTCTGTGGAGATCTGAATGAGCTGCCCAATGCCCTCCTGATCAATAGTCTGGAAAGGATCGGCGTCCAGTATCCCCTGTTCCAAATATGCTCCCATGAAACCGCCGATGTCATCCCGGCTGAAGCCGAAACCCATCTGGGTCAAGTCATTGGTGCCGAAAGAAAAGAATTCGGCAACCTCCGCCATGCGGTCTGCCAATAAGGCGGCGCGAGGAATCTCAATCATTGTGCCGTATTTATAAGGAAGGTCGTTTAAGCTGAATTTTGCCAGGGTTTCGCTGTGGACCTGATCGACAATTTTCTTTGTAACATACAATTCGCGGGCATCGCATGTTACGGGCACCATGATCTCCGGTTGGGCGGTCTTGCCGACCTGCAATAATTCAGCCGCCGCTTCGAAGATGGCTCGTACCTGCATTTCCGTTACCTCGGGATAGGTAATGCCCAGTCTTACCCCGCGGTGTCCCATCATGGGGTTGGACTCGTGCAATTCCTCGCCCCGCCGGCGGATATCATCTGCGGAAATGCCCAGGGCATGGGCCAGCTCAGCACGTTTTTCTTCACTTTGCGGTACAAATTCATGGAGGGGCGGGTCAAGCAACCTGACGGTTACGGGCAGACCGGACATTGCCTCCATGGTGGCGGCAATGTCCTTCTTTACGTAGGGAAAAAGTTCGGCTAAAGCGGCCCGGCGTTCTGCTGCTGTCGTGCTTAAAATCATTTTCCTGAGCAAGAATAGGGCGTTATCGGAGCCTGCCCCGTAAAACATATGTTCCGTACGAAAAAGTCCAATCCCTTCCGCACCGAAGGAACGGGCGATCTTTGCATCTTCCGCCGTATCGGCGTTGGCACGGACCCCCATGGTGCGCTGTTTGTCCACCATTTCCATAAAGGCTTTGAAACGGGGGTTTTCCGTTGCCTCCATCATGGTAATCTCCCCCCGGTAAACATAACCCAGGGTGCCATTCAGCGTCAGCATATCACCTTCGCGAAATATTTCGCCGCCAACGGACATCTGCCGCAAGCGTGTGTCCACGTGGAGCATCCCAGCGCCGACGATGCAGCACTTTCCCCAACCTCTGGCAACTAAGGCCGCGTGGCTGGTCATGCCGCCGCGGGCGGTAAGTATCCCCCGGGCGGCGCGCATGCCCTCCACATCTTCCGGGTTGGTTTCCTCCCGCACGAGGATGACCTTTTTCCCTGATTTAGTGACAGCTACGGCATCTGCCGCGGTAAAGACAATAACCCCACAGGCGGCGCCAGGGCCGGCGGGCAATCCTTTGGCCACAGGGATGGCCTTTTTTTCCGCTTCAGGATCGAGAATGGGGTGCAGCAGTTCATCAAGCTGGGCGGGCTTGACACGCATAACGGCTACTTTCTCATCGATCAGTCCTTCGGCAAGCATATCCATGGCCATGTTGAGAGCTGCCGTCCCGGTGCGTTTCCCGTTACGGCATTGGAGCATGTATAAGTTGCCGCCCTCTATTGTGAACTCAATATCCTGCATATCATGATAGTGAGACTCCAGTTGGCGACGAATATCAACGAGCTGTTGATACACCGCAGGCATTACTTCTTCCAGGGACAACAAATGGCGGTTTTGTTCATTGGTAGTTTCTTTATTAAGTGGATTGGGGGTGCGAATACCGGCAACTACGTCTTCCCCTTGCGCATTTACGAGCCACTCACCGTAGAAAAGATTATCGCCCGTTGCGGGATTACGCGTAAAAGCCACGCCGGTGGCGGATTGATCGCCCATATTGCCAAAAACCATACTCTGAACAGTTACGGCTGTTCCCCAACTGTCGGGAATACCTTCAATGCGTCGGTAGGAGACGGCGCGTCGTCCATGCCAGCTTTTGAACACGGCCCCGATACTTCCCCACAGCTGTTCCTCAGGGTCATCGGGAAAATCACGGTCCAATACCTCGCGAACGCGCCGTCGAAAGGACGAGCAGAGTTCCTTGAGATCGGCGGCTGTCAGATCAGTGTCTTCCTTGTAACCGCGATCCTTTTTCATTTCTGACATCATTTTGTCTAACTGCACCCGGATGCCCTGGCCTTCCTGCGGATCAATGCCCTCTGCCTTTTCCATGACCACGTCGGCATACATCATGATCAGGCGGCGATATCCATCGTAAACGAAACGTTCGTTCCGCGTCCGGGCAATAAGGCCGGGGATGGTGCTGGATGCCAATCCGACATTCAGCACTGTTTCCATCATGCCCGGCATGGATTGGCGCGCACCGGAGCGCGAGGAGAGGAGAAGCGGATTATCCCGGTCCCCGAATTTCTTACCCATTGTTTTTTCTACGGACGTCAGGGCATCCTTAACCTCCTCACGCAGAGCGTCGGGAAACTTTCCGCCACCGCTGAAATAGTCGTTGCAACAGGCAGTGGTAACCGTAAAACCCGCCGGTACCGGTAGTCCCAGTATCGACATCTCCGCCAGGTTGGCGCCTTTGCCGCCTAAAAGGTTTTTCTGCAAGGCATCGCCTTCTGCCTTGCCTCCACCAAAAGTGTACACATACTTGGGAATCTGCATCGAACTCCTCCTTCTCAATAATATATAATTTTAAGAAATGATTAAAGTTTTATAGACATATCCTGATGAACAGCAACACATTCGAGCGAAGATCGCTGCTCTTTGATAATTCTGCGGCAATCGAGCAGTATTTCCTCGATGGTCTTGTCCGATCTCTCCTGGTTGTGATGGAACAAGCCCAGTTTTTTGACCTTTGCATCGATAGCCAATTGCAGGGTGTGTTTGTAAACAGAATGCCCCCATTTTTTTGTTTTATGATACTCTTCCTCTAGGTATTCTGCGTCATGTATCAGTAAATCAGCCTGATCGGCGAATTTTACATAACCTTCATAGGCCAGACCGCCATCGTGCCGGTAGCCGAGTTCATTGTCGGTGAGAAAAATAAAGTTTTTGCCATTTTCCAAGAACTTATATCCTACGCCTTGATTGGGGTGGCTAAGCGGAATAGGGGTGACATTCAGCGTGTTCAAGGCGATGATGGTGTCACAGGATTCATGGTAGGTGATCTTGATTTTAATATCATCAAAATTGACGGGAAAATGAGGAGGATCCATAATCCGGGAAATAATTTGTTTAACTGATGTCTGAGCGAAGGGGCATCCAAACAGGGAGAGAGTAGTGCCCTCTATGTAAACCGGCTTGAAAAAGGGGAACCCCATGAGGTGATCCCAGTGGGCATGGGTAAAAAGCATGGTGTAGTGCAGTCTGTTTTCGGAAAGCAGCTTGTTTCCCAATCTACGGATTCCCGAGCCGGCATCAATGATGATGATCTCGTCTTCCTGGGTCCGGATTTCCAAACAAGTGGTGTCTCCGCCGTAGCGCAGGTACTCTTTGCCCGAAACGGGGATGGAGCCTCTTGCCCCCCAGCAGTGAATGATCATTTTTTGCTTCTCCCATGAAAATCAGTTGCCACTTGGCGGAGTATATGCCATAAATCGCCCATGGTCAAGTATTTTAGTAAAATTGGTGACTTTGAACGTTATCATGCTGATATTTTTCCAGTACGTTCGCGGAAGTTTGTGTTCCATCCCGATCTGTGGTACGGAAGCCGGAGTTATGAACAAACAAGGAGTAGCGAGTGCCCTTCCAAAACTTGCATGAAATGCCTGCCGTTGAAGAAATTCTCGGTGATATGCCATTTCCGGCGGAACTTAAAACTATCAAGGCTGAGCGTGATCAAGAGATTGCCGCCATCTTTACCGGCCGGATTGATAAACTTCTCATGGTTATTGGACCCTGTTCGGCCGATCAGGAAGACCCCGTCTGCGACTATATTGCGCGCTTGGCGAAATTGCAGCAGTTGGTGGCGGAAAAAATTTTGATCGTGCCGCGAATCTACACTAATAAACCTCGCACTACCGGTGAGGGCTATAAGGGCATGGCCCATCAACCGGATCCAGGCAAAGAACCTGACTTGGCGGCGGGACTCAAGGCCATTCGCCATATGCACCTTCGAGCTTTTCGAGAGTCGCATCTGTCTGCTGCTGACGAGATGTTGTATCCCATGAACTATACATACCTCGCCGATGTGCTCAGCTATGTGGCGGTAGGGGCGCGTTCCGTGGAGAACCAGCAGCATCGCCTGGTATGCAGCGGCGTGGATATTCCCGTGGGCATGAAAAATCCTACTTCCGGCGATCTCGAGGTAATGCTCAATTCGGTCCGGGCCAGTCAACAGCCGCACGTTTTTGTCCACAATGGCTGGGCCGTGGAGTCATCAGGCAACCCGCTAACCCATGCCGTCCTGCGCGGCTCATACAACCGACACAATCAGCACGAGCCTAATTATCATTACGAAGACCTGATGGATCTGGCAGAAAGGTATATCAAGCGCGGCCTGAAGAACCCGGCCGTCATTGTTGACACCAACCATTCCAACTCCGCCAAGCGCTATAACGAACAGCCGCGCATTGTCTGGGAGATTATGGAAAGCCGCAAGCATTCGCCCCTTTTGCGGAAGCTGATCAAGGGGTTTATGGTGGAAAGCTATCTTGAAGAGGGAGCTCAGAACATTAATGATGCCGTTTACGGGAAGTCCATCACCGACCCTTGTTTGGGATGGGCGGCGTCTGAAAAACTGGTGCTGGACATTGCGGCCATGGTTTAACATCAATCAAATTGAGAGTCATGATGGTTACAAGGGTATTTATTCACGGGTTGGAAGGTTCCAGCCAGGGAGATAAGGGGTCGTTTTTCAGGGAGCGTTATCCCGGTATGATCGTTGAGGATTATGTTGGTAACTTCGAGGTCAGGATGGCTAAATTGAATACTGTTCTGGCAGATAAGGACGATCTTATTCTCGTTGGATCCAGTTTCGGCGGCTTGATGGCTGCCTTTTTTGCCTGTCACAACGTGGCGAGAACCAGGAAGCTCATCTTGCTGGCTCCGGCCCTGAATTATTTGCCTCCGGATGTCTGCGGCGCAAGAGGACCGGATTTCCCGGTTATTATTTACCACGGACGACAGGATGATATCGTGCTGCCTGGGCCGGTGCTGGACATTGCTCAGGGGCTGTTTCGCAATCTTACTTATCACCCGGTGGACGATGAGCATTCTCTCCATCGAACCTTCTTCAGCCTTGATTGGGACGCTCTCTTATATGAGTATTAAAAAATGAAAATTGTTTTAAATGGCAAAGAAGAAGATTTTTTGCAGCCCTTGACCATCTGGGACCTTTTGACAGTAAAAAATCTGGAACCGGACCGGATTGCAGTGGAACTTAATATGGAAATTATCGCGAAGACGGCTTGGACAAAAGTTGCTCTGCATGATGAAGACAAGGTGGAAATTTTGAGCCTGGTGGGCGGGGGTAGAGGCAATGAATGATGATTTTGAACTAGGTGGGGCTACTCTGGAAAACCGCCTCTTATTGGGTACGGGGAAGTTTTCCAGCCACCGGTTGATGGAGGAGGCCATTCGGTGCTCCGGCGTGCAGCTGGTGACAGTGGCCTTACGGAGGATCGATTTTGATTCCCGGGAGGAAAATGTCTTACAATTTGTGCCGCCCGGCTGTATCTTAATGCCCAATACTTCCGGCGCCAGAAATGCCCAGGAGGCGGTGCGTATTGCACGTATCGCCAGGGCTGCCGGCGCGGGAAACTGGGTGAAAATTGAGGTTATTGCCGATCACCGTTACCTTTTACCGGACAACTATGAGACGATTAAAGCAACGGAAATATTGGCGGGTGAGGGGTTTGTGGTTCTTCCTTACATGAACCCCGACCTGATGGTGGCCAGACAATTAATGGCAGCGGGAGCGGCGGCGGTGATGCCCCTGGGGGCGCC
>JBAQLR010000052.1:0-3127 GCA_049302035.1 Syntrophales bacterium
CGACGGGGATGGAGTTCATCCGGGTCAAGGGCGGCTGCTACGGGATGGGGGATAATTTTGACATGATATCCGGAAGAGAAAAATAAACCCTCGCATAATTTCTGTCAAGAGCTTTATAAGCAACCGACCGGATTTAAAACGGGATAGGGGAAGCCGACAGGCCATGAGTGCCAAGATACAATCTCGCGGTCATATTCCGACGTCCCGCGGAATCCGGATCATTGCGGAGATATCCAGAAACTTTAGAATAACTTGTTCCCGGCGACTGCGTCGCCGGGAATCGCGGCGCTGACTTCGTCAAGTGCCTCGCCCCGGCGCCTTGCGCCGGAACCAGAGACCTGCAAGGTCGCCTTCAATCCTTATTGGTTAGGCTTGGACTTAAATAGGCATTATTCAACTGGGAGGCCCCATGGAGATAAGAACGCAGGTAACTAATAAACAACTTGATTTTATTGACAATATCGATCTTAGAAAGACACTGTTGGAAAGGCTTAGCGAGCTTGACCGGATATTTTTGGTCAATGCGACCTATAGTACCGTATTTGTAGCGATCGGAGCGATTGAAGGTATACTTAAGCACATCGCAGCGATCTACAAAAACGAGATTAAAAAAAACCCGAGTTATCCGAAGAATTCAAAGGGCAATGTCAAGCGATGGGATGACCTGACACTTGATGAAGTATATGAAGAGCTTAAGAATATGGGCATTCTGCCTGATATATCTGAGTACAAATATTTATATTTTCTTTTCAGAAATTACCGTAATTGTATACACCCTCAAGCACAGGTTCATAAGGGGTGGGACATTCAGCTTGGTCAGGCCCAAATGGCGCTGGGCTTGCTCAACGCTACCATTCAACATTTGGATCGCAATATATTCATCGGAAAGCATATTTTCGAAAAGCTTTCTGGTGCTCCTTACTATGATTCCGGTAAGATGCTTCATTTAAAGCTTGATACAACGCCCCATCATTCCTTCTTGGTCCTGAAGAAGCCTGTTTCTCAAAAACTTCGCATCACTTTCGATCTCGAATTGTCGCGCAACTCCTTACTAAATATTGTTTTCAATTACGTCAACGACGGAGATTTCAAGATGGTCAGGCTTGACAATAGACGTCTGGCAAATTGCCCTAATGCAGTTCTGAAATCTACACAAAAGTACGTATGGCATATTGTTCTCTCGGCTGATCCAGAAAAACCGCCGGAAAAGGAACAATATCAGGTTAGTATTCAAATAGACATACCAAATAGAGTTTTTGAGCTTATAGTGGATGGTCAGACATACATCTTTAAAGACTCGAACGGCAATCCTATACAACTTATTGATCAGGTGACACCATCAACACGGGTTGGTTTCTTCAACGAAGAAGGGCCAGCGAAATTGTCCAATATTGCAGTAGATATAGCCTAACTTTTAGTGCACCGGACGCTCGTTCCTCGCGCCGGTGACCCCCACGTTAGGCAATAAATAACAAAGGAGGAGAAAAATGAGATTTTCGTATGTGACAATAATAATGATAGCTTTATTTGTTTTATCAGGGTGTGCCACTTTTAAAGTGGAAGACCTATCTGGGATCAAAAGCATACTTGACAATAAAATCGAAGCCGAGTATTGGGCTTCTAAGGTGAAAACGGGATATACAGGCAGCGATAAAGATAAAATAATGCCATTGTATGAAGAAGCTTATTTGGCAAATAATAAATGGATAGCTGGTATACAATTAGACATACAATCAAAAGATACGCTGAAGGTAAGTCAAGATGATTACAGCAACCATTTAGCAGGCTTAACGAGCACACAATTTATTAGTAGTGCAAAAAGGACCTTGACATCTGATGAGAAAAAAGGACTACCAGAAAAAGGACTATCAATAGAAATACCTGTAGGAATACCTATTGGGGATGAGGCAGCTAAATTTGTTACCCGCGTAATAAATAATATTGTTGAATTGCAGAACAAAAAAGTGGGAGAGGCAAGAAAACGGATATATGAGGAATTAGAAAAAGCTAAATGGAGAGAATGGAGAGAGTTGAAATAAAAGTCTGCCTAACAATACTCAAGCCGACCGCGGGAACATTCGGCGGCTTACTTTTGCGTTATACTTAAAAAGGAATTGACAATGGGTGACGTTTGTGTGCATAACATGTACACAGATGGAGGATACAATCATGAAATTTTTGAGCGTCCGGGATTTAAGAGGCAAATCTGCACAAATCTGGAAAGAGCTCCCTGACGAAAGAGAGATGGTGGTTACCAGCAATGGTCGGCCAATAGCCATTCTTGCGGCAATAACCGAGGCAAATCTTGAGGAATCGCTATCGGCATTTCGCAGATCACGTGCCGTTGAAGCCGTTGTTTCTCTCCAGCGGAAGTCTGTAGAGAAAGGAATAGACAAGATTTCGCTGGATGAAATCAATGCCGAAATTAAATCTGTTCGTAAAAAGCGTGCATGATGGACATTGTCATTGACACCAATGTTCTTGTTGCGGGTCTCTTATCGCCGTTCGGGGCTTGTGGCGAAATTGTACGCATGGTCTCAGCCGGTGAACTAACGCTTTCCTTTGATGCTCGGATTCTATCGGAATACAACGAGGTTCTGCGGCGTCCGAAGTTTGGATTTGAAGAAGAAAAGATCGCCGCGCTTCTTGACTATATTGTGTATCGGGGCCGGGCTGTTGCGCCTTCCCCTTTGTCCCATTCGCTTCCTGATCCGGATGATGAACCGTTTCTCGAAGTCACTCTTGTGAGTCAAGCTTCATGTCTTGTTACAGGAAATCAAAAGCACTTTCCTGCTGAACGATGCCAAGGCGCTAAAGTCATTTCACCCAATGCTTTTTTAATTTTTTTCAGAGACCAACAAGCAGAAAAGAAACGCATAACCAATAAGGATTGATGAGACCTGCAAGGTCGCCTTCAATCCTTTGTTCAAGAAGCCGCGTGGGGCGGCCTATATATAGGGTAAAGGTTCGAAGAGTCGATGGGGGAGGGGAGAAAATCGAGAAGCTATCGGCGCTTCGAGAGGTTATTTTCGATTTGCTTCCTGAAAAGATAGATATTATTCATAAAAATATGTCTGTATTGTCCTGTATTTTAAGTTGTTTTTTATGGTTTGGACGCACTACTGCC
>JBAQLR010000053.1:0-21891 GCA_049302035.1 Syntrophales bacterium
GTCCTTAAATCGCATTTTTCTCCATTCACGTTTTGGGTGTTTTTTATAGTAGCCATAGGCGTTTCCGTAAGGGGGACCTTGTTGGTCAACAACTCTTACAGGGACATAATATATGTCGGGTTGCAAACCGAAATGCAAAGTAATATCCATCCAATTCATACCTCTCAGTCGTAAGTCGACAATAGCGCCTGGCGCCACGTGGGCTCGCTGGGCAAGGAAAAAGACGACGGGCAGCTCTTCCTGATGAATCCCCCGGTCCCTGACGATCAGGACCTCTCTTTCGGGGACCCGGTAATAGTTGCCCACGGAAAGGTTGAAACCGGTGATGCCTTCGCTGCCGCCGGACAGGCCGAATCCCCATTGTGTTTCTGCCGCAACAGGGAATGTGGCGGTAAAAAAACATAAGAAACTGCCGATGATTATTAAAAGGATCCGCATCATAACAACTCCTTTCTACATAAAGACGCTACCAACATGTTTACTTGTTGTGTTTTTTCCCCTTGCCTTTGCCCTTTCCCTTATCCTTACCTGAACCGGTGTTTTTGCCTCCCGGAACACCGCTCAGCGCAAGGTCGCCGTTTTTCAGGGCATGAAATTCCGGTGATCCCGGCTTGATTCCGAGATTCTTCGCAATAACACCCCATCCTTGACCTTTTTGGGTTTGATATACCTGAACGACATCGTCATAGGGTTTTTGGGACATTTCGCCGAGCTGAAAAAACATGAAGGCGTCGGCAGGGTTGTCGGCAACCCTGATGGCGGCTTGAACATTCGGAAGGGATATGCCGAACTGGGCGCTCACCTTGGCGGAAAAGCCGGTCATGTCAGCCCGGGCCTGGATGTTGAGGTTATTGAGAAAAACATCGATTCCGCCAGCGGCAAAAGCGGGGCTATTTACGAGGAGAAACATGACAGCCGCAATAATGATTTTTTTCATAGTTATCTTTCCCTTCCTTTTTGCGCGATTCACAAGCATAGGCAATAAAACTGATCTTCGTATGATTAGAGGATCATAAAATGTAATAGCAAATGGCCTGCCAATAGCCGCAGGAAAATCATAATTTTTGATTCATCATTTAATAACAGGTGGTTAGATTAATAAAAAAGACAGCAGAAAAGTATGAAATGATTCGTTTTGCCTCAATATTTGGTGGAACCTCAGCATATTGAGGGATACTTTGAAGGGAGGCGGACAGTCTAATCTGGTTCTTTTGTCTCCCGCCGGACTATCACGAGCTTATGCCCGGGTATGGTTGCATTTCTGCGAACCCGCTGCTATGATTGTCTCATGTACCGGAAGATACTTGCCGCAGTCAATGAACATGTGAACTCCGAGATCGCCGCGTGGTATGCGCTGCACCTCGCGAAACAGGCGAACGCGCGCATCTATTTCTGCGCCATAGGCGAGAACGGTATCGCCGGCAAGGACTTCCGCACGGCCGAAGAAGCGGTCCAACGATTGTGCGTTCGCGCCCTGGAACTCGGCGTGCCGTCCGATTGCATACTCAAGACCGGCGATCCGTCTGCGCAGATCGGCAAGGTTGCGGTGGCCGAGGACATCGACCTTGTCTTCGCCGCAACGCGGTATGAGGATGTTGAAAAACGCTTTTACACCCGCACCACGGCTAAGCGTCTGCTGCTCAGCCTGGCCTGCTCCGTAGCCCTCGTGCGGGTCGTGCACATGGGGAGGATACACCCCCATGAGATCCTCGTCCCGCTTAAGGCGCATATCGACCACATCCCCGACCGCGCCGAGTTCGCGGCTATGCTGGCCAAGGCGTTCGATGCCAAGGTCCATCTCTTCCACGTCGCCGAACCCATGAGAAAGTTCCTCCGGGGCGAGATACACCTCACGCCGGTCGAGTGGGCTGCAAAGATCCCTGCCGACATCTCCCGCATCATCGACCATATCGACAGCCACGGCGTTGAGCACGAAAAACGGCTCGTTGCCGGACGCACGGGCAGGACCATCGCCATCGAAGCTGCCGCGCGGCGCCACGACCTTATCATCATGGGCGCCAGTGAACGAGGCACTCTTGACTTTTTGCTGCGGGGAAACCCCGTGGAGGAGGTTCTGCGCGAGACCCCGTGCAACCTGATCATATTTAAACCTGGACGGTGATACAAGAAACACCCTTGGAGCTTGCTGTTTCCCTCTGACCTATGAAGATCAACGAACAGACAAAAGAAGCCGTCTTCCGAACCCTGGTCTCCTCAGCCCAGGGGCTGAACCCGGAGGAGGTGCAGCGGCGGCTCGCTGAATTCGGCCGCAATGAGATCACTGCGGTAAAGGGGAAAAGCCTTGTGCTCAGGCTGCTCAGCCAGTTTACCCACTTCCTTGCCATCGTGCTCTGGCTGGCGGCTTTTTTTTCGTTCCTTTCCGAGTATCTCAAGCCCGGCGAGGGCATGCTCACCCTCGGACTCGCCATCGTGGCGGTCATCGTCATCAATGCGGTCTTCACGTTCGTCCAGGAGTACCGCGCGGAAAAGGCACTGGAGGCGTTGAAGAAACTTCTTCCCTTCAATGTGAAGGCCATCCGGAGCGGAAAAGAAAGCGAAGTCCCCGCCGAGGAGATCGTTCCCGGCGACCTTATAAGACTTGCCGAGGGGGACAAGGTACCCGCCGACCTCCGGCTTATCGAGTCAAGTGCGCTGAAGGTCAACAATGCCCCCCTCACCGGCGAGTCGGAACCGATGCTCCGGCGCATTGAACCCTTTCCGGGCGATCCCATCGACAGTCCGAACATCGCCTTCGCCGGCACGACCATTGTGAGTGGAAACGGCGTCGGGATCGTCTTTGCAACGGGCATGCGCACGGAGTTCGGGAGGATCGCTCTTCTGACGGAAACGGTGACGCCGGGCCTCTCCCCGCTCCAGAAAGAGATCGTAAAGGCGACCAGGATCGTCGCGGTCATTGCCGCCGTGGTCGGTGTAATCTTCTTTATCCTCGGTTTTGCCATCGGGAGAACCTTCTGGGCGAATTTTATTTTCGCCATCGGCATCACCGTCGCACTCATCCCCGAAGGCATGCTCCCGACGGTTACGCTCGCGCTCGCCATGGGGAGCCAGCGCATGGCGAAACGGAAAGCGCTGATCAAGACACTCTCCTCTGTCGAGACCCTCGGTTCGGTAACGGTGATCTGCACGGACAAAACCGGCACGCTCACCCAGAACAACATGGTGGTGGCAAAAGTATGGGCCGACGGTGGGATCATCGAACCCAATGCCGCCATGACCGGTGAAACGACCCGTCTCCTGTTCACCACGGCCGCCCTCTGCAATAACACGCGCTTCGCTGATAACCAATACCGCGGCGATCCCACGGAAACAGCGCTCCTCAAGGCTGCACGTGAGGCTCTTGGCGATACCCCGGCAAAACGGTTGTTCGAGATCCCCTTTGACTCTGACCGGAAGATGATGACGATAGGCTGCGTGCGGGAAGGCGGCACGACGGCTTTTTCCAAGGGCGCTCCGGAGCGGATACTCCCTTTGTGCAGCCACATCATGATCAACGGAGAGCGCAAGCCGCTCGCGGATGTAAAGCGGGGGGAGATTATTAACGCAGATCATATGCTCATGGATATGGGCCTCCGGGTGCTGGCCTTTGCATCCAAAGAGCTCCCCACCCCCGCCCCCTCTTCCCGCGTGAAGGAGAACGCCGAAGGGGAGGAGGTTGTTGCAAGCGAAATTGAAAAGGAGATGACGTTCCTCGGATTTATCGGGCTCCAGGATCCGCCGCGGCCCGAAGTGCCCGAGGCCATCAAAAAATGTCACGGCGCGGGGATCCGCGTCATCATGATCACCGGCGACGGGAGCAGAACCGCCCTGGCCATTGCCAGGCAGATCGGTCTGGTAAAGGGAACTCCGGTGATCATCGAAGGCGCCGCCTTCGACCTGATGACCGATCAGGATCTGATGGATAAACTGGCCAGCCCGGAGATGATCTTCAGCCGCATGACGCCCAAACACAAGATGCGGGTCGTGTCGCTCCTGAAGGACAAAGGTGAAGTGGTCGCGGTGACCGGCGACGGCGTCAACGACGCGCCTGCGCTTAAGAAGGCGGACATCGGTATTTCCATGGGCATTACGGGCACCGACGTGGCCAAAGAAGCCTCGAACATGATCCTGCTTGACGATAACTTCGCCACGATCGTGAATGCCGTGGAGGAGGGACGAACGGTCTACGAGAACATCAAAAAGTTTCTCACATATATATTTGCGTCGAACATCCCCGAGGCGGTGCCGTACCTCGGCTATATTCTGCTCAACATCCCTCTTCCGCTCACGATCCTCCAGATCCTGCTGGTTGACCTGGGTACAGACATGCTTCCCGCTCTCGCACTGGGCGCCGAAAAGCCCACGCCCGGCGTCATGCAACAGCCGCCGCGAAAAGTGAACGAGCGGTTGCTGAACTTCCCGCTTGTGGCCCGGGCATATCTGTTTCTCGGCCCGATCGAGGCTGTGGCCTGCATGTTCGGATTCTTCTGGGTGCTCAACGCCGGAGGATGGACATGGGGGACCCTGCTCCCGGCCACAAACCTTCTGTACATGCAGGCGACCACGGCCTGCCTGACGGCGATCGTTATCGTCCAGGTCGCGAATGTCTTCGCTTGCCGTTCGTCACGGGAGTCGCTGTTCACGACCGGCTTCTTCACGAACAAGCTCATCTTCGCCGCCATCGCCGTCGAGCTTGCGCTCCAGCTCTTCATCGTTTACCATCCCCTGGGAAACGAAGTCTTCTCCACGGCCCCGATTCCACCGGGCGTCTGGCTCGCGCTCATCCCCTTCGCGATCCTCCTGCTCGCGGCAGAAGAGGGCAGAAAGCTCGTCATGCGGAGATTCAGACCGCTGTGAACGCCATCCGCGTCCAAATACCTTTTTTGGTTTATTCGCCAAACCTGCGAATAAACCAGGTTTTCACCACCTGTGTCAGAATCGCATAGCCCAGCAGCATGATGGCCAGAAACAGCCAGTACAGTGGCGGGAGCGGGACAAACCCGAGCGTGTTCACCAGGGGCGAAACCGTTAGCCCGGCGCCGACCGCGATGATGATCACGGAAGTGAAGATGATAGGAAAGCACGCCCAGTGCCAGGAGCAGGAGGACCAACGGATTCTTGATGTTAGCCAAAAGGCGCATCACGGCTGACTGATGCTTCTCTTGGGCAATCTCGTTCATCCCTACCTGCTTCAAGCGAGCATCGGCTTCCGCCTCGCTCAGGCCGCCCAGTTGCGATCCAAGCTCCTTCAGGACGGTATCGATATCGGCACGCGCCTTTTCCAATAGTTGAACGGAATAAGCCGCCCCGTTCCCGCCAGAGAGGTTACCTGGGTGCGGAGATGAGCTCAGGGTCTTCTTTACTATTTCCATTCCTGCCTCTTCCAGGTGTTTGCGATAGCACGATTTTCACTGACATCCCTCCTTTTCTATTGTTTCGCGTATCAATCAGAGACTGCAACCGGGCAGTAAATATCTCGGAATTCGCTTCGGTTATATCAATGGCAAGGGCGGCATATTCATCTCCTCCCAGACGAGCAATTATGTCGGAGGTTCTGAGGGGCGCATAAAACGAAAGTATTCTTTGCCCGATGCCATCTCGATGGAACCGATCTCCGTTGTTCCTCGCTCAAATGTTTTCAGAGCCCCTGTCTCCCAGGGATCAGGACGATTTTCGAGCCGGATGGGATTGAGGCTGGTGATGTGTCCTCGAAAGCCACCCGTTTCCATGGCCAGTTCATTGACCTGGCGGGTCATAGAGGGTGCCGCGGTTCTTCTCGATTTCATTCAGAGCTGCATCGATGCCCAAAGCTGGACGATAGGGACGGTGCGACGCCATGGCTTCCACCACGTCGGCAACAGCGAGAATCCGGGCCTCCAGGCAAATTTCGTCCCCCTTCAGATTTCTTGGATAACCGGAGCCATCCATCCGCTCATGGTACTGGCGGACAATTTCTGCCAGCGGCCAGGGTGATTCCACATCCTTCAGTATTTCATATCCTTTGTTGGTATGTTCCTTAATAAGCAACCATTCAATTTCAGACAGCTTCGTAGGCTTGGACAATATCTCGGCAGGGATCGAGAGTTTGCCGATGTCATGGATGGAACCGGCCATGCGGATGCCCTCGATCTTTTCCGAGGGTAATCCCATCTCCGTGGCAATGGCGGCGGCCAGATTCGCCGACCGGATCTGATGACCGGCCGTATAGGGATCTCTTATCTCCACAGCCGATACCATGACCTGAATGGTCGTGTTCAACGCATTCCTAAGACTCTCAAGCATATCTTTAAGTTTTTCCTCGGCCCGCCTGCGCTCGGTGATGTCGCGGAATATGCCGAGGAGATAATCGCATCCGTTCATCCGGAAAATTGAGGCCCTGATCTCCACCGGGATCATTTTGCCGCTTTTTGATAACAGGTCATCTTCGAGAATCTGCGTGGGATCTCCAGTCTTATGAAGCTGGAAGCTTGCTGAATGTCCGTTTATGAGGTTATGCTGTGGATGAAGGATGTGCTGGGGCTGTCCCAGAAGTTCGGTTTTATCTTTTTCCGTCATACGGCACAGAGCTTGGTTGCAGTCCACTATCTCGCCAGTCTCCGCAGAGGCAAGAGCTATCCCGTCCTGGGCTTCATCGAATAACATATGGTAGCGCAACTCGCTCTCCCGCAATCGGGATAGGGAGGAGCCTCGCGGCCCCCCTCCTCCCACACCACCGGGCATACGGATCACGTACCACGGCGGTTCGGTTTAGATAACCCTTTGACGTACAGTATGGGCACCCCCAGTGAAACAAAGTAGCGCGCCGGGAGAGCAAAGGCCAAACCCGGACTTCGACTTAGACGCCAAGGGCCATGCGCGGATTTTGCCGTATTCCACGCCAGATCACGGCTAACGCCATGCTTGCGCAGCTCACGGTATCCCCGCCTGCCCCATTGCTTCAAAGTGTCGCCTCGCCGGAGAACCTTCTCTGGACGTCAACTTAAGCTAAAAGAATAGGTCCCGCTCTCCTTTTTTTATCCTCTCAAGCCTCTCCTCCGTCTGCTTTCTGACGGCAGGGTTTTCCATAGAGCCGAGAGACCTGGTTATGGTCTCCATCCCAAGGGTTCTTCCTTCTTCAGAGGCGTAGTCCTCGATGTATTCCATGAGGGTCAGGATGCTGTTGGGCCGGCAGAACTGATGGATGTCGCCCGGCATAGTCAGATCCATGAAGCTGCGCCCTGTTCTCCCTGTCCTGTAGCATGCGGTGCAGAAGCTTGGTGTAAAGCCGTCCTTCATGATGGAGACTGCCGTCTCGTCCAGGCTCCGGCGGTCCGATATCTCGAACTGCTCCACTCCGGTCTTCCCGTCCTTTCCAAAACCGCCGGGAGAGGTGGATGATGCGGCGCTGGTCTGGCTGATCCCGATATGGAAGGCCCTTTTCCTGATCTCCGGCCTCTCCCTGGTGGTGATGATCATACCGGTATACGGCACGGCGATCCTCAGTATGGCAATCAGCTTCAGGAAATCATCGTCGCTTACAGGATGATTCGGCCTCCAATCAACCGTATCGGCAAGCCTGAAGCGGGGGATAGATATGGTGTGGGGGCCTGCCCCAAACCTCTGTTGCAAATATTGAGCATGGGTTATGAGCGAAAGAACCTCGAAGCGCCAGTCATACAGCCCGAATAGCACCCCCAGCCCCACGTCGTCTATCCCTGCCTCGAAGGCGTTTTCTAAGGCATGAAGTTGCCTCAGGTAATCCCTCTTCGGCCCCTTGTGCAGCCCTTCATAAGTCGGCCGGTGATATGTCTCCTGGAAGAGCTGGTAGGTCCCGATCTTCCTTTCCTTGAGCCTCCGGTAATTTTCCACCGTGGTGGCTGCTATATTGACGTTAATCCTCCTGATCTCCCCGCCGTCCTTCTTCACCGAATATACGGCGTCTATGGCATTGAGGATGTAGTCTATGGGGTTGTTCCTCTCGTCTTCCCCTGTCTCCAGGAGCACCCGCTTGTGCCCCATCCCGATGATCCGCCCGGTCTGCTCCCTGATCTCATCCATTGTCAGCTTTTTCCTTGGGGCAGAGTTGGCTATATGGAATCCGCAGTATCCGCAATCGTTGATGCAGTAGTTGCTCACATACAGCGGGGCAAAGAATACCAGCCTGTCGCCGTAGATGGTCTGTTTTATGGAATAGGCGGTGTTGAATATCTCATCCAGAACCCCTTTGTCTGTGACCTTGATGAGGACAGCCGCTTCTTCCGGGGAAAGCCCTGCCAGCGTTCGTCCTTTTTCAAGGAGGGAGAGCGCCTCCGAAGGCGGAGGTTGCCGATTGGCTTGGAGCAACTCCTTTATTCGGTTTTCATCTATAACGGCGTCATACATATTTTCATCCTTCGTTGTGCCTGCGTCGGGCATGGGGATTATTCAAACGCCTCCAGCATCTTCTTTTCCAGCATCTTGTAGCTCAGGCTCTCTCTGGAGAGGCCGTACTTTTCCCAGATCGCCTCGTCCCCGTGGTATTTGTTGGGGTATATCCTGTAATCGTCCTGATACCTCTCCGGTGTCAGGTTGAACATGAGGGAGTTGGCCCCGGAGGAGAGGCCGAGTCTCCTTCCTTCCTCGCTCTCTATGGTCTCAAGGGCGGTGGTTACAGGAATCTTGGCTCTGGGCATCAGGAGCCTCGATATGGCCGTCACCTTCAATGTCATCTCCGCGGAGCCGTGGGGGTGTGTCGCCAGAGGGGTCTCTTCGCACGGGACAAAGGGGCCTACGGTGACCATGTTGACCCCAAAGAATTTCATGAAGAGGATGTCGTCGGCCATGTCCTCCACCGTCTGCCCCGGAAGGCCGATCAGGAATCCTGACGCCACGTAATACCCCATCTCCTTCATCCCCTTGAGAAGTTCGATCCTCTGCCTGAAGCTCCGGCCTGGGTGTATGGTGTTGTAGATCGCCTCGTTGGAGGTTTCGAAGCGTAAGAGGACGCCGCTGGCCCCTGCCTCCTTCATCCTTTTGTAACAATCAAGGCCCCTCTCTCCGACGCTCATGAAGACGAATACCTTGCATCTCTTCTTTATCCCTTTCAGGATATCCACCAGCATATCGTCCGTATACAGAAAGTCGTCCCCCGACTGGAGGACTATCAGCTTGTATCCGCGCTTATCAACGGCATCTACAACCGTAGCGACTATCTCCTGCGGCTCCATCCTGTATCGGGTGACATCTTTTGAATCCCTTCTCAGGCCGCAGTAGTGGCACTCCCTGACGCAGTGGTTGGAAAATTCAATGATACCGTGGATGCAGAAGAAGTCCTTCAGGTTTGCCTGCCTGATAGTATTGGCCTCGGAGCAGAGGGCCTCTATCTCGATCGGATCGGAGGCATTGAGGAGTCTGATGATCTCTCCCCTCTCCAGCATCCTGGTATGGCAGGCCTTGAGGATATTCACAAAATCGGTCTTTAGCTTGGTGACATCTATGCCGTCCCTTGGCTTCAGGAGTTCCAATATCTCCCTGGCGTCATCGGCTCCTATCTTCCTTACAGCGGTATCGAAGGAGTAGAGAACCCAGTCGTCGGCCTTGAGATCGTCTATCATCAGGGCCTTTACCTCTTTCCTCCCCTTAAAATCTTCTACAATGAGGTTTCTTATAGGTGAGCCGGAGGGACCTTCTTCGACTGAGACTACCTTTGCGGGGATGGTAAGACACATGCGAAGAATCTAACATAGAAAGATGAGTCGCACAACCTTATGTTAAAGAGGTGTAAATGTATTTGACGAATCAATGCTTGATGGTTATAATCGTGAAAAAGACCATAATGACCAGGAGGCGATATCATGCACCGGGAAGAGATAAGCATCGCTAAGGCAAAAACTCATTTTTCGGAGCTGATAAACAAGGTTGTTTACGGGCATGAGGAGATCATTATAACTAAGAGAGGAAAGCCTGTGGCAGTTATCACCGCTCCTGAAAAAAAGGAGGCAGGGCTTACCGCTGTCAAGGGATGGCTTAAAGAGGACGACGCCTTCTTTAAAGAGATGGACAGGATTATAGAAGAGCGCCATTCAAAAGGACTCAGGGCAGCAAAGGTTCAGAGAGGCTGATATGTATCTCTTTGACACCAATATCCTCAGTGAAGTCATAAAGAAAAAGCCGAATCAACTACTGCTGGCACGTCTTTCAAAGATACCTGCAAGCAAGCAGTTCACGTCCTGCATTTCTGTAATGGAACTTCGATATGGCAGCAGCCGGAGGCCCGACCATGAGGCATTTTGGGAAAGGATCGAAAAGGAGCTGCTCTCAAAGGTCAGAACCCTTCCGGTTACCCATGATACTGCAATAATTGCAGGCGACGTAGCAGCGGCCCTTTCCCTCAGAGGCCTCGGCATATCCCCGGAAGACCTTCTTATTGCCGCCACCGCGCTCAATGGCAATATGACCCTCGTGACCGCCAACGAAAGGCACTTTAACAATATAAACAACCTGAAGGTGGAGAACTGGCTTGAAAAATAATAGAAAAGAACCATCGTCATATTGCGCCAAAATGTCTGCCCGTATATCAATCATGGGATAGAGAAGTAAAGCGAGGATGTAATGCCAAAAATCAAAGACTTACCAAAGCATAAGAGGCCCCGGGAAGCCGGGCAGTGCGAGAGGGGCTGGATGAGGAGACGCTGGCTATTTATGACCTGCTGGTGAAACCGGATTTGAAACCCCAGGAAATCCAAAAGATAAAGAAGATAGCCAAAGAACTACTGAAAACCCTGAAAGCAAAATTGAAGGATCTGTATAAGTGGCAAGACAGAGAGCCGACAAGGGATGATGTAAAAGTCTTAATACGAAATTTCTTGTGGGACGATGTCAGCGGTTTGCCGGTAAATTATTATACTCAAAGCGATGTAGATAAAAAACCGAGGCTGTTTTTTTTCATGTCTATCGGGCATATCCAACGGTGCCATCGCCATATTATGCAAGTGCGAGTAATTGATTTGGAAATTACGAAATTACCGCATGGGCAAGGAACTATCTGACGGTGAGGAGGATAGCAATGACTGACAATAAATTAGCCGTTTTTGAAAACTATAAAATCCGTCGTCATTACGATGAGCAGACAGAAATCTGGTATTTCTCTGTGGTTGATATTTTACAGGTTTTGATACAGCAGCCGGATTATCAAACAACCAGAAAATACTGGAATAAGCTCAAAGAAAGGCTGAAAAAGGATGGAAGTGAGTCGGTGACAAATTGTCACCGACTTAAAATGGAAGCAGCCGACGGGAAAAAATATCTGACTGATGTTGCTGATCCGGAGACATTGTTGCGGCTTATTCAGTCTGTTCCCAGTCCTAACGCTGAACCGATAAAATTATGGCTGGCCAAGACGGGATACGAACGATTGCAGGATATGAGCGATCCCGCACGTTCACTCGACCGCGCCCGTGAATACTGGCAACAGCACGGCAGAAGCGAAAAGTGGATTCAACAGCGGATGATGGGCCAGGAAACCCGCAATAAACTCACTGATTACTGGAAAGACCACGAAATAACCAAAGAAGACGAATATGCCATTCTGACCAATATCATTCATCAGGAGTGGAGTGGCGTTTCTGTCAAAAAACATAAGGATATCAAAGGTCTCAAAACGCAGAATCTCCGCGACCATATGAACGAAGCGGAACTAATTTTTACGGCGCTTGCGGAACTTTCGACCAGGAAGATTGCCGAAAGCGCCAATGCTACCGGCATGGAAGAAAATGCAGATGCGGGAAAAACGGGCGGCAAAATCGCGAAGAAAGCTCGCTTGGAATTGGAATCAAAAACGGGTACAAGCGTCATAACATCGGGAAACTATCTTCCGCCAGTGAAGAAACAAAAGCAGGTAAAACAAAAACCGGACAATAGCAAGGACGAGGAATGATTGTTTCATCGCTCGGCAATACGGAATTGCTAAAACTGCGCAAGACCGGTTTATGATTGAACTGGCGGATGAGGTTGTCATTGGCTGTGCCGGCAAGGGCGGTATGTTGGCGAGGCTGGTTGCAGAAGTTAAAGGTAAGAAAGTAATCATCCTCAACTAAGAAAGGCCATGCAATGAGATCGAGCCAGTATGTGATGCTGCGGAAGGACAACTTTGATGGTTTCATCTCACGACTATCGAAGCTCCAGAAGCTGGCGGCCCCGGTTGCAAAGGGGCATAACAACTTCGCCTTCGAGGAGGTAAGCTCCGGCGAAGAGGTAGCAGTCAATTATCTTCCCACGATCCTCCCTCCCAAGAAATATCTTATGCCCCAGAGAGAGACCCTCCTGGAATTCAATGTCAGCAAGGGGCTGGAATCAACACCGGTGGTTGAACATGAAAAGACCACCATCTTCGGCGTCCATACCTGCGATATGGCAGGTATCCAGTGCCTGAATATGGTCTTTTCGACCCGCCCCAGGGACTTCAACTACCTGACCAGGAAGGAGGGGACTACCGTAATAGGCCTGGAGTGCAACGATTACTGCGATGAATACGCCAGTTGCGCCCTGGTCAACGCCAATCTTCCCCACGGCGGTTATGACCTTTTTTTCACGGATATGGGTGAATATTTTGTTATCCATGTGAACACCCAGGCTGGGGAAGAGATCATAGAAGCCGCCAAATTCTTTGAGGACGCCAATGGTGAACAGTTGCAGGCCCTGGCATCTCTGAGGAAAAAGAAGCGGGAGATATTCAAAAACGAGGCGCCTATAGACCCCCGGAAGATACGGTTGCTCTTTGACAAATCGTTTGACAGCAAGGTGTGGGATGAACTGGGGGAAAGATGCCTTGCCTGCGGCAACTGCACCAATGTATGCCCAACCTGTTACTGCTTCGATGTGAAGGACGAGATGAACCTGGATCTGAAGAGCGGGAAGCGTTACCGGGTATGGGATTCATGCCAGTCGGAACCGTTCGCCAGCGTGGCCGGCAATCACAACTTCCGCAAGGAAAGGGCCGACAGACAGAAGCACCGCTATTACCGCAAGTTCAGGTATCCTGTGGATAAATATCACCGGCTCTTCTGCACTGGATGCGGGAGGTGCAGCCGCACCTGTATGGCCGGGATAAGGCTTAAGGAGACGCTGAACGCCCTGATAAAGGAACAGGCTAAGTGATATGGGAAAAACGGTCATAAACGACTCAAATTACCGGATCAAGAAGGGAAAGGTCATAAGTACCAGGCAGATGACTCCCCACGAGAAGCTCTTCGAGATCGCACTCGATGGCGGCAGGAGCCTGGACCATGAGCCGGGTCAGTTCGTAATGGTCTCCCTGTTCGGGGTTGGCGAGGCGCCCATATCGGTATGTTCTTCACCCACACACCGCGGCTCCTTTGAGCTTTGCGTCAGGGCGGCGGGGCGGGTCACCGAGACGATGCACAGGCTTGAGACAGGGGCCGAGATCGGGATAAGGGGACCTTTCGGCAAGGGCTTCCCCATAAGGGTACTGGAAGGGAATGACCTGCTGATCATAGCCGGCGGGCTGGGAATTGTTCCTTTGCGGTCGTTGATAAACTTTGTTTTCGACAACAGGCGGGATTTCGGCAAGGTACATACCCTTTTGGGGTGCAAGTCCGTGGACGATATCCTGTTTGGTGATGAGCTTCAGCAATGGAGGATGAGGATGGACGTCCACTACGAGTGTACTCTTGACAAAGGCGCAGCCGAGTGGGCAGGGCATGTTGGGTTGATAACCTCCCTCATACCCGGTGTCCACCTGGAGCCTGAAAGGACATTCGCCATTGTGGTAGGCCCCCCCATCATGTTCAGGTTTGTGCTCAAGGAGCTTTTGGCAAAGAACATCCCGGAAAACCAGATACTGGTCTCCCTGGAAAGGCATATGAAGTGCGGGATGGGTAAGTGCGGCCACTGCCAGATACAGGGCTATTATTGCTGCACCGATGGCCCGGTCTTCAAATACAGCGATATAAAGCAAATAAAAGAGGCCTTGTGATATGAAGAAACCAAAGGTAGCCTTTTTTGATTTTACCTGCTGCGAGGGGTGCCAGCTCCAGGTGGCAAACATGGGGGAGGAACTCCTTGACCTCCTGGGCGTCATAGACGTGGTGGAGTTCAGGGAGGTCATGTCCGAGAAGTGGGATGGGGACTTCGACGTAGCCATAGTGGAAGGGAGCATCACGGACGCCCACGGAGCGGAGAGGATAAAGAAGATAAGGGAGAGATGCAAGGCGCTGATAGCTTACGGCTCCTGTGCCACCATCGGCGGGGTCAACGGGATTAAAAACGGTTTTGACCTGGGGGAGATCGGGAAATATGTCTACGGTTCCAGCTACCGCTTCTTCCCCACCGAGGAGACAAAGCCGCTCCATGAGGTGGTCAAGGTAGACTACTTCGTCAACGGCTGCCCCATATATCTCCCCGAATTCAAGGAGGTGCTGAAGACGGCCCTCCAGGGGATATCGTACCATGTCCCGGACTATGCTGTATGCGTGGAATGCAGGCTCAACGAGAACGTCTGTCTGTATGAAAAAGGGGTAAACTGCCTGGGCCCTGTTACCAGGGGAGGTTGCAACTCCTGGTGCGTGAACAACGGGAACATCTGCTATGGGTGCAGAGGGATGGTGAGCAACCCCAATGAGAAAGGGATGAAGGATGTCCTTACCCGGTACAACGTCCCCCTCGATCAGATAATGAACAAGATGGGGATGTACAATAAGTGCATGGAGAAGAAATAATATGCACAAGGATATGTCGATAAACGTAGAATACCTGACGCGTGTTGAAGGACACGGGAACATCGTGGTGAACGTAAGGGAAGGGCGGCTTGAGCAGTGCCGCCTCGACATCGTGGAATCCCCCCGGTTCTTTGAAGGGATGCTCCGGGGAAGGCCGGTATTTGAGGCCCCCCATATCTCCAGCCGCATATGCGGGATCTGCTCCTGCGGCCATACACTGGCCTCCATCCAGGCTGCGGAAGACGCCCTGGGCATCACACCGACGGAACAGACGACAAAGCTCCGCAGATTGATGCTCAACTGCGAGATACTGGACAGTCATATCCTCCACATATACATCCTGGCGGCGCCTGACCTGGCCGGTGCAAAGAGCGTCATCCCGATGCTAGAGACCCACAACAAGGCCGTAAGAAGGGCGTTAAGGATGAAAAAAGAGGTAAACAACGCCTGCGACCTCCTCACGGGACGGCACGTCCATCCTATAACCGCCATTATAGGCGGTTTTACTAAACTTCCGCGGATAAACGACCTTAATACCATGCACAACCTGCTTACCGGCCTGAGGGGCGATACGGAGGCGACTGTTGAACTGGTCTCCACCTTTAACTTCCCCGTCTTCGAGAGAGAGACCGAGTATGTGTCTCTGGTTAGCGACGGCCCTGATTACCCACTCCTTTCAGGCGACTTGGGCTCATCTGATGGGATAAGGATGAACAAGAGAGATTACCGGAGTATGACCAACGAGTTCATCGTGCCGCACTCATCGGCAAAGCATACAAAGCTGAGCCGCGATGCCTATGCGGTGGGGGCCCTTTCCCGGTTGAACATGAATTACGACAAGCTCCACCCCCTGGCTAAAAAAACAGCCGCAAGACTCGGGATAGAGCCCAGATGCACAAACCCCTACCTCAATATGGTGGCACAACTGGTGGAGTTGGTCCACTGCCTTGAGGAATCGATCGCCATCATTGAAGAGTTGAAGAAGAGCGGCGTTGATTACAGTCAGGAGATAGTGGTAGGGGTAAACGAGCAGAAGAATATCAAGGTGAGAAAGGGTAACGGCGTGGGGGCTGTTGAGGTTCCAAGGGGCATTCTATACCACAACTACGAGATAGACGAAAAAGGGGTCATAGTTGACGCCAACTGCATAATACCGACAAACCAGAACCTGCATAATATCGAGCACGACATGGAAAAGCTGGTCCCGGAGATCATGGACAAAAGCCAGGAGGAGATTACCCTGGCACTGGAGATGCTGGTCCGGGCCTATGACCCCTGCATCTCCTGCTCAACCCACATCCTGAAGGTTTCCTTTGTTGACTGCTGATGTAATCGAACTTCTCAAACCCGGACCATGCGGTACTCTGCTGGTCATAACCGTGGGGAACCCGCTAAGGTCTGACGACGGAGTCGGGCCTTATATTGCCGCACAGGCAAAAAAGCCAAAAAACGGGGTCATCATCCTCGATGCAGGGGAGAGGCCGGAAGATATCCTATGGAAGGCAATAGAGGTCAGGCCGGAAAGAGTCGTCATCATAGACGCCGCAGACTTCACGGGGGAGCCGGGTGAGGTACGCGCCATACGGGAAGAGTATATGCCGGAAAATCCCATCAGCACCCACAGGTTTCCCCTGCGGGTCATATCCTGGCTTGTGACAGAGGACACCGGGGCCAGAGTTGACTTCATATGCATACAGCCGGAGAGTGTCGGGTTCGGGGAGAGACTTTCGGACACCGTCAGGTCATCGGCCGAGGAGATTGTAATGGTGCTGACCCCGACACGTCCCCAACTGACTCCTGAATCACAGTAAATATGCACGACTACCTATTTCCCGTCGGCTTTATCGAATCGCTGCTGGAATGTTTCGCCAATTCCTCCCCCGAAGCGTGCTACTCGACGTCATAATACGACGCGAAGACTTCGCGGGCCAACCTGGTTTCCGGCAGCACATAGGCGATGCCATTCGTCCCGGTAAAAGCCGGGCGCACTACATTCTCGTAGAACTTCGCCGGAACGTTGATGCAGCCATAGGAAATACGGTTGTCGAGCGGCGTCGGAGTGGCCAAGCGTTGCAGGCGGCGCTCTTTGGATTTATTCGTATGCACTCGATGCAGGGAGATAGCAGCGTCGTAGTCCACCCAGAGAATATCCTCTCCGCGCAAATTGCGGTCCAGTGCGGCCACGAAGCGGCCAGCCGACGTCGTGCGCTTCTCGCGGCGGATGTGCGATATCTTCCGGTCGCCGATGCCGGGGACGGAGTCGTCACCCCGCGCCCTGCCGAGCAGCGCGGGGGCTGCGCCGCGGAGTCGCCCGTCCGCATGGAATACAAAGACTTTGGCGTCCGTCTTGTCGACAATCACGAACGGCATGCTGCGATTGTCGCCCGAATCAACGACCCAGTCTGCCACGCGCCGGGCTTCGTGCGACGCGCGCTCCCGTTCGAAGTTCGCCCGTTTGGGACGATGTGCCACCACGACCACGGGTCGCGTCTCAATAGTGGATAAGGCTGTGCCTTCACGCGCAGACAATGGGCGGCTCAGGTTGGACAATGGCGCAACGTCGTCCGCCGCGGCTGCTTGGTGGGGGGTAAAACTGGCGATCATAGCCAAAGCAAAGTCCTTTGGCTATGATCGCCACGACCGAGCGCACGCTCCCTGAGCACTGGCACCGCAACGCCGCCAAAAGGCGCATCCCGATCCTTTTTCTATTTGTTGTCATATCATTTTTCAATCTCTTCGGGTAATATTCCCCGAAGCTTGCTTCGTTCCTTGCTTTTTGGATACCCCGTAGCTTGCTGCGGGGTAGTTCATTTGCGGTCATTTTTGCGCGGACGCTGGGGCGGCACATAGATATTCGGCTTCGTCTCGGCCGGTATTAGAACCGGATCAGGTTCAACCGGTGGCGGCTTTTCCCGTAATATGACCGGATCATGTTCGACATGCGGCGGCGGCTCGGGTGGCACTACAGTCGTAGCGGTGCCTGTCAGGCCTGTTGCGCCTATGGGACCTGCTGCGCCTTCACTGCCTGCCAGGCCCGTAGCGCCCGTCAAACCCGTCGTACCTGTCGCACCCGCCAAGCCTGTAGTTCCTGTCAAGCCTGTTGCCCATATTCCTGATATCTTGGTCCACTTCCTGTATTGAGTTGGTGGTTTTGACGGATCGATCCATGCCTGTAGTTGCGCAACCGCCCAGGAAGGCGACGGTGCCGAGTAGAAGCATGGTGAAAAAGGTTAGTGAGTGATTTCTGAGTTTCATGATGTTCTCCTTTCGTTATGCATTACAGAGAAGTATGAAATGATTCGTTTGACCTCAACATTTAGTGGAACCTCAACATATTGAGGGATACTTCGAGGAGAACCAGCCAGCGAGCGTTCAGTAATGCAAGCCGATGGGGATATTAAAGGCAATCCCCGAAGATAAGAAAAAGCCATTGTCATCCTTGAATTTTCTTAGAGCCTGCCAGAGGAGAACGACAGCAGACACCACCCCTAACTGGACGAGAGCGAGAAGGACAGCAGGCAAAGGCAGCAATGACTGAGCCAATATTAGGCACATAGTTCAGCAGAAACACGAACCTCCCCTTTCCTTTCATGATGCGCATTGAACCTATGTTTTTAGTCCTTTCCTGTTATTTGACTCTTTTACTTTTTAGCTAACAAAGGCTTCCAGTTAACATTATCGTTTCTTCATCAGCCTCTTTGCCGGTTTTTTCTCAGCCGTCTTCATGGACATCATCTTCTTCATTTTCTTAAA
This sequence comes from Syntrophales bacterium, assembly GCA_049302035.1. Lineage (GTDB taxonomy): Bacteria > Desulfobacterota > Syntrophia > Syntrophales > JACQWR01 > JAPLJV01. Next base: position 18,444 of record JBAQLR010000053.1, read on the forward strand.
CTGTTTGTCCGTCAAAATAGTCCGCATTTCTTTCATGGCTTTTAACATTTCCAAATGATGGGCTGTTTTTATGTCTGCAATTTTCTTAATTCCTGAATCCGTGGCATTAAATATGCTTATGGCTTCCAATGGTTAAAAATCGACACCTAACTCCGCCGCCTTCCGCCAAAGGTAGTGCGGCCTGCCCGCATTCCAGCGGTCAACGAGGGATATGATGCTTCAAGCCATCGAAATCAATGAAAAAAAGCGTTTTTTACATGCACCTCTCCCTCTTGCTGAAAAATCTTCAATGAATACTTACTCAGGCAATGGCCGCTCGATCATCCTCCTACGTAACGGGGATCATGAACCCCCGGTAAAGATTTTGCCAAACACAGGCCCAGGGATTGTAGCGTCCAAAAAGGATCGGCCAGCTTCATCCGTTCCAGATCTATAGCGATTACCCAAGGGCCGTCCCCGAATAGGGTGTTGGCGGGGGTTACATCGCCGTGGACGAGGACATGGTTGTCCTCCCACATAAATCCCTTTTCACGCCACCGCTTCTTCAATTGGTGGAACTCCTCAGCCTCATTCCAGCCAATGTGCCCCCAGTTTTTCAACTGATCCATGATTCGGTCGAAGTAGGAGCAGTCCCTGTTAACGTCTACCCGGTCTCCGGTGGCGGTCCGGTTGTGCATGGTGGCGAGAAAATACGCGAGGGCGGTGAGCTTCTGGAAAAGGGGCTCCCGGTCTCCTTCCCAAATTGCCTTCAGGATAAAACTGGAGAGCGGTGTACCGTAACAGAACTCCTCAACCAGTATACAGTTAAGGTTGGCATTGCAGCCGAGGGGGCGAGCGATGTAATGGGGATAACCGCTGAAGCCGATATTGCGCAAATGATGAAGATTGTTGAACTCCCGCTCCATGTGGTGAACGGCTGCCTCCAGCGAGCGGTCCGTGATGCCGTTGAAAAACTTTCCGATAATGCGTGTCTGGCTGCGTCGATCTTCATAAAGACAAACGTGGTTGGATGCCTCGATCATGTACACCCGAAAATCGGGAGATATATTGCCGGCCCCGAACTGTGGGCGGAGTTGCGGCAGGATATTATATTGCAGATACCCGTAGAGTGGATCTTTGAGGGAGAGATGTCCAAGGTATTTCATGATGCTTCTGTTATCTTTGGACAGTCTAATCCGGTTTTTTTGTCTCCGGCCGGAGTATCCCGAGCTTATGCATCCTCGCTCTTAAGGTGCTCGGGTGGAGACCCAGGATCGCTGCGGCCCCGTCCTTCCCCTCGATGCGCCATCGGGTTTCGGAAAGGATTTTAAGAATTTGGTTTCGCTCCGTCTCTTCCAATGTCCTCATAATAGATGAAAATTGGTGGGATGAAATCTCCAGTTTATCTGCCAGCTGCAAAATCGGCCCGGGGCACAAGATCACGGCCCGTTCAATGACACTTTCCAGCTCCCGGACGTTTCCGGGCCACGGATAATCCTGAAGCGCCTTCATCGTCTCCTTTGGGATCGACGTGATCTGTTTGCCCAATTTCCTGGAGTATCGTTCTATAAAGACCTGAACCATCAGCGGGATGTCTTCTTTCCGCTGCCGCAGTGGTGGGACAGTGATGGGTATGACGTTGAGCCGATAATACAGGTCCTCCCGAAACCGGCCTTTGCGGACCTCTTCATCAAGGTTTCGATTGGTCGTTGCCAGGATCCGTACATCGACTTTGATGGTTTGGGATGAGCCCAGGCGCTCAAACTCGCTATGCTGGATCACGCGGAGCAGCTTTGCCTGCACCTCCAGCGGCAGTTCCCCGATCTCGTCGAGGATGAGGACCGTTGTGTTCAGAGGAGCCACCTGCTCCGCTCGATAGAGAACATACTTGAGACCATCGCTTTTCCCGATAATATGGTCGAATCGATGTCTCATGGTGACCACTCGGCGTAAGTAAATATTCTCGGCCTCGAGTTGGTCTTTCATTGTTTTGATCTCCGAGAGAGCCGCCCGAAGTTCACCCGTCCGCTCCTCCACCTGCCGTTCGAGCTCGTCATGGGCTTTTTTAGCGCCTTATCCTTCTTCTTGTGCTCGGTGATGTTCACAATGACGACAACAATGCCGATGACGCCTTTATCAGTGGTAAGTGGCTTTGCACTCAATAGAAAGGAAAAAGACCCCTTATCCCCATGTGTGAAAAGGACCTCAACCGCACGGAGGACCTTGTCACTCATTGCAGAGAGAAGGACAAAAGGAGTCCCGTCGGGATAGAGGAGGCGAAGTGCCTCATCAAACGTCTGGAAGAGGGGGCTTCCGCCGAGGAGCCTGTTGGTCGACTGATTTGCACGGATGATACGGCCTTGGTTGTCGCAGAGAACAAATATTTCCTCAGTTTGATTGAGGATTTGATCTGTCACTTGTGCCCCTGTCAGCATCGCTTCATTGCGCTTTTGTTCCGTCAGGTCGGTAACCACTATGCACACGGCATCGTGCATATCCGCGAGCTGAAGAGAACTTGCGGCCAGGAAGACAGGGACAATATTTTCACTATTGGTCTGTAAGACCAATTCCACATTACTGTACCCCTTTACACCCCGCTTGACCAATGCCTCAAATAATTGAAGGTCTTTTGATGAAATGTATTGGTATATTGAAGATCCCATTACTTTTTCCAGAGCCCCCTTGATGATATCTGCAAAACGTTGTTTACAGAAAAGGATCGTGCCATCTGAGGCCAGGGTGATGGCCCCTTCGTTCATGGTTTCGATCATGATCCTGTAGTAAGGACGCTCGGCGCCCGATAGTGTGGAGAAAAACTTTCAGGGATTCCCAGGCGCAGCGGCTGAGATCGGCAAGCAGCTTTCGATCATAGAGAAAGTAACGGCGAAGGATTTTCGGGATGCTGAATACGAAATGCCGGTGAGGAATCTTTTTGAGGACATCCATGCAGAGCCACTCCCCGAATTCCACCACGCGTTTCTGATGGCATGATGGGCAAAAATGGCGGCGCTTGCAAGAAAATGCCGACAAATATTCATGGCCACAGTCTTTACATTTCACACGGGCAAAGCCATTGTGCAGATCACCGCAATCGAGATAGCGATAGATTACCTGCTCGACATAGGGCCGCCAGAATCCGTATTGCCTGGAGAAATAGTCATCAAAGATTTGGAAAAAGGTTTCAAAATAATCTTCAACGCAGCGGTAGTAATCAGAATCTTGCGGACTTCGTGGGCGATAAACGGCGGCAGGAGCGGCCATGAATTCCTCTCCTTGAGAAAATCAGACCGCCTATAATAGAACGAACATTCTATTTGTCAAGGAGAATCGGTAAAGTGGAGGGACCAGCATGGCTGGCGGCAGGCTTGGAAGTTATCAGTATCATAGAGCGTTGTCCGCTGGATGGCGATGCGCCCGGCTTGCGCGGCTGCGGCGGCCATCCGGTCGGGATCGCAGCACTGACCGTGCC
>JBAQLR010000054.1:0-19908 GCA_049302035.1 Syntrophales bacterium
TTGCCCCGCTGAGTAACATGGTGAGGTATTCCTACTGAGACGATTCTTGCTATCCGTGCCATGGGATTAGATTTATCAAACCTTCACAACAAATGTCAATAGTTTAGTATACTGTCCCCGGAATACCGGAATACCCTCGGCCTTTAATAAATGCAGGCATCAAGAATGGAGAGAACCGCGTCAAGCATCCCGCCCGAAGCCTTCCCTATAAGCTTGGCCTTACGTGCACGAAAATCGATGGACTTCACTTGCTCAACCATGACAAATCCGCTTATGTCGAGGTTATCCGTTACAGCCACATGGAAAGGGTAGCCCCTATCTGTCGTAGTTAAGGGGCAAACAATTGCAAGGCCCGTTCGTTCGTTAAACAGGGTATTGCTCACAACCAAGGCAGGGCGACGGCCCCTCTGCTCGTGACCAGACTGTGGGTCGAATGTAACGCCAACGAAGTCCCCTTTCTTCGGAACGTAAGGTCTCACTTACCACACCTCCCGGCCAACTGGTCCGCCCCAATCAGCCTCTCCTGACTCGTAGTTCTGGGGTATGCGTAACACCAGTTCTTGCAGGCTCTGTCCGCCGCGAATACGCCTCACGGGAGCAATAACAATCACACCATCCCGCGCGGATACATCAACGTCGTCGCCGACCGAAATGCACGCGTCCTCAAGCACCTGTCTGGCAAGGCGTAACCCCTGACTGTTCCCCCATTTCTGAATCTTTGTCACCATGATTGCACCTCCTATAGGCTATCCGAAGTATAGCCTATAGGAAAGATTATATCAAGTCATGCTTTGGCCGAACGTTCAAGGTGAGGGTAATCAGGAAACACCGTGCTAGTTTTTTATTCACCAGGGGTCCCCGGAAATCCCAAGTGCATGGCCCCGAAGGAGGTAAAAGACAGGCGCAAGGGGATGATAAAATCAAGGTAACACTTGATGCCAAAGATAAGAAGAGGGAGGGGAACATTGCGGACACCCTATCTGCCTCGCGTATGCCGGATGGCAGCAAGCCACCGCTATTTGCTGCCCCTCCGTTGATGACGCTACCATCGTTTCCGCCACCGCCGCCCGATTACCCCACCTACCCGGCAAACATCCCGAACAAGATTCTACGCCCAAACATCCTGCGAAAGCTGAAATAGTCGTCCCTCGGAAGCATTTAATCATTAATTTATTGCAAGGCATTTACATCCGATTCGCCTGGGTAGCCACGTTTATTTTTAGCCGATTTCGCGGCTTTTCCCGCAGGCAGGGCATCGATCATAAATTTCTATCTTGACCCGTTTAAGCGGGTAGGATATAGCGTGGCTGTTGGTCTCGTAATTGTTCCTGCGATGTCGATTGCAACAACACTTAATAATCAAGACGGGAATCAAGAAGGGGGAACACGTGAAATTTATTGATGAAATTAATATAAAAGGCAAAGCGGTACTGTGTCGGTTTGATTTTAATGTCCCTCTGGACGCCAGTTTAAACATCACCGACGATGTTCGCATCAGGGCTGCTCTGCCCACGATTAATTACGCCCTCGATGGAGGAGCCAAGGTCGTCATCATGTCCCACCTTGGAAGGCCGAAAGGCAAGGTGGCGCTGGAATTCAGCTTGGCCCCCGTCGCCAGAAGGCTGTCGCGGCTTTTGGGCAAGGAGGTCCATTTGGCTAAGGACTGCATCGGTGACGATGTAAAGAAAATGGTTTACAATATTGAGCCTGGCTGCGTCCTCATGCTGGAAAACCTGAGATTCCACAAACAGGAAGAGGCCAATGATGAGGGCTTCGCCAGAGAATTAGCCGCTTACGCCGATGTGTATATTGACGATGCCTTCGGCAATGCCCATCGCAGCCACGCCTCGAACGTCGGCATTGTAAAGTTTGTCAAGGAGTGCGGGGCAGGTTTTCTGATAAAAAAAGAACTCAACTACCTGAAAAATGCCGTGGACCATCCCATCCGCCCCTTTGTCGCGATTGTCGGCGGTTCCAAGGTATCCGGCAAGCTGGAAGCCCTGTTTCACCTGATCCAGAAAGTGGACAAGCTGATTATTGGCGGCGGCATGGCCTTTACTTTCCTGAAAGCCCTGGGATACGAGGTGGGCAAGTCACTGGTGGAGGATAATCTCTTGGACACGGCCCATGAAGTATTTGACCAGGCAAAAGCCCTGGGCATCAAATTGTATTTGCCCGTAGATTGCGTTATTGCCGAGGCAAAAAGCGCAGAGGCAGAAACAAAGATTGTGCCCATACAGGAGATTAATCCCAACTGGATGGGACTGGACATAGGACCAGCCACGATCATGCTCTTTACGGAGGCATTGAATAACGCCAAGACCATCGTCTGGAACGGCCCCATGGGTGTTTTTGAAATCGATGCCTTCAGCCGGGGAACCACGGCCCTCACGCATAGTCTGGCAAATTCCTACGCTACCACCATTGTGGGCGGTGGCGATACGGACGTGGCCATCAACATGACCGGCGAAAGCGACAAAATTACCTATATTTCCACGGGCGGCGGCGCTTCTCTGGAACTGCTGGGTGGCAAAGCATTGCCTGCGATTGAGGCCTTGAACGGCAGGTGAGGCTGCTGCTTGACTTGAAGCAATCGCCGGGACCGTGACAAACATGCGTAATCTTAAAATGATTGTGGAATACGATGGGAGTGGCTATCACGGTTGGCAAAGGCAAAAGAATCTCCCCACCATTCAGCAAGTTCTGGAAGAAAGCATCAGCCGGATGACCGGCGAAAAGACGGCGGTTTTCGGGTCCGGCAGAACCGACGCGGGTGTGCACGCCGTAAACCAGGCAGCTCACTTTAAAACCACTTCTCCTATCGGTGCGCCAAATCTCCTGGTCGGCCTCAACGGCATCTTACCACGCGATATTGTCATTAAGGAACTTAAAGAGGTCGCAGAATCCTTTCACGCCCGTTTTGATGTCAAGAGCAAAACCTACATGTACCGGATATTTAACGGGCCTATCCGACCGGTTCTTTATCGTCCTTATACCTGGCATGTCCGGGCGCCCCTTGATCTTGACAGTATGGCAAGAGGACTTTCTTTGCTTAAGGGCTGCCATGATTTTTCGGCTTTCTGCGGGAAAAGGTCGGCGGCGGCGGATTGTGTCAGGACCATCACGGAGGCCCGCGTGGAAAGCAAGAGTTCCGACATTGTCAGTATCTACTTGGAAGCAGACGGCTTCTTACGGTATATGGTGCGGTCGATCGTGGGCACTTTGGCGGAAATTGGCAGAGGCAAGCGAACCCTGGAAGAACTGGCGGGGATATTGCAAGCCAGGGACCGTAAATACGCCGGGATAACCGCCCCACCCCAGGGCCTTTTTCTGCTGCATGTGAAGTATTGAGGATTAGAGCTTGCGGTTTATTGCGGGCCATTGTGGTTTATCGCCTTTATCCCCGTGAATACATAATTTACTCCGGAAATAACGGTAAATCCCGCCGTCAGCCAATATTGTACGTAGAGTAAGGGGTGATGCCCGTCGCCCCCTAGTGACTTGTATATAAGGGCCAGAAAGACGGTAAGGAGTTGCAGAGCAGTGGTTATCTTGCTGATGAAAGCCGGTCTAATTTCAAGAGAGCCGGATACCATAAATAAAACACAAATACCAAAAAGGATAATGAAGTCTCTTGTTACGATGATGGCCGTAAGCCAACTGGGAATTACTTGCAGGATAGACAGCGTGATGAAACAGGCGGTCAACAACGCTTTGTCAGCGAGAGGATCAAGATAGGCGCCCAACAATGTTTTCTGGTGCAGGACGCGTGCGAGAAAACCGTCCAGTGCGTCCGTTATGCCGGCCAGACTAAAAATCACCAGGGCGGTAATATATGAGCCATCAATGAGGTAAACGATCGTAACGGGAACAAGGATAATCCTGAAAAGCGACAAGAAATTGGGGAGGTTCACGTTGCACGCATCGTTTTTACCTGCTAATCCCGCTAAACAACATGATAAGTTCGTTCACGAAACGGCTTACTGCAAGTAGCCGTTTCTAACTCACTAATCATGCTTACTGTCCTGAGCTTTGTTCCACTCGACCCAACTATCCTGGTCTTCCCGTTCCGCAAAAGGCTGGGGTTTCTGTGGCTTGCCGTCGCCGCCAATGACGATCTGCTGCATAGCTTTGACAACAAAGGTCCATTCTTCCATGCTCACCGGCTTGGGGCCGACAATGGGCAGGGGACCGGCGATTTTTTGCGGCGCCCCGATCAATTGGGGAGGTTCAAGCGCCTTCCCTCCACCGGTTACCGCTACTGCCCCGTCATATACTTTTACCAGCGCCGATTTATCTTCATTAACATCGAGACGGTAGATTGTGCCCCGGACACCGGCAATGGCATTTTCACAGGTCAAAGCGAAACTGCTTTCGGCGCCGACAGCCTTGCTCACATTTGCCCAAGCTTTGCCAAGGGCCAGATGAACTTTTATTGACCGTGGCTCTGCTTCGCCGGCCTCGATCTGCACCAGCTTGAACCGGGAATCATCCGCAAAGCGGAGCCTTGATTTATCGGGCATTATCAGCTCGATCTTCGTCTTTGAGCCGGTGCTTACCTCCGCACCGGCAGCCAGCTTATCACCGATTTTCAGAGTCTGGAAAACATCCGTCCCCATCGACATCACCTGGGCGGCGCCAGCCAAATAGGAGATGATTGCCTCCCCCTTGCCGATCTTGACGTTGGTAGCCCTGATCGCATCTACGGGTTGCGGCCATAAAAAAACAGACAGAAAAAAAATAATCGGCAGGATTTTTTTTCTCATGACACGGTCTCCGTTTAACTGCAAACTTCACCACCAGGGGAATGCTTTATTTTTTCGATTTCTTCCCTTATGACCCTTTCCGCAATATCCGGGATAAGTTCCCTGGCAATCCTTTCGGTAGTCTCCAGCACGATTTTGCGAACCCCTTCTTCCATCGCCTCCCCAGGGGAAGATGATAAAAGTGGTACTACTTTCCCTTCCTCGAAGACGTCGCAAAGGTTGTATATCTTGTCTTCCGGCTTCAAAACCCGGTTATAACCGTGGCCGCGGACAACAATGTTTTCCCGCTCGCTCATTAGTTTTGGAGATAAAGCTGTCACTTCAACGACACAATCGCCATCACGATCCATCGGTTTTGGCATTTCTTCTTTAATCGCCATGTCTGCGCGCCCGCCTTTCTCCATATCTCAAAAGCCCTTGCCTGCCCTTCCGTGGTACCGCCTGTCCGGTGCCGGTCGCCTTCTTCCTGAGTAAAGAATCTACCACACCGGTTTGAACAGTTCAAGGGAAATCAATGCCTTAAATATTAGCCCCCTTGGCCTGCATTGCCAATCGGTAAACTATCCTCCTGGATAATCCCAGTTCCCTGGAGATTCTTTCCACCAGGTCACGCTCTGAAAGCCCCGTGCTCTTCCTGTAGATTTCCAGAAGCTCCAACACATAATCATCGGAACAGGCAGCCGCTGTTTTTTCTTTGCCCGCCAGGACAAGGGTTATCTCTCCTTTCAAATCTCTTGCCCGCCAAGCTGCGATGATCTCCCCCAGGTTGCCTCGGACTGTTTCTTCATACATTTTTGTCAGTTCCCTGGCCACCATCGCTCTTCTGTTGCCCAAAACTGCCTGCATGTCTCCGAGCGTCGCCATCAACCGCTTGGGAGATTCATAGAAGATCATGGTCTTGGTCTCATCTTCAAGAGACTCGAGAAAATGCCGCCGCTTGCCGGACTTGGCAGGCAAAAACCCGTGAAACACGAAACTATCCATCGGCAGGCCGGAGACACTCAGGGCGGCAATAGCGGCGCAGGCGCCGGGAATGGAAACAACCTGGATATCATGGGTCAACGCCTCTTGGACAAGCAGGTAGCCGGGATCGGAAAGCCCCGGCGTCCCGGCATCCGACACATACGCCATATCAGCACCCGCCAATATGGCGCCAATCAGGGCGCCGCTTTTTTTAAATTCGTTATGTTCGTAAAGGCTGGTTAAACGGGTAGTTATTTGATAAGCGTTCAGGAGTTTTTTCGTCCGTCGCGTATCCTCGGCGGCAATCAACGGGACTTCCCTGAGCACCTTAAGCGCCCGCAGGCTTATGTCCTCCAGATTTCCGATAGGAGTGGCCACAATATAAAGTTTGCCCCGTCTGCCCGGCTCAGGTTCCTGATTCATCCTCATTATGGTCCGCAGTTTGCAATTCCCAGTTGACATCCGCTCACATATTAGAGTCTAATACCAAAATTACCCTTTGATTGCCACTAAAACCACCTTCATGATACGAGGCTAACAATTATGGAACGCATTCTCATCACCGGCGGCGCCGGTTTCCTGGGTTCACACCTATGCGAGCGCCTGATAAACGCCGGGCAGGAGGTCATCTGCCTGGACAACTTTTTCACCGGCAGCAAAAATAATATTCTGCCTCTTATGGGCAAACCGCGTTTCGAGTTGATCCGCCATGACATTATCAATCCTCTTTTTCTGGAGGTAGATCAGATATACAATCTGGCCTGCCCCGCTTCACCGGTCCACTACCAGTATAACCCCATCAAAACTATCAAGACCAATGTCATGGGCGCCATCAACGTTCTGGGGCTGGCCAAGCGGCTGAACGTAAAGCTTCTTCAGGCCTCCACCTCAGAGGTTTATGGCGATCCGGAAATAAGTCCCCAGAAGGAAGATTACTGGGGTAAGGTTAATCCGATTGGTATCCGGAGTTGTTATGATGAAGGCAAAAGGGCGGCGGAATGTCTGATGATGGATTACCATCGCAAGAACCGGGTAAAAATAAAAATTGCGAGGATTTTCAATACTTATGGGCCGCGCATGGCGTTGAACGACGGACGGGTGGTGAGTAATTTTATCGTGCAGGCCTTAAAGGGCGAAGACATTACCATCTATGGCGATGGATCGCATACCCGTTCCTTCTGTTATGTTGATGATCTTATTACCGGTCTCATAAGCCTCATGGAAAGCGCCGATAGTTTCACCGGCCCGGTCAACTTGGGCAATCCTCAGGAATTTACCATTCTGGAACTTGCGGAAATCATCATCCGCAAGACGGGCAGTTCCTCGCAAATCATTTTCCAGGCGCTCCCCCCTGACGATCCCGCCCAGCGCCAACCGGACATTTCCCTCGCCCGGCAAACGCTTTCCTGGCAGCCAAAAGTCGCGCTGGAAGAGGGCCTGGCGAAGACCATTGCTTATTTCCGCAGCATCCTTTGAGAGGCAGATATGAATTTTGAAAAAAAAATCCTGTGTATAGGCGCCGGTTACGTCGGCGGTCCCACGATGGCGATGATCGCCCACAAGTGCCCCCATTGCCGGGTTACGGTGGTGGATATTGATGAAAGCCGCATTGCGGCATGGAATTCAGATAATCTGCCGGTTTATGAACCGGGGCTCTCTGAAATTGTGCAGCAAGCCCGAGGGAAAAACCTCTTTTTCAGTTGCGATGTCGAAGGAGGCATCAGAGACAACGACATCATTTTCGTCAGCGTCAATACACCCACCAAAACCTTTGGCGTGGGCGCCGGCATGGCGGCCGATTTGCATTACTGGGAAAAAACCGCACGGCAGATCCTGGAGCATTCAAACTCTGCCAAAATCGTCGTGGAAAAGAGCACCCTGCCGGTGAGAACCGCCTTGGCGATGGAAAGCATTCTAAAGGGAGCTCCCGACGGCTTGCAATTCGAGGTCTTGTCGAATCCCGAGTTCCTTGCCGAAGGCACGGCCATCAAGGATCTGGAAAATCCGGACCGCATCCTGATCGGTTCAAGGGAAACGGCAAGCGGCTTAAAGGCACGGGATACGCTGATCGAAATTTACGCTCACTGGATCGTCCGGGAAAAAATCGTCACCTCTAACGTCTGGAGCAGCGAATTATCAAAACTTGTGGCCAATGCCTTTCTGGCCCAGCGCATATCTTCCATCAACGCCATTTCGGCCCTCTGTGAAAAAACAGAGGCCGATGTCAAGGAAGTTGCCAGGGCGGTCGGTCTCGACAGCCGCATCGGACCAAAATTTCTGGAAGCAAGCATCGGCTTTGGCGGCTCTTGTTTCAAGAAAGATATCCTCCATCTGGTTTACCTGTGCCTGCAATACGGTCTTACAGAAGTTGCCGCGTATTGGGAAAGCGTTGTCAAGATCAACGAATACCAGCAGGAGCGCTTTCTCGCCCAGATGCTGCATGCCATGTACAACACCTTGAAGGGCAAGAAAATCTGCTTGCTGGGCTTTGCCTTTAAGGCCAACACCGGCGATACCAGGGAAAGCCCGGCGATCAATATTGCCAAACGTTTGCTGGAAGAAAAAGCCGAGTTAGTAATTTCCGATCCCCATGCCCTGAGCAACGCCCGCAAAGACATGAAAGGGCTGGAGGGTGTGATCAGTTATGAAGAAGATCCCTATGAGGCCGCGCGTAATTGCCATGCCATTGCCGTCCTCACGGAATGGCCGCAGTATAAGGAACTTGATTTCCAGAGCATCTACCACAACATGATTAAACCGGCCTGCATTTTCGACGGCAGAAACATCCTTAATCATCAACGGTGCTTTGACCTCGGGTTTAATGTTTACCCCGTAGGCAAGCCCGCACTCAAGCATTTTTAGGGTATCGCCATGGCAGGTATTTCCTGAATTGCTAAGACAAAACAAGGCTGATAATATTCATGATTATCCCACGGAGCAGGCTAATCAGTGGATTTAAAGCCCCCAGATACAAAAGGCCGATCAAAATAAAAAATCCATAGGGCTCAAGGCGGGACAAGGCATACTGGAGGCGGGGCGGGGAGAACCCCATCAGGATCTTTGACCCATCCAGGGGCGGGATGGGAATCAAATTGAAGGATGCCAGGATGATATTGATCTGGGCCATATAATAGAGAAAAGTTTCGAGCACGCTCGAAGGTGTCGGGGCCAGGAGACGCTGCAGGAAAACGGCCAGGAAGGCCAGTATCAGATTGGCGATGATCCCCGCCGCGGAAACCATGATCATCCCCTTGCGCGGTTCACGAAGGTTATGGAAATTCACGGGCACCGGCTTGGCCCAGCCAAAACCAAAGAGGAAAAGCATGACCGTGCCCACAGGATCAAGATGCCTCAGCGGATTCAGACTCAGGCGCCCCATCAACCTGGCTGTCTGATCGCCCATGCGAGAGGCCACCCACCCGTGTGCCAGCTCATGAATAATGATGGAATATAACAGCGGTAAAGCAAGGAGAAGAAAGGAGAGGGGATCGTTGATCAACAGATTGAGGAGGCCCATGTTTTCGACTTTCCTGAATTTAAGGTTTTTTAAAGTTACCCCGGTGCATTGTCACGCTTTCCTGGCGAGAATATAATCAAAACAAACGCTTGTGTCAATGAAATAACGGGGAAATGACCGGGGGCGCCCATTTAGCGAACGACGGTTGCCACCTTTACACTCTCGCCGTCCGTGGCAATGGTAACGGCGCCGTTCTGGTCAGTCCGGTAGATGCGGGTCGGCAGCGCGGCATATCTTGCCAGTACCGCAGGATGAGGCAAGTTAAAGCTGTTGTCGAATCCGCAACTGATAACGGCAATCTGAGGTCTGACGGCCTGGAGAAACGCTCTGCTGCTGGAAGTCAAACTGCCGTGGTGGGGCGCAAAAAGGACGTCGCTCCTGATGTTGTCGCCCGTCGCCAGCAGTTTTTCTTCTCTTGCTGCAGAAATATCTCCCGGCAAAAGGAAGGAAATATTACCGAAGGCAATCCTGACCACCAGCGAAGTATCGTTAGTCTCATAATATTTCGCTGCCTGCCCGGAAACTTGTGACGGCGCTTCCCCGGCATTTAAGACATCGATCATAACGCCGTTTATCATCATGTTTTTTACATCGTTACGCAAAATCCGGTGGCGGATGTTCTTCTCCTGGATAATGTTCAGGAAACCTTGGTAGTCTGCAGAGGAAGAGGGATAACCGTTCGTCCACACCTCCCGGACAGGGAAAGTTTTCAGGACGTACAGCAGGCCTTGAAAGTGATCGGGGTGGGCATGCGTCAAGACCACCAGATCGAGTTTGCCGATCCTTTGCCGCCGCAAATAAGGTGCGAGCACAAATTTTCCCACGTCAAAACTGCCGACGGCGCTGCCGCCGCCGTCGATGAGCATCTCCTTTCCACCTGGCAGACGAATGAGCGCGGCGCTGCCTTGGCCGACATCGATGGCCGTGACCTCGAGCCCGTGCCGGTAATGTTCCCTGGCAGCCAGATAAATGGCATCAACAGCAAAAAAGATGATTAAAATTACAAGTGTAAGTCTAAGAAACCGCGGTTGCCGACTCCCTTGACTGTCCGTGAGAGCTTTCCTCTCGACTTTATGGCGGATCATGGTAACAATAACAACGAAGAGCAGATAATAACAGGTTATCTCCGGCAGGGAAGGCGTCGTCACGAAGACGTATGAGCCGGGCAAGGAAGCCAGAAATTTTATTGTCGTCACCGACAGCCCGACCGGCAACGCAGCAAGCTTGACCAGCAGCCCGGCAAGTGTTGCGGAAAGGGGAAGTACGACAATCACGGCCAACCCCAGGGCCAGAGCAACCATGCCCAGCAATGGGACGGCAACAAGGTTGGCCAGGAGGGTGATGGTGGAAAAACCGTTAAAAGCATAAGCAATGATCGGCAGCGTTCCCAAAGTGGCGCTGAGTGAGACAAGGACGAAGAGGCTCAGGCTGCGGCCGATCTTTCGGGGGAGAGAACTGATTGACTTAGCGCCGTCCTCCTGCTTTGTCCGAAGGATTCCGCTAAGGAGAGGCGAGACAAAGATGAGGGAAGCCACGGCGGTAAAAGAAAGCTGAAAGGAAATATCGAAGAGTGAATAGGGGCTGATCACCAGGATGACGAGAGCCGCAAGCGCCAGGGTGTTGAAAAGGTCTCGGTCCTTGCGCAGGAGCACGGCCAGAAGAAAGGTGAGCAGCATGAGGGCAGCTCTGATCACGGAAATGCCCATCCCGGCAATTAATGTGTAAAGAACAACGGGTATCAGAGCGGTAATGGTGGCAACCCTGATGGCATTGAATCGGAGGAGTAGATAGGGCGAACTCTTCATGAGAAGCATGGCGGAAAAAATGGCAAAAGAAGCGACCAGGGCCACGTTAAGTCCGGAAATTGCCAGGATGTGGCTGGTCCCGGTCCGGTTAAAATCTTCCCTGAGCAAAGGCGGGATGGGCTTCGTCTCCCCTAACAGCAAGGCCTGGATAATTTCTCTTGCCGGTGGATTGGCGTTAGCGGTGATTACTTGACGGAGTTGGTCTCTTACCCGCTCGATAGCCATTTTGAATTTGTTTCCCAGGCCTGGCCTGATGAGCACGATATCGGCAGGAGTGTTGATTTTTCCCTGTACCAGGACATCCTGGGCGCGCAACCATTTTTCATAATCGAAACTCCCGGGATTATGGAAGTTATGCGGCCGCCGTAAATGGCTGCGGAAGCGGATGAGGTCGCCGTATTGCCAAGCTCTGTCGCCTGACGGCGCCTGTAGCATCGCCTTGCCTGTCACAGGCATATGCCGATTGTCCGCCATCCGCTTGCGGAGGGCAACTACGAGCCCTTGCCCTTCTGGCGCCTCCTGAGGAGTTTCGTCGATGATTCCCTCCAAAGTCATTTTCCCTGCGCTCAAATGGTGAACAATATGGCCGGGAGGCGGCGCCATGTGGAGAGTATGGCTGATATCCAGGAAGCCCAGGCAAAACATTGCGGCGGCGGTTACAGGCAGGATGACGACCGTCATCTTCGCTTTCAGCGCCAGCATCAGGCCAATGAGCAGCACGATGAGGCCGACCGCGGGGAGCAGCATGACGGGCAGGGGCAGGTAATATCCTGCGGTGATGCCGCCCATGAGGGCAATGGTGGGATAGATTAGCGGTCTAAGCATTTTTTTAGTATAGTATTTAGACAATCTTTTGTATAGAAAAGCATTATGGATAATTACCGATTAGAGCCGGAAGAATTGTTTTCCCGCATGCACTGGCTGTTGCTGGGAAGGGTTGCTATCATCACCTTTCTGCTGGGCATTGCCGTATTTAGCGACCTTGAGGAAATGGAACTTATTCCCCGGCGTTCACTTTCCCTCTATTACATGATTATCGTCACAACCTATGTTCTTTCGTTCTGTTATCTCCTCTTGCCGACCATTATCAAAAGCATCAAGCTTAACGTCTATATCCAATCCTTTTGTGATGTGGCATTAGTCACTTCCATGGTTTATGTCACCGGGGGGACAAGCAGCATCTATTCCGTTTTTTACACCCTGATAATTATTTATTCCGTCCTGTTTCTGGAAAGAAGCGGCAGCTTTATTATCGCTTCCGCTTGCAGTATCACTTATGGAACGCTCCTGGACCTGGAATACTACAAAGTGATTCAACCCCTTTATTCTGTTCCTGGCGACAACTCCTCCCTTGTCGGCTATGTCTTTGCCCGGCTTTTTACCCACATACTTTCTTTTTACATAATTGCCTTTTTGGCAAGTTTTGTGGTGGGAAAGGAGAAAAAGCTGCGTCTCTTGCTGGCGGCCCGGGAAGATGCCTTTGAGCAACTGGACATGTTGCACAGAAGCATTGTGGAATCGGTGAGCCTGGGCATATTGACCATCAATCAGGCCGGACGGATAAAATCATTCAACCCTGCGGCAGAGGCAATTACGGGTTATCGCTTCCCTGAGGTGGAAGATAAACAACTGACGGAGATTCTTCCTGCCAGCGTAGATTTGCTGGGCAAAGGGGAAAACATGCCGGTAGAAAACCGTTTTGAAATGGCCTTCCAAACCAGGGAAAACCGCCAAGTAATCCTAGGGTGCTCCATCTCCTCGTTAAAAGACAGTAAGGGCGAGAAGATCGGCGACGTCATCATTTTTCAGGATCTTACTTCCATCAAGAATATGGAAGAAAACTACGAAAAAGGCCGTCGTATGGCCCTGATCGGTGAGATGGCCGCCCGTCTGGCCCACGAGATAAGAAACCCCCTGGCGACCATCAGCGGGTCGATTCAGGTTTTAGGCAGGGGGCTGAGGTTACAGGAAAGTGATGAACGTTTGTTGCGCATCATCTTGCGGGGCAAGGAACAATTGGAAAGTTTCCTGAAAGACTTTCTCCTGTTGGCCAGACCGGCGCCGGGACAGCCTATACTGGTAAATACCAGCGACATGATTGAAGATGTTTTGGAAGCATTACGATACACGCCCGACTGGCACGGGGGAATCAGCCTCGAACTTGATTTGGCTAAAGACGCCTGGGTTTATGTTAATAAGGAGGACATCAGGCACATCGTCTGGAATCTTTTTCTCAATGCCTTGCAAGCCATGCCCTGCCAGGGCTTCTTGCGAATTGAGACCAGACGCTGTGATAACGGCATCTTGCCCGCTTGCCTGGAAATAAGCGTCGCCGATACGGGTTGCGGCATTGAGGCTGCCAACTTGACCAATATTTTTGAGCCATTTTATACAACCAAAGAACATGGGACCGGCCTGGGCTTGGCAATTGTCAGCCGGGTGGTTGAGCACAATCGGGGGAAGGTCGAAATAGCAAGCGAAGTTGGCAAGGGGACCAAATGCGTGGTGCGCTTGCCCCTGGCGGAAAATGTGGATGTTGAGTAACCAATTGTAGGTAACAGGAGGTAAAATGGCCAATATCCTGGTAGTTGATGACGATCAGGGCATGCGTGAATTTATGGAAATAATGCTGAGTCGGGAGGGCTATCGCGTGGTTGTGGCGGCAAATGCGGCAAAGGCCTGGGAACTCTGTCGGCAGGAAAAATTTGATCTGGTTATTACCGACTTGAAGATGCCCGGTGTCGACGGGATTGGGTTTCTAAAAGGATTAAAGGACATTTCCCCGGAAACAATGGCCATTCTGATTACGGCCTACGCCTCACGCGAGACGGCCTTGACGGCGATGAAGGCGGGGGCCTACGACTATATTGAGAAGGGTTTTGATATTGAGGAAATAAAGGTCACGATTCGCAATGCCCTGGCGAAGAAAGGTATTAGAAAAGGCGATGTGCTGTTTATGAAAGGTTTGCAGGATGCCCTTTGTTTCGGGAAAATGATCGGCAAGAGTGAAGGCATGTTAGAAGTTTATAGCATCATCAAAAAAGTGGCCAATACCAATGTGAACGTCTTGATTTTGGGCGAAAGCGGGACGGGCAAGGAACTCGTAGCCAAAGCCCTGCATGAAAACAGCGCTCGGAAGCACATGCCTTTTGTCGTCATAAATTGTGGTGGAATTCCCGAAAACTTATTAGAATCCGAGTTGTTCGGCTATATGAAAGGTTCCTTCACGGGGGCCTATTTGGACAAGGCCGGTCTTTTCGAAATTGCCTGCGGCGGCACGATTTTTCTCGACGAGATTGCCGAATTGCCGTCTGCCCTGCAGGTAAAACTTTTACGCGTTGTCCAGGAAAAAACCTTCCGCAGAATAGGCGGTGCAGAGGACATCAAGGTAGATACGCGAATAATTTCCGCGACTAACAAGGACCTGGCCAAAAGTGTTCAGGAGGGGACCTTCCGGGAGGATCTCTACTACCGCCTCAACGTCATTCCTTTGCATATCCCCCCGTTACGCCAGCGAAAAGAAGATATACCCCTCCTGGCCAAACATCTCATGGAAAAATATTCCCGCGAATTCGGAAAAGAAATCAAGCAGATATCTGCTTATGCCTTGGAACTGCTTTTAGATTATGAGTTCCCCGGCAACATCAGGGAACTGGAAAATATCATCGAACGCAGTATCGTCCTGGAACAGTCGAACATCATTTTGCCGGAAAACATGGTGCTGTCCGGCGGTGTCCGGGCCAGGGGCTGCATTAAAGAGGAGTTTGACATTCCTCCGGAAGGGATAGACTTGAACGAGGAGATGGCCCATATGGAACGGCAACTCATTGAAAAAGCCCTGGAAAAATCAGGTTGGGCCAAAACCAAAGCCGCCGAACTGCTCCGGGTAAGTTCCGACTCTCTCCGGTACCGAATCGAGAAACTAGGCATTGCGGAAACAAAGGTGGCAGGTTTTGACACCTGCACATAGAAAGGAGGAATTAAGTGGGGCTTTTAAAAATTGATGAAAGTAAATGCAAGAGGGATGGTATTTGTGCCAGTGAGTGCACGTCCACCATTATTAAGGTTTCCGGAAACAGTTACCCGGTAATCGAGCCGGAGTGGGAAAGCATGTGTATGTTGTGTGGCCATTGCGTGGCGGTATGTCCGCACGGGGCGCTTAGCCATGAAAGTATTCCGGTGGAGGATTCCCCGACGATAAATACGGAGCTTCTGATAGATGAAGATCAAGCCGTTCAGTTTCTCCGTTCCCGACGTTCCATCCGTTTTTTCCAGGAACGGCCTGTGGAAAGAGAAAAAATTCAGAGGCTCATTGAGGCCGCCCGTTTTGCCCCCACGGGCAGCAACAGCCAGTTGGTGGAGTGGCTGGTGCTGAGCGATAGAGGGCTGTTGCATAAAATAGCCGGTATGGCAGTAGTTTGGCTGCGCCAACTCCTTCAGGACAACCCCCAGATGGTTGTAAACAGCCCCTATTTGCCGTTGCTTATCAAGGCCTGGGATTTGGGGTTTGATCCGGTGCTCAGGAAGGCAACGGTGCTGGTCATAGCTGTGGCGCCGCGGGAAGCGCTGACGGGGCAGACGGACGTCACCCTGGCCCTTTCTTATTTCGATTTGCTTGCGCCTACGATGGGATTGGGAACGTGCTGGGCGGGGTTAATGCAAATGGCGCTGCACGCTCAGCCATCTATCCGGGAGCTTGTGGGCATACCGGAGGGGTATCCCTACCAATATCCCATAATGCTGGGATACCCCAAAATGAAATATTATCGCCTGCCGACACGGAAACCGCCCAAGGTAACCTATCTGTAAGGGATAAAAGGAACTTTAATGAGCGTGATGGAAAAAAGAGTCTGTTCCCATTGTGGTACGGTGACAGATTGCTACCGTAACCCCGTACCCACGGTCGATATTATTATTGAAATCGAGGGACGGGGGATTGTCCTGGTCATGCGCAAGAATGAACCGCAAGGTTGGGCCATCCCCGGTGGGTTTGTGGATTACGGGGAATCGCTCGAAGCGGCGGCGCTAAGGGAGGCCAGGGAAGAAACCGGTCTCATTGTAACCCTGAGGGGGCAAATGCACACCTATTCACGGCCGGATCGTGACCCCCGCCACCACACGATTACCACGGTTTTTATGGCCACGGCAGTGGGAGCCCCTCAGGCTGCTGACGATGCCGGGGAGGCCGACATCTTTCGCGAGGATAATTTGCCCGATCCGCTGGTGTTTGACCATGGGGAAATCCTGGCGGATTATTACCGGCGAAAAAAAGCGCCCGGCAGCTGTTATTAAAACCCGGCATTTGCAGGGGGGTATTCCCCGTAACTTTTCAGGGCGTGGCAATGTCCATGTACGTCCTGAGCCTGGCAGCGAAAGCCTCGGTGGTGAAACCATATTCCTGCGTGCCATAGCATTCCACGGCAAAGGAGGCGCAGACACTGCCCAGTGTTGCTGCCTCCTCCATATTTTTACCGCATACCAAACCGCTGATTAATCCGCCCCGGTACGCATCGCCGGCGCCGGTGGGGTCCACGGCCTTGGCTAACTTGACGGCGGGGATATTAATTTCCCTTTCCCGTGTACAAACCTGTGAACCAAATTCTCCCAAGGTGGTAATGACGGTGTCGGCCCTCTTCAGGAGTTCTGCTTTATTCAGGCAGGTCTTGTTGCTGATGAGGTCCAACTCATAGTCGTTACAAATCAGGATTTTGCAGCCTGCGATTGCCTCGGCCAAATCTGCCCCGTCCCATACCGGCAATGATTGTCCGGGGTCAAAAATATACGGGAGCCCCTTTTCTTTACAGAGGCGGGGATAATTTTTCATATCGTCAAGGTTGCCGGGAGCCACGATAACAATCGTATCCCCGGGATGGCAGCCGGATAAATCAAGGTTTGCAGCATATTTCATGGCGCCGGGGTTGAAGCCGGTGATCTGGTTATCAGCCTGATCGGTGGTAATATAGGCGCCGGCAGTGGCTTCTGCCTCGATGATTTTGATGTTTGCGGTAGAGATGCCGATTTTGGCCAACCAGTCAAAATAGCCGTGGTAATCGTGGCCGATGGTTGCAGATATAATGGGCTTTTCTCCCATGAGGGCAAGGGCGTAGGCGATATTGCCGGCGGTGCCGCCAAGTTTTACCGTCATGCTGTTTACCTGGAAACAGACATTTAAAACGTGAATCTTTTCCGGCAGGATATGATCTGCGAAATGTCCGGGAAAATCCATGATGCGGTCATAGGCCAGCGATCCAGAGACGATAATCTTCATTTTGTCAGGCTCCAAATTAATGCGGAATCACCAGGTTCCCGGCGAAACCCGCAGGAAAGGGAATGGTTCTGTCCACGGCGGTTTGCTAACTGTTCTGTTAAGTTATGTCAAGGTGATTTTAAGAGGGCGGGTAGTTGTTTCCAAATGTAAGCTGATCTGGTATAGCGGTGAAAAGAATAAAATGGAGGAATATGAATATGGAAAATCTGCTCGTGACAGGCGGCTGTGGTTTCATCGGCAGCAATTTCATCCGCTATCTCCTGGGGCAACCGGATTTCCGGGGCCGGATCATCAATGTGGACAAACTAACCTATGCCGGCAATCCTCATAATTTAAGCGACGTCGATGCGCTGCACCCGGGCCGCTGCGTTTTTCTCCAGGCCGACATCTGCGAATCGGAGAAAATGCGTGATATCTTCCGACGCGAAAAAGTCGATGCTGTTTGCCATTTTGCCGCCGAATCGCATGTGGACCGTTCCATAAAACATCCTGAGGATTTCATGGCGACCAATATCATGGGGACCTTCAATCTTCTCGAAGAGGCTAAGGCGATGGAAAATTTTATCCTTTTTCATCACGTGAGCACCGATGAGGTTTACGGCAGCCTGGGGGCGGCTGGCTATTTCACGGAGGAAACCCCCTACCGTCCCAACAGTCCCTATTCCGCCTCCAAGGCGGCCTCCGATCACTTGGTGCGCGCCTATCATCACACTTACGGTTTGCCCACAACGATTTCCAACTGTTCCAATAACTACGGTCCCTACCAGTTTCCGGAGAAACTGATTCCCCTTGTTATTATGAACGCCCTGGAGGGGAAGCAGATTCCCCTGTACGGTGACGGCAGGAATGTTCGCGACTGGCTTTACGTGGAGGATCATTGCGAGGCCATCTGGGCCGTAATGAAGGGAGGGGAAAGAGGCGGGACTTATAACATCGGCGGTCAGGCGGAGATGGAAAACATTACCATCGTGGAGATGATTTGCGATCTTTTGGATGAAATTGCCGGCCCGCTGCCGGACCCCCCCCGACGCAATCTGATTGCCTTTGTGACCGACCGACCGGGCCATGACCGCCGGTATGCGATCGACTTTTCCAAGTTGCAAGGGGAGCTGCAATGGAAGCCTCGGGAAACCTTCGCCACTGGTCTGCGCCGGACCATTAACTGGTATCTGGAAAATGAGTTTTGGCTCACCCAGGTGCGCACCGGCGCCTATCGGGACTGGCTGGACGAGCACTATGGGGCGTAAGGGTTTCTAATTACTGGGAAGTCAGACAGGTGGCAAAAAGAGCTTGAAACGAAAAACAAAGGGTGATAGAAGGCGGTCCTCAAATTTTGTTTGGCCCGCGATACCTAAAAATAGACTCTATTTTCAATAATAATCCGGGGATTCAACAAGTGGAGAGTGATAAAAAGATAGGCGCGGCAATGGTAGTAGGTTCTGGTATTGCCGGCATCCAGGCCTCCCTTGATCTGGCCAATTCGGGCATCAAAGTTTACCTCGTGGAAAAGGAGATCAGCGTCGGCGGGGTGATGGCCCAACTGGACAAGGTTTTCCCCACGAATGATTGTTCCGCCTGTATTCTTTCGCCCAAGCTGGTTGAAGTGGGGCGCCATCCCAATGTAGAAATCCTGACGCGTCGCCGCGTCCTTTCACTTACCGGCGAGCCGGGCCATTTCCAGGCCAGGCTGAAGAAGGAACCGCGCTACGTTGATTTAAGCAAGTGTACAGGCTGCGGCGATTGTGCTAACGCCTGTCCCATTTCCCTGCCCTCGGACTTTAACGAAAATCTTAATCAGAAAAAGGCCATCTACCGGCACTTTCCCCAGGCGATTCCCAGCGCTTTTGCCGTGGATAAGCTGGGCACTTCGCCCTGTAAGGCCGCCTGTCCCACCCACATCAGCGTGCAGGGTTATGTGGCCCTGATTGCCGTCGGCAAATACCGGGAAGCCCTGAAGCTCATCAAACAGGAGAATCCCTTTCCCGCCGTCTGCGGCCGGGTCTGCAACCACCCCTGCGAGTCGGCCTGTATGCGTGGCCAAGTGGACGCCCCCGTCGATATCATGCATCTGAAACGCTTTGTGGCGGACCTGGACCTGCAGGATGACACAAAATACGTGCCGGAAAAGAAAGAAGCGCAGGGCAAGACGGTGGCGATTGTCGGCGCCGGTCCGGCGGGGCTCTCGGCCGCTTACTATCTGGCCGTCCAGGGATATGCCGTCACCGTTTTTGAAGCCCTGCCCGTGGCAGGCGGCTGGCTCACGGTGGGCATTCCCGAATATCGCCTGCCCAAGGACATCATCAACGCGGAAATCAGGATCATCACCGACTTGGGTGTGGACATCAAGCTGAATACGCGCGTCGGCCGGGACGTGATTTTATCGGACTTGCAGCGGGATTACGATGCCCTGTTTATCGGGGTGGGTTCGCAACTGAGTGTCAGGTTGGACGTGCCGGGTGAGGATTCAATGGGCGTTTTTTCGGGGATCGATTACCTCAAACGGGTGAATCTGGGGGAAAAGGTCTGTCTGGGCGAGAAGGTGGCGGTGGTCGGCGGCGGCAACGTCGCCATGGATGCCGTCCGCACGGC
>JBAQLR010000055.1:0-8330 GCA_049302035.1 Syntrophales bacterium
GGGGTGTAGTCGATAACGTTATCCCAGGTCATATTGGGCGCTACCCTGTGCATCGTATCAATCACGAAATCGGCGTGGCCTTTGTGGTATTCCCGCCACTCCTTCTCCGTCTTCTTGTCGGCTCCCAAGACAAAGTCCTCCGTCAATATCGACCACTTCCCTTCCGGCACACGGGTCATATCGCCCCCGGAAGCGGGATGGGAACAGATCACCAGGTTGGGTTCGTCATCGCCAATACCTGTATCTATGCCCAGAAATCGTTTGCAATGGTTAATGGTGAGCGCATGCGGGTCCTTGTTCCCTATCGTCAGCCAGCCCACCCTGTCGATATCGGGATTGATCTTGCACGATTCGAGATAGTGGGGCGCTTCATGCAACGCCCAGGTGTACCAGGTGATGGTGATCCGCCATCTCGAAAGGTTCGCGACTCTTCTCTTGATCCGCCAATCCCAAAGCGCCGGGTCCGTAAGTTCGAACACCATCTGTTCGGGCTGCAAGGTGGAAATAACCGCCTTCCGCGCCGCAATCTCCGTACCGTCAACCAGCCTGACCCCTGTGGCCTTGCCGTTTTCCACCAGGACCTTCTCTACTTCATGCTGTGCATAACTCTTCCCGCCCGCCTCGATAAAACACTTATAGGCGGCATGGGCTAAGGTGTGGGTTCCCCCGTGGCCGCCGCCGTACTCAAGCAGGCCCATCAGGGTAAGAAAAAAGGTGAGCCCCGCCCCGTTGAGATCAGGCGGAAAACCGTTCCAGCTGTGGGCAATCCGCAGCAAACCCGCGATCAGGGATTCATTCTCGAAAAGGTCCCTGCCCACCTCGATGGGGGAACGCATGATGAAGCTGGGGTCCATGCCCAGGGCCTGCATCTTCGGATGGGCAAGAAGCTTCTCCGATTCATCCAGTTCCCAGGCCTGCTCGGGGTATTTCAAAGCCGGGGTGTGAAGGTATCTCCTGAAGATGGCGTCCCTGCCCACCGTTTCCCACATATCCCAGATTTTCAGCCAGGTGTCGGCATCCCGCTGGCTGAAACGGCCAAGGGATGTGGCCGTCTTTTCCTGATTCGGATCATAAAAGGGGCTGTACAGCAGGTACTGTTCGTGATCCTCTAAAAACACCCCGCCGCCTGCCACATAGTAGGGATCAAATTTATACCCCCGTTCATTAAAGGGAAAATCCTGCTCCAGTATCTCCGTGTAGAACCAGGCAAGGTCCGTGGAATGGTGGTCGGAGACGAACCCCGGGGCCGCCGACTCCTCGCTTGACCAACCGCCGCCGAGTTCATGCCGCTTCTCAAAGATGCCAACACTCAGGCCCCCATACTTCTGGAGATACATACCTGCTACCAGGGCTTTGTTTCCCCCTCCCACAATGACTACATCAAAAGTTTTATCTGCCATTACGTACTCCTTTCTTTTCTTCTTTTCTGCAAACGAGCGGTAAAAAATGAAATTTTGTTCTTTCCTTATCCCTAAATCGACTCGGGCTCACGGGGAGGATTCTTCGAATGCCAGCTAAAGAGGTAGGGAAGCAACTTAACGTGCAGCCCAAAGATCAGCTTGATCATATCCAGCCGGTCCTGCGCCTGTATCCCCGCCCGCAGATGCCACTCCACAGGCTTGTAGGTGTCAAAATAGAGAATAAGCATATCCTCTTTTATCTCTACATTTACCAAATTAGCGTAAAGCTCGGTATCCCCCAAACCTGTAGATCGAAATCTCATGAAAAACCCCCTCTCTTTACATTAATGAATTCAATTAAAAATCAGCCGGTTCCGGATGCTTTCCCTTCTTGGGGTTCCAGTTGACAAGGAACTTCAACAATTTAAAGTTGAGCTTAAGCATGCACTTAAGCAGCCCCAGGCGATCCTCCGGCTGCAGCCCGGTCCGGATATGCCACCGCACCGGCTTGGTCGTCTGCATCTCCAAAACGAGCAGGTCTCCCTCCGGTCTCAATGCCGTCATATGCGCCTGAATCTCAGTTTTCCCTAAACCTGTAGATCTAAGTCTTACCATCGTTTAACTCCTTTTCAGACAAAATAGCGTTCGACTCGTTTTTTCCTCTTTCAATTAGCCAGTTGACAAGTGCAGGAAGCGTGCCGGATAAAACTCTCCCCAGGCGCGACCTCGCAACCATGAAAGCCGGAAACACACCAACTCCACAACCATGCGGAACTAAAGCCATTACACCTTGAAAACGTCAAGGCACGCATCCCCAATCAGTAACGCGACCTGGCGGAGAATACATTTTTATCTATCGATATGTCAAGTTCCTTTTCATCAATAGATTGGATATAATTGACCTCCCTCGGTATTAAACGGCCCGTTGCCTAAAACCGCGTTATTCAGCGCAGCGTCGGCCACAACCGCGTTATTCAGCGTCTGTGCCCCTATATCACCTACCTGATTCCCGACGCAACATTAAATACACTGCCTGCATTTCCAAAACAGATTCCCGCCGCTGATTATGGAGTTCAAAGTTCAACCTGACGAGCCCCCGCTGGACATGCCTGGTCGGGCGGGCAAGGACCACCCGGCTTTTCACCTGGACCGAATCTCCCAGATAACTTGGTTTTTGGAACTTTACGTAATCGAACTCAAGCACTGCCACCATCTGATCAAACAGGCCCCGCTGCTGGCACAAACCCATAGCCACGCTGATCAACAAGGGAGCGGGCAAAATGCGCTTGGGGTGTCCCATTGACTGCGCGGCTCTGTCATCTAAAAAAATGGGGTTTTTGAGCAGGGACAGGTTCAGAAAGGTCACAACATCGGCTTCCGTGATCTGCCGTAAACCGGTAGCAAATTCGGCTCCGGCCGCAAACTCCTCAAAATACACGTTCCCTCCTTAAATAAATACCCCGCTGCTCACAGTGACGCAAATAAAGCCTTCTTTAGCACAACTTTAAGCTATCGCAGTGGTAGAAATCTTAGCCTTGCAACCCTTGTCAAACCACCAGACCGACGGTTTTTCCTACCTTAATATTCACTAGCCCCTCCTCGCAGATCCTGAAGGAGGGAATCGCCGCGGTAGTGAGGGTGCACAGGGTTAAAGAGGGACTCGCAAAGGGGATGCCGAGGCTTAAGGCGGCTTCGTTAATTTTTTCCATATCAGCAGCCAGGAGTTCCATCGGCTGATCCGAAATAAGGCCCAAAATGGGAAGGGCGAGTTCAGCCATTACTTTGCCATCCCGGCAGACCACTATCCCCCCCTGCATGGCATGTATCCTGTTTACGGCCAGCGCCATGTCGGCATCCTGAACGCCGACGACAACGATATCCGATGAGTCCCAGGCCGCACTGGTCGCAAAAGCGCCCGCCTGCATCTGGAAGCCCCGCAGGAGCCCGACAAACATCCGTCCGGGGGTAAGACGCCTGTCAATGGCAGCAACCTTGATAATATCCAGCCCGACATCCGCTCTGATCTCGCCACCGACGACAGGCACATCCATATGCAATTCCGCCGTCACCAGCCTCGCAATCTGATCAATAATCCTGACCCTGACCTCGGTGACATCGCCCGTTATGGGAATCGCAAAATCTTGCGGCTGGAGCGCCGCAGGGAGATGGACGCTACGACGGCTCGCTTCCGTGTAAACGTGTTTACGGGGGGTTGCAAATACTTTACCGTTGCCGACCACAATTTTGCCACTGCTGACTACATACTGGGGCCTGATGGTTTTCAAATCAGGGATAATCGCCATATCGGCATACTTGCCGGGAGCTATCCCTCCCATGATCCCATCCAGGGAAAAATGCTCGGCCACATTCAGCGTTGCCATCCGCACCGCATCCATGGGAGCAAAACCGCTATCGATAGCCCTTTGGACGACGAACTCCAGGTAACCTTTAGACAAAATATCCGCCTGATCAACGCCGTCCGTCACCAAAATCAATCTCCTCAGATCAACATCCATGTCCTTTATGCAGGCAATAGCGTCAAGCTCCCGCCGGACGCTTCCCTCCCTAATCATTACGTAAATCCCCAAACGTAATCTTTCCAGTACCTCTTCTACGCTGGTCGGTTCATGGCAGGAGCTCGCCCCTGTGACCGCATAGGCCATCAGCTTCCTCCCGCGAGCTCCGGCAGCATGACCCTCGACAAGCTTTCCGCAACGCAGAGTTTCTTCGAAGAGGGGCAGCAACCGATCGGGATGCTGAAGGACGGCCTGCCAATAGGACTCGCCCAAGCCGATTACATCCTGGCGCTGGAGCAGTTCCTTAAGATCTTCCAGAGGCATGCTGCAGGTGCTGCTGTTGGAAACCATTGCGGCTATCGTGCCAAAAAATTTGAGCGGTTGGTCGGCAAAAGACTCCAGATGATCCAACGCCCCTTCATAGCCGCCCATCAGATGGGCCCCCTGCATTTCCGTGATCACAGTCGTGGTCCCGCCCCTGACGGCACAGCGACAAAACTCGGCAGCATTGTAGCAATGGGTCAGATGCGTGTGTCCATCGATAAAGCCGGGAATCACAGTCATCCCTGCCGCGTCAATGACGATGGTTTCTTCTCCGATATTGTCCTGCGGCTCTTTCCCGACGTAAGCGATCCACTTACCTTTTACGACGATTGAGTAATCGTCCAGTAATTCGCCGGTATAGACGTTTGCCAGCTTGGCATTAACAATAGCCAAATCGGCTTTCGCACGCCCCAACGTCGCCTCCATCACTTCCCTTGCTGCGGGGATTCCCATTATGGCCAGAGTTCCTGAGGGGATCATGAAAAGCACACCTTCCATACTTGACGCCATGCCGACCCTTGAGACATCATTTCAACTCGTACTCCCAATAATCCAGCTCTCCTAAATGCCAAAGCGCGGAAGTACAGTTAATGTCCACAAACCTCATATAGGATTCAATACAAGGAAGCCCTGCCGTCTTTCTTACCTCTTCGCCCAATTGGCGCATGGCAGCAATTTTTTGACTCAATTCTTCCCTTAAAAGTTCGTCCATGTTACCCCCTTTACCAATCTATGTATTCAACGATAATTTGTCCGATCAACCTGAAACTACTTCTTTTTACGGTCGTCAAAAACCCTTTTAGCCTTTACTTCGTAGCGGGGAAGCGACTTGGGAGGCAATATTTCCACTTTCATGCTCACCCCTATCCGGTACCGCAGCTCATTGGCCAAATTGCTTTTTAGTTCCCCATAACTTTCTGCGGATACATCGGGGGCCGCTTCCACCTTTACATTTACCGCATCCCCGTCTTCTCTGGTTGTGATATGAATCTCCAGATTCTCGGTAAGTCCGGCAGTTTCTCCAATGATGGTTTGAATGGCGGTGGGATAAACATTGGACCCCTTAATAGTCACCATCTGATCCGTTCTTCCCAGTACGCCATCCTGCAACCATACCCAGGTCCTGCCACAGTCGCAGGTCCCTTTATGCCATTCCACAACATCATGGGTTCGATATTTAATCAGAGGCATTATCGTGGAATAGTTGGTCAGCACCCATTCTCCTTTGCCCCCATCCGGCGCTACCTTGTTTTCTTCATCCAAAACAAGCGGATAAGCAATCGTCTCCGTCAAATGCAGGCGATCCGAATGGGCGGGGCAATGCCAGGCCGTGGAGCCCCACAGGTCGGAAATCCCGTACAGATCTATTGCCTTGGCCCCCCATGCTTTTTCGGCAGCTTCCCGGATGGTGGGCAATACATAACCAGCTTCCCCGGCGGAGGTCACAAACTTAATAGAGGACTGCGCCGGATCGATACCCATTTCTCGTGCTACCTCGGCTATCCGCATGGCGTAGGTGGGAGTTGCCAGCAGTACCGTGGGTTTCAGTTCCATGATCTGCCGCACCCGTTGCTCGGTGGTTAACCCCCCCGAAGTGATTACCTGAGCTCCCAAGGCTACCGCATCATAGTAGGCACACCAAAAAGCCATAAAGGTGCCGAAAGGAAAGGCCACATAAAATACGTCCGCAGGACGGATGCCGTGCGCCCACCATTTAAATATCCAGCCGGTACTCAGCATGTCTCGATAAGATCCGACCTCCTTCAAAGGGGCTCCCGTGGTTCCGGAGGTCTGAAAATAGAAGGAGATGTATTCCTCACAATCTTTCACTATGCTCCCGCCAAAGGGCGGGTTCTCGTTCTGACAGCGCACGACATCCGGTTTGTCGATGGCGGGGATTTTCTCGGCAAAGTCAGCCAATGTTCGAATATCTTCCGGTTTTACATGGGCCTTATCATATAAATCGCGATACATGGGGATTCTTTCATAGGCATACTTAATAAGCCTCTGAAGCCGCCGCAGGTGGAGCTGATCCAGTTTTTCCCGCGGCATAGTTTCCATATACTCATTCCAGTAAGGATTGGCTGCCGCCTGGTTGCTATAAATTTTCATAACTTCAATGCCTCCTTTTCCATATAAAATACTGTTTCACTTATCAAACAAGCTGACAGAACCTTGGCGGTCATCATCTACACCGCCCCTATAAATTTTCCCTGCAATTCGCCAATATTTTTTGAACCGGTGTACCACATGGCCACCTGTAGTTGCTTTTTCAAGTTGTCAACTCCGTTGATAATTTTTCCTTGCGATTGAACCGCCCACCGCAAAAAAGGAAGCCCGATAGCCACAATATTTGCCCCCAGCGCGAGCGCCTTTGCCATGTCAATCCCACTCCGTATGCCTCCAGATGCAATCAGGTAACGGTCGTCTGACACATACTTTCTGGCCGTCATAATTGCCGTCGCCGTCTCTGTGCCTAAACCCTCGTACAACTCATAGTCACTATCCGCCATAAGACCCTCAATCCTGATCCAATTTGTCCCCCCTAAGCCGGCAACATCAATGCCTCTGATTGCCGTTTTCGCGGCCGCCCATTTCATTAAATTTTCCGGGATGCCGCTTCCCACCTCTTTTAAAATAATAGGATAAGGAAAATCAATCATAATCTCTTCCAGCCGCTCCAAGATGCCGCAAAAATCCTTTTCCCCCCCCTCCTGCAGAACTTCCTGAAGGGGATTAACGTAGAGGAGCAAGGCATCGGCATCAACGGATTCAACCGCTTTTAGCAAATAATCCTTGCCTCTTTTTACGTGAACCAGGCCGATATTTGCCAGAAGAGGAATTGTCGGAGCAACCCCCCGCAAAAGGTAGGAGTCAGGGGAGTAAAGGTTGTCCAACATCAGTTTCTGAGATCCCAGGCACATACCTAAACCGAGCGTCTCTGCCACCTTTGCCAACCGCATATTGATTTTCTCGGACAAGCTGCCGCCGCCGGTCATCGGGGCAATAATCAAGGGCAACGCAAGGGTTTTGCCAAGAAATTCACAAGAAGTATCCATTTCGGAAAAACAAAACTCCGGGAAAAAACCTCTTAATTTGACCTTCTCAAAACCGCTGGGAACGGCTGCTTCCACATCGTGATGCAAACAGGCTTTAACGTGGAGGTCCTTCTTATTAGATGACGGCGCAATCCCACAGCTATCCCGTTTTTTCATCTTCTCCCCATCGATTGAAAAGGTTGGCATCAATCGAGAACTGATCGAGAACCTTGCCTACCGTCTGATTGACAATGTCATCAATGGTCTTCGGCAGGTGATAAAAAGCGGGAACCGGCGGGAGAACGACCCCGCCCATCCGCGTCACCTTAAGCATTAATTCAAGGTGGCCTTCGTGAAGCGGAGTCTCACGTACGATAAGGACAAGCTTCCTTCTTTCCTTCAGAGTCACATCAGCCGCCCTTACCAGAAGGTTTTCATTATAGGAATTGGCGATGGCGGAGAGCGTTTTTATCGAACAGGGCGCAACGATCATGCCGTCCATGCGGTAGGAGCCGCTGGCCACGGAAGCGCCCAAGTCTTTAAAACTATGCACAAAGGTCGCCATGGCCTTCACTTCTTCAAGGGTGCCCGCCGATTCAAGGAACAGATTTCTCACGGCGCCATCGGAAACAATGAGATGCGTCTCAACCTGCTGCCTACGAAGGGCCTGCAATACCCTCGCCCCGTAAATCACGCCAGACGCCCCGGTTATGCCCACAATGATCCGTTTCATTCACATGTCCTTTCGCACACATATTTCCCCTGTTCCTAAATGCACTAATTACGCGGTGTGATCGCTAACACGAAAAGACCGCGCTGTCAATATCACCAAAAAAAACCGGGGTGTGAATGATCGAACACACACCCCGGTTCGGTTAATTTTTGGTAAATTTTCTATCTTGCTCTCTTCAGCAACCCCTTGATAGTGAAAGCCTCCTCTTCCTTAAGGGGAATCGTTTCCCGGAAATCTTTCACATAGGTCGGCCAACCATCGAAAAAAGTGTAATGGTCGGTCAGGCAGTTTATGTACACCCAGTTATACAGGTTTTTGA
>JBAQLR010000056.1:0-2704 GCA_049302035.1 Syntrophales bacterium
TTGCCCCGCTGAGTAACATGGTGAGGTATTCCTACTGAGACGATTCTTGCTATCCGTGCCATGGGATTAGATTTATCAAACCTTCACAACAAATGTCAATAGTTTAGTATACTGTCCCCGGAATACCCAAATGTCAATAGTTTAGTATACTGTCCCCGGAATACCCAGATTAAGATAAAATACCCATTGACAAGCCAAAACAGCCAACCTATACTTCCCCCACGAAGAAGGAAATTCTTATCAATCAACCAATTCAATAGAAACAGTCTCTAATTGCGGAGAGAAGGTTTACGACCATGAAGCAATGTTAAAGATCAAAGCCCATTCGCCCGCTTACCATAAAACCGAAGTATGGGTCGAAGCCTGAAAAATAAATAATCGCTATTGTCACTATAAAAGCCGTTGAACAAAGCGTTCGGTGACAATGGGGATTCACCTCACCAAACAAAACAGAGATTGGCAAAGGCCAGTCTCTGATTTTATTTTGGGGTATGATAGCCAAATCTTTAACCGTCTAGGTTTTATCTCTGAAAGGAAACCATGACCCGTAACCGTACCATCCTCGTCACCATTGGCATCATGTTCAGCCTGTTCCTCGCTTCGATGGAATCGACTGTCGTCGCAACCGCCATGCCGACCATTGTCGGTCAACTGGGCGGGCTGGAGCATTACTCGTGGGTCTTTGCGGCGTTCATGCTGGCATCCACCACGTCCGTTCCGCTGTATGGAAAACTCTCGGATATTTATGGCCGCCGCCGAATCTATGTCATTGCGATGGCGCTCTTTTTGATAGGTTCCGTAATGAGCGGGCTGGCGAACAGCATGACTCAGCTCATCTTTGCGCGTGCCTTGCAGGGACTCGGCGCGGGCGGCATCCAACCGCTCGCTTTTATTCTGATCGGCGAGATGTTCAGTTTACAACAGCGCGCCAAAATGCAGGGATTTTTCTCCAGCGTGTGGGGAGTCTCCTCTATTACAGGACCGCTGCTGGGCGGCTTTCTTGTGGATCAATTATCGTGGCGCTGGGTCTTCTACATCAACGTTTTGCCGGGTCTGCTTGCCGCGGCGCTGGTCGCGCTCGCATGGCGGGAACAGGCCCAAAGTCACGAAAGACCGGCAGTAGACTATATCGGCGCGGCGTTGTTAACATCCAGTGTGGTCACACTTTTGCTTGGCTTTATGGAGTTCGGCACGTTCAACAGCTGGATATTGATCGCAACTGCCGCGGCATTATTCATTGCGTTGTTATGGGTCGAACAACGCGCCGCCGACCCGATCCTGCCGCTTCAACTTTTTCGGGATCGCTTATTTTCCACGGCTGTTGCGCACGGCATCTTCACGGGCTGGGCTTTATTTGGCATCATCTCTTTCATTCCGCTCTTCGTTCAAGCAGTAATGGGAACCAGCGCAACGCAGGCAGGCATCACGATCACGCCGATGCTGTTGGGCTGGGTGACCGCCAGCATCATCGGCATGCGTTTGATCATGACCGTTGGGCATCGCAAGCTCGGGCTGATCGGCACGTCGTTGTTCGTGATGGGCGCATTCCTGATGACGTTGATCGGCGCGGGGTCGAGCCAGATCATGATGATGGTCTTTGTCACCTTGATGGGCGTAGGCATGGGGCTTTCCATCCCGTCATTTTTGGTGGCAGTGCAGACAACCGTCGAACGGCGGAATCTCGGCACGGCCACTTCGATGCTTCAATTCAGCCGTTCGATTGGCGGGACTCTGGGCGTAAGCGCTATGGGCGCGGCGTTGAGTATTCGGCTCGCCTCGAACCTGAACGCATCAGGTCTGGACCCGAAGCTGGTTGACCAGTTACTTGATCCTTTATCCACGCCTCAGGCTGTCGTCATTGATGCGGGTGTGCGCCTCGCGATGGCAAACGCAATCCACCTCGTCTTTGTGGTCGCATTCGTATCCGCCGCGCTTGGGTTGGCGGCGGTCTTCTTCACCCCGCGCAAACAACTAACCGAGATAACGCCTGAAAGCGAACCTTCATTGATCAGTGCGGATTGATTCAGGAAATATCATTGAACATTGTCGATGGAAATGAAAAGTGTACCACCTCCGGTAGCAAGCATATGGTAATATCTCCTTTCTGCAAATCTGGGGACACCGTACTAGTTTCTCTGCTTTTTTGGTCTCCCGCCCTTTCGTGGCGTCAATATTCTCCCCGTTCCACATTCCAACATCTCTGTAAACTTTACGTTCCCAAGCGGACGTCCTGTCCTTTCATGCCTGCGAATTTTTTCGCACTCTTCCTCTGGCAACCCACCGGCAAGAAAAGTCCTCCAATCACCAACTAAGCTAAGCAACGGCTCTATTGCCACTAAACCATCGTCAACACCTTTCAGATGCGCCCCCGCACTACTCCAGGGGTATGAACCAGGATCTGCCGCCAACCGTGCCCTCACCGGATTAAGTTCAGCGTACCGCGCCGCTGCCAGCAAATACTTCTCATCCATCACATATGAGGAGAGCCGCCCCTGCCATAAATGCCCGCGCCAGTTCTCTCTAAAATTGATATGACGAGTGTACCGCCGATGTGCCTCTCCTATCGCCAGCCGCAGGCTGCCCTCGGTTTGAGGAACCAATACAAGGTGGACGTGATTTGGCATCAGACAGT
The DNA here is from genome assembly GCA_049302035.1 of Syntrophales bacterium. GTDB lineage: Bacteria > Desulfobacterota > Syntrophia > Syntrophales > JACQWR01 > JAPLJV01. The sequence continues at coordinate 2,633 of JBAQLR010000056.1, forward strand.
ATGCCCATATTGCAACCTCATGGAAAGAACACCATTTCGCCATAAGCCGCAGGTAGAGACGGTAATCCTCAT
>JBAQLR010000057.1:0-3611 GCA_049302035.1 Syntrophales bacterium
GCCCGGGCCAATGCCACCCGTTGCCGCTGGCCGCCGGAAAGTTGGGCCGGGTATCGTTCGGCCAGGCTCTCCAATTGCACCAGCTTCAACAGTTGCTGTACCTTGCCGCGGATAGCTTCTTTGGCGGGCCGCTCTTTCCCAGGTTTTACCTGAAGCCCGAAGGCGATGTTATCGAACACGGTCATGTGCCGGAACAGGGCGTAATGCTGAAAGACAAAGCCCACTTGGCGTTCCCGGACATGCCGCTCCGTCGCCTCCTCGCCGTGGAAGATAACCTTGCCGGCATCAGGTATTTCCAGGCCGGCAATAACGCGGAGCAAGGTCGTCTTGCCGGAACCGGAGGGGCCGAGGAGCGCCACCAGTTCTCCGGAAGGAACGGTCAGGCTGACCTCGCGAAGGGCGGAAAAAGAACCGAATCTTTTACTCACACTGACAATCTCAATACTCATGTTTTTATAGCCTTCCTTGCTGCGGGACTGAATGCGGATCGCTCAGGACGTAGAGCTCGTCTGTTCCCGCAGCCGCCACTCCACGATGCTCTTCGCGGCCAGCGTTACGAGCGCCAGGAGCGCCAAGAGTGACGCCACTGCAAAGGCGGCGGCGAAGTTGTATTCGTTGTAAAGGATCTCCACATGGAGCGGAATAGTGTTGGTAGCCCCCCGGATATGTCCGGAGACGACCGACACCGCACCGAATTCCCCCATGGCCCGGGCATTGCAGAGGATTACCCCGTAGAGTAAACCCCATTTGATGTTGGGCAGCGTGACCCGGAAAAATGTCGTAAACCCGTCGGCCCCCAGGACCAGGGCGGCCTCTTCCTCCTCCTTTCCCTGGGACTGCATAAGCGGAATCAACTCCCGCGCTACGAAAGGAAAGGTGACGAAAATGGTAGCCAAAACGATTCCCGGCACGGCAAAGATGATCTTGATGTCCTGGGCGGAAAGCCAGGGGCCTAGCCGTCCTTGCAGGCCGAAGAGGAGGACGTAGATTAGTCCCGAGATCACCGGCGATACGGAAAAAGGGAGATCAATCAAAGTAAGGAGCATGCTTTTTCCAGAAAATTCGAACTTTGTGATCGACCAAGCGGCGGCGACACCAAAAACCAGGTTCAGAGGGACGCTGATCACCGCCACCAGGAGCGTCAGCCGGACGGCGGCAAGGGCATCCGGCTCGATGATGGCGGCCCGGTAGATGGCCCAACCCTTTGCCAAGGCCTGCGCAAAGACCGCCGCCAGCGGCAGCAGAAGAAAAAACCCAAGAAAGAGGAGCACCGTACCGGTGAGCAGCCAGCGGACCGGCGCCGATTCTGTCAACTCCCCGGCAGGCCCGTTCTTTTTTTGCTTTTTCACAGTCTCTGATGGATGCATGAACACGACTTTCCTCTTACCTTTCCGCGTATCTCCTGCTCCACCACTGGAGCAGGTTGATCACCAGCAACATGATAAACGAGGCGCCCAGCATGACAGTGGCAATCGCCGTGGCGCCGACATAGTCGTACTGCTCCAGCTTGGTAATAATCAACAGCGGGGTGATCTCGGAAATCATGGGCATATTGCCGGCTATGAAGATAATGGAACCATATTCTCCCACTGCCCGCGCAAAGGCCAGGGCAAAGCCGCTGAGAATCGCAGGCAATAGGATAGGGAAGATTACCAAGCGGAAGCTTTGCCAACGGTTTGCCCCAAGACAGGCGGCCGCCTCTTCCAGTTCTCCTTCCAGATCCTCCAGAACGGGTTGCACGGTCCGCACCACAAAGGGCAAACCGATAAAAGTCATCGCCACGAGGATCCCCAGGGGGGTATAGGCCACCTTGATTCCCAGAGGTTCGAGATACTGCCCGATCCAGCCGTTCGGGGCATAGATCGTGGCCAGGGTAATCCCCGCGACGGCCGTGGGAAGGGCAAAGGGGAGATCGACCAAGGCGTCGATAAGCCGCTTTCCCGGCAGGCGGTAACGAATCAGCACCCAAGCCGTAATAACGCCGAACACCCCGTTAATCAGCGCGCCCAGGAGCGCCGCGCCGAAGGTCAGCCGGTAGGAAGCCAGGACACGTGCCGCCGTTACGGTCTGCCAAAAAACCTCCCAGGACAGGCTCGCCGTCTTTACGACCACGGCGGAAAGAGGCAAGAGGACGACCAGGCTCAGATAAAAAATGCTATAGCCGAGCGACAGGCCAAAACCGGGAAGAATGCTATGCTGGCGAACCGATCTTTTCATAATTCTATAAATCTATCTATTTAGTAGTATAAACTGACAAAAAAATTTAAATGGCGTAATTAAGGATATCCTGTCCCTTTTCTTTCTCTCTGCCCTCGCGTTCCAGCACATCGGCCAAGCTGGTCTTATCCAAGATTTTCGCCGTCGCCTCCCGGATCTCCTTCATCACCAGCCGGATACCACAGGTGCGCTCGTCCAGGCATTCTCCGCAAGGGGCGTAGGCCGTCACGCTCACACAAGGGACAAGGGCAACCGGGCCCTCCATTATTCTGACCACTTTCCCCATACTGATCTCCGCCGGCGGCTTGCCGAGATAATAGCCGCCGCCCTTCCCTTTTTTGCTCTGGAGGAGACCGTTGTTCTTCAAAGCCAGCAGGATGAGTTCAAGAAACTTCTTCGGTATTCCTTCCTCCCGCGACAAATCGGAAATCAGAATCGGCCCCTTCTCATACTTGCGGGCCAGATAGAGCACCGCCTTCAGGGCATATTTGGTCTTCTTGGATAGCATTTTTACCCTACCGTTTAGATAGGGTATGCGAGTATCCTTTCCCAAGCGGTCTTGTCAAGCTAAAATTGGCGCCTCCCCGCCTACATTCTGACATAGATCTGGTCAAACGTGCCGCCATCGGCGAAATGGGTTTTCTGCGCCTTCTGCCAGTTGCCGAACAGATCATCGAGATGGAAAAGATTCAAGGCGGGCAGCTTTACCGCTGCCGCTGCGGTAATCTTCTTGTTGCTGGGACGGTAATAGTGTTTGGCGGCGATTTGCTGTCCCTCGTCGCTGTAGAGGTATTTCAGGTAGGCCTCCGCCACGGCCCTGGTGCCATGTTTGTCCACCACCTTGTCGACGACGGTCACAGGCGGTTCGGCCAGGATGCTGAGCGAGGGGGTGACGATCTCGAACTTCTCGGGTCCCAGTTCCTTGATGGCCAGAAAGGCCTCGTTTTCCCAGGCCAAGAGGACATCGCCGATTTCCCGCTGGACAAAAGTGGTCGTGGAGCCCCGGGCGCCGGAATCAAGGATGGGCACGTTACGGAAGAGTTTCGCCACAAATTCCTTTGCCGATGCTTCGTTGCCGCCTTTTTGCTTCAGGGCGTAGCCCCAGGCCGCCAGATAATTCCAGCGGGCGCCGCCGGAGGTCTTGGGGTTCGGGGTGATGATGGAGATGCCCGGTTTCACAAGGTCGTCCCAGTCTTTAATATGCTTGGGATTTCCCTTGCGCACCAAAAAAACGATGGTCGAGGTGTAGGGCGCGCTGTTATTGGGCAACCTTTTTTGCCAGTCCCCTTTGATGAGACCTTTTTTTTGAATTTCGTCGATGTCATAGGCCAGGGCCAGGGTGACGACATCCGCCTCCAGCCCGTCAATGACGGCGCGCGCCTGCTTGCCGGCGC
>JBAQLR010000058.1:0-14664 GCA_049302035.1 Syntrophales bacterium
GCGGACTTTTGATGCACAGAAAATCCTTGATTTAGTCATGTGGATTCAATTGAGAAACCACCGTGCCTACATCTCGCACCGGAAGAAAAAACTGAAATTAGGCTATGTGCCGTTGTAGGGTTAAGAAAGGCCAAGACGTACCGAAACAAAATATTCATAGCCGTTTTTGTATTGCAATTATTTTTACGACGGTATATTGAGGAGTTGCGGTTGAAGTGTGGCATTTTTGGGTGATGAGTGGGGGCGAGATGTGCTTCCTGAAATGTTGTTTTTCGAGTTGTGCCCATCAATGAAATATTTCAAAGCGTAATCGTTTAAGGATATTTGATCTTACGTGATAAAAAAGATCGACATGTCATTGAGGCAGGAACATATTGCTCAAGCAATTCTAAACAGATGTCCATCGAAGCACCATTTACCCCATGAGGTTGAGAATGGTTGCAGTAATTACAGACCCTGCGTCTCAAAAAGAGTGCGGGGTTTTCTATTTTGGCGGCCACGGATGATTTAACTCGAAGACCTTCAACCCAGTGCAGTGGTACGCAGAGTTCCGGGTTCCTCTGTATGGTTCCTTACGAATAATTATTGACAAAATGGTCAAACAGTTGAAATCAAACAATGATACCGAACAATACCGTCAAGCAAATTTATTCGACTCAAAGCCTGAACAGATGACTGCTCAAGAACTCAAAGAGAGGGGACATAGGTTATTCGAGTCCCACAAATACGCAGACGCGATACCTTTGCTCAAGGCGGCTACTACCTCGCTCCCCAAAGATGAGATTATATGGCAAGAACTTGTGCTTGCGGCTTCACGGCAACAGCAGTACGAAACAGCCGTAGATTTTGAGAAACAGGCAATTCTACAGCATCCTCATTCCGCTTGGCTTTGGCGGGAGTTGGGTAATGACCTGATTTGGCTGAACCGCTTGGATGAAGCCGAGAAAGCACTGAACAATGCAAGAGGGCTGGACTCGGATTCAGCGTGGTTGTGGCGTTATTTTGTACGACTGCACCAAAAGCGCAAAGACTATGGCAAAGAAATTGAAGCGTGGGAAAATCTATTTGATTTTATTGAACCTGACGGAAATGATTTGCATAGTCTCGGTACCGCATACTACAACCAACAGAATTATACAAAGGCGATTGATATTTATAGACTTTCGGCGGCGAAGTTAAATGACCCATCACCATTTTTCAACATGGGATTGGCATTCAGTCGTTCTGAAGTTTCCCAAATGGTTGATGCGGCGGATGCCTACAGGCGAGCGTTGGCGTTAAAGCCGGATCACGACCGGGGGCTTAAAGAACTGAGTGCTACCAAGCAAATACTCTTACCACTTGCAGCTTCGGCTCGTGCGGCTGCAAACGGATTGATTCCGAAAAGCGATCATTTCCAATTCTATTTAAGTCCGTTTGAAGCAATGCAACTTGGAGAGATTGAAAATAGTGATTCCTTGGAAGTAAAAACTATTCAACGCGCGAAAAAGCGACTACTTCAAGAGATTGAACTGAATGACGGTAAGGTGAGTTGGCTTGATGATTTCACTCTCGACAAGTCCCGCGCATTAACTCTCGAAGATGAATTACTTGATGAATCTACTCGGTATTTTCATTGGGCGGTATTTGAAAACAAGCCATTGCTAAAGTTCCTGACACAGGGTGAGATTGAGCACTTTGTCTATTCTGACTGTTATTTTCCGCAAAGGACTCTTGAACTTTTGGACGAAGAGCCTGACTTTAAGCGCTTTCTTACAAAGCCCTTTGCAAACCAGTACAATCTTGTTCTTACGCGTGCCATTGAACAACGTGCATTGGCAGTGATTGAGGTTTTATTCCAAGGCAGAAGATGGGTGAACCGAGAGGATGAGGACATCTGCTTTGCTGGTGCTCACAAACGTGTGGACGACTTGGTTCACATGATGCGCGTTAAAACGGCAGAAGGTAAGAAACGGAAAGAAAGCATACGCGAAATGAAAGATTTTCTTCGAGATCATTCTTTCACAAATTTGTTCAACTTGCTTCCAGCGGAATTCAGGTCGGAACAATCAGAACTTATTACTGAAATTCGTTCGCTTGCCATCGACTGCTACAATGTGCATGAAGACCCCGACTTGTCGCGCGACATTCTTAATCTGTGCAAAGGATTTCAATTTAAGAACGTCGAATTGAACAAACGTCTTGAAGAGGACTTCAAGATCATCGAGCAAAAAATTACCGAAGAACGGAAGGCCGAAGTACGTTTACAATTTGGCCCGGAACGCCCATTCGAGATCACTAAAGAAGGAATCAAAGATGGCGCAAAGTTTTTCTCGACAGACACAATCAGAAACCTGCGATGGGGAATTACGGTCACCGGTTATACTGGCGCGGAGCTTTATACATATATTCTCGTAGTAACGAATGATTCGGGGAAAAGTGCAATCGCTACGTGGTCAAGCACGAAAGCTGGTGAGGCAAAGCAAACAGAGCACTTCACTAACATGGTAAATGCCTGCATGAACTATCTTGCTAAAATCGTAGTGGAAAAAATTCAGCGGCGCCTCAACTCTGGGCTGAGGGAGAGTATCGGGCCTTGCACACTCTTTCGTGACGGAATTGGGTTTCAAACCCAAGGACTTCTTTTCAAGAAAGATCGTTTTGTTTTATGGACAGACCTTTCGACAGTCATACGAAATGGACAAGTGATTCTTTCAAGCAAATCACAGCAAGGTGTTGCTATCGGTATTTCAATGAAAGACACAGACAACGCTGTTCTTCTACCAATCCTTCAATCTGTTATGGAAAAATAACGCGGGAGCTCTGATACATTATGGAAATTCAATTACAGATTCCCAAAACCATTCTCACCGCTATCAACCAGCTTTATGAGCTGGAGAAAAAAATCAAACTGCATGGTGACCCAAACAACTTGCTGCGTAACGTTATCAAAATGAAAGATGCTTTCGCAGAGGATGGTTTGCCGAGAGGTTATGTTGGTGGAATTTACGATCGCTATTGCTTCACTTACGAAGACCCGATGGGGCAGCAATTCAAAGATACAAGAACTGATCTACAAGCCACGATTGCTGGATCTGGGACGGAAAATCTGGTAGTCGTAGAAGTTGTTAAACCAATCATCCGCGCTGAATTGCGCAGCAGCACGGACAAGTTTGTGCGCGTCGCTCAAAAGGGTGTCGTTATCGTTGAATCACAAAAGGAGGAAAATCCATGAATAGCATGATTAACTTCGGTATTGATTTGGGTACATCAAATTCCCTCATCGCGAAATTTAACAAGGGCACGGTGGAAATTTTCAAGAATCCGAACGGATTCAAAGAAACACTGCCATCAATCATTGGCTTTCGAAACGACCGTATTTTAGTTGGTGAGCAGGCAAAAACTTACATGGAGAAGGATCACAAGAGCATTGTGAGCCGGTTCAAACGGAAGATGGGTACGACCGAATGTTTCAAAATTAAGTCACTTGGGCAGTCTAAAAACCCAATTGAGCTTTCAGCTTTTGTTCTCAAAGAACTCAAAACTTTCATCCACTCAGGCGAAATGCCCGAATCGGTCGTTATCACGATTCCCGCCTCGTTTGACATGGTGCAATCAAACGCCACGAAAGAGGCCGGTTATGCCGCCGGATTCAAACAGGTCGTGCTGCTCCAAGAGCCAATCGCCGCCAGTCTTGCTTACGCGAACAAGGAAAAGAACATGGATTTGAAAAACAGTCAGTGGATTGTTTATGACCTCGGCGGCGGGACGTTCGACGTGGCGTTGGTGAAGATCATTGAAGGTGAACTCAAAGTTGTTGATCACGAGGGCGACAACTATCTCGGCAGTTCAGATTTCGATGCCCTTATCGTCGAGCGTATTATCGCGCCGCAGCTTGAAAAGAAGGGGAAATTCGATGATTTGCTTGGGCAGATGAAAAGTGAGACGGGAAAATACAACCGACTCTGGTATCGACTTCTGGGCGAGGCTGAGAGGGCGAAAATTGAACTGTCTACAAAGACTTCTTCTGAAATCGAATTCAGTGTAGAGGATGATGATGGCAAGATGATCGATTCAATCTTCCCTATAACGCGTTCGGAATATGATGCTGTGATCAAAGAGACCATTGATAACACAGCCGAAATGCTTAAAAAAATTCTGACTCGGAATTCTTTACGCCCACAAGATTTGAAGTTTGTATTGATGGTTGGCGGTGCGACCTACACCCCGCTCGTGCGCAACCGGGTTGAGGAATTACTTGGTATCCCAGTAAATACCGGGATTGACCCAACAAGCGCAATCGTGGTTGGTGCTGCCTATTTCGCCGCCACCAAGGCAATCAATCTTGGTGACAAAACAGTCGAGAAATCCATAGTACCCGGAGCGTTGAGAATCAAGGTTGCCTACAATCGCGCATCGCAAGAGCGTGAGGAAATGTTCTCGGCCAAGGTCGAGGGTGAAACGAGCGGTTATTTCTACCGTATCACTCGCGATGATGGTGGCTATGACAGTGGCTTGAAAAACCTCTCGGCGCGCATCGTCGAAGATTTGCCACTTCTGGAAGACACTTACAATCTCTTCACTTTCAAGGTCTATGACGGTCAGCATAATCCCGTCCCGACCGACCTTGACTCCATCCAAATCGCACAGGGAAAATACAGTGTCGTGGGGCAGATGCTACCCGAAGATTTGAGTCTTGTGAAAGATAAGGACTACGACACGATTCTGGATAGAATATTTTCTAGAAATTCCGTTCTTCCTGCTAAGGGCAAGAAAACCGTGGATGTAAGCAAGTCGGTGATTCATGGTTCTGATGATCAAATTAGAGTCATCGTCGTCGAAGGGCCGTCCGAAAATCATTTCACAGCCAATAAAACAGTTGGCTATTTGGAGATCTCAGGCAAAGGACTCAAACGAGATATTCTGCGTGGCACGGAAATTGACCTTACATTTGAAGTGTCAGAATCGCGCGACCTCACAGTTAACGCTTATGTGAACCCATCCGGGCCAGAGTTCTCGCAAATCTTCAGCCCAGCAAAGCGTCACGTGCCGGTGGAGACACTAAGCGAGGAAGTGCGTATGCTGGACGAACAACTTGTAAGAGAAAAAATTGACGCGATTGGGAGCGAAAATTACGAAGTAATTGAGAATCTCGAAAAACTGCGTCTATGCTGGAACTTCAGGGCGAAGTCATGTTGCTCGCTCTGGATGACGTGACAGATAACCGTTACAAGTTTGAAGATCGCAAGCGCAAGATCGCCCAAGAACTTAATCAGCTAACGTCCGGAAAGAGGTTGGAACGGCTGCGAATGGAATATCAAGCGACGAAAGGCGAAGTTACTGGAATTGTAAGCGAAAGTGGGAATGATTACGAACAGCGTCAACTGAACGAAGCCATCGCTCAAGAGCATACGTTCTTGAATTCAACGAACCCGCTAAAACTGCAAACGGCCATTGACGACCTCCACCATATCTCATACCAGATACTCCGTCGCACACCGGACTTTTTAATCGGCTGGTTTCAGCACTTGCTCAGCAAGTGCGAAACTTTCAACGACCAACTCCAAGCCAAGAACCTCATCGAAGCTGGCAAGAAACACATCGCTGCTGAGGACTATGACAAATTGGGAGAAGTGAACGTACGTCTTCATAGCTTGCTTCCAGAAAAGGAACAAGACTCGAATGAAATGCGTCATTTCACAGGCATCAGTTGATTTTTCTAACGTCGGATTTGATTGAGCGGGTATCACAGCCCCCTTATGGTATGGGAGGAACGATCGGCTAACCGCGGTTCACGGTGGGCTAACACCCGTGTTAATTCCCATGGCGATTGAATTAAAGAAGCTGATCGAGATGGTGGAGCTTGCCATTAAGGTTTAACCTTCGTAAAAAAATCGTAAGATTTGCCATGGGCGGGAGTGAGCGACGCTCGTTGAATTCTGAGAATTTAAGAAAGCGGGAGACAGGGAGATATATCAATGAATGAACATGAGTTTATTTGCCAGCTCTGTGAAGGAAAACAATTTCACGATCCCGCAAAGGGGCATGTACCGCCAGGCTGGGCAATGAAAAAAATAAATGGCGAAGTCATCTTGCTTTGTGATGTTCATGCTAATCCATGTCATTGGTTTGGTGGCCCTTCGCCAGCCATAAAGGAATTGTATAAAAAGAAATTCGGTAAGGAGATTACATACCATTAGACTCGGTGCACCGTTTGGGCACAAGGAGTTTTCTATCATTAAGCAAGACTGGCAGTTCATAAATTCATTTGCAGATTGGTTCTCTGCCTTCGGTACAATCGCGGCAGTAATAGTGGCGCTTTATCTTGCAAGGCAGGACAAGAGGATACGTCTCCATGCCACCGCAGGCCACAGAGTCATTGTCTCTCAGGGTTCTCAAGGACCATTTCCACAGTACCTCGCCATTCGGATTACGAATGTCGGACATCGAGACGTTCAGGTGATTGGTATCGGATGGCGTATTGGCCTATTTAAAAAAACCTACGCAGACCAAACCATAATCCGCGATGGCATATCGAGCCCCTTGCCAGTACGGTTGCGCGATGGAGATGAAGCCTGCTATTATTTTCCGCTTTTTACCGAGATTGAGTGGTTCCGGGAATTCATTCAAAAAATGCTACTCCCGCACCTACGTTGGAATCTTTGGTTTACCCATATCCGGATATATACGTCAGTAGGAAAGGTTTTTAAAGCATCTCTTGAACAGGGCCTCAAAAAGCGCATTATTGAATATGTAAAACAAAACCCCATGCTCAAACCAAGAATTTGAGTGGACGCATTGAACTTTGGCAGCCTGATGTACATAATTGCTGGCCGTGCCACTCGGCTTAACGATCATCATTTCTATCGATAATCTTCGATAGATACAATCATTACCTTCCGTTTGTTTGTATTTGAAGTAGGTTGGTGAGAGTTTAAGAAAAGGGTGATGTCATGGCGGCCTGCTGCTCTTGGGGGGAAGTGGACCTCACAACGCAGGGGGGGCATGGCATTGTCACCACCATCCTCCCGGTTAGTTCGCAGTTTTTCTATGATCGGAAAGGTATAGGTGGAGGGATCATACGGCCTGGGCGGGAATATGGAAGGTTTATTTGCAATGGAGAATATCTCGTTGGGGGGGTCATGGGGCGAAATATGCGACCTTATAAAATGACAGCAAAACCAAATGAGGCCACTCGAAAGAAAAAGTGGTTAGGAAATATTTCCTAACCACTTGATTTTTTGGAGCGGGCGATGGGACTCGAACCCACGACGTCCAGCTTGGGAAGCTGACATTCTACCGCTGAATTACGCCCGCCAACTATTTCAAATGCCAGCGCCATGAACACTGCGCGCTGACAGTTGGCCCACGACCGGCCCCTGCCTTTTACCCGTTACGGTTATTTTGTCAAGCCTTTTTTGGCTGCAGTCGCAGCATGACGGAATGGGCATGGGCGTCGAACCCTTCCAGCTCGGCAAAACGCGCCGCCTCGGGACCGTATTTTTTCAGCGCCTCCGGAGAAAAGTTGAGAATGCTGGTGCGTTTGACAAAATCATAAACCCCCAGGGGCGAAGAAAACCTGGCCGTACTGCTCGTAGGCAGGATATGATTGGGGCCGGCGATATAATCACCCAGCGTTTCCGGCGTATTCCCGCCCAGAAACACCGCCCCGGCATTTTTCACTTCTTTCAGTACGGCAGCCGGAGCGGCGACCAGCAACTCCAGATGCTCCGGCGCAAAACGGTTAGCAAGGGCAACAGCTTCCGCCATATCCTTCGTAACGATCAAGATACCGAAATCATCCAGTGACCTTTGGGCCACCTCGCGGCGTGAAAGTCGGGGCAGTTGCCTGGCCACCTCACCGGCCACCTGCCTTGCCAGCTCCGCGCTTGGGGTAAGCAAAACGGCACTCGCCATGACATCATGCTCCGCCTGGGCCAAGAGGTCGGCGGCGGCATGAGCGGCGTTTGCCGTTTCGTCGGCCACAATCAGCACCTCGCTGGGACCGGCAATCATGTCGATCGCCACCTGCCCAAAGACCAGCTTCTTGGCGGCGGCCACGTACGCATTTCCCGGCCCGACAATCTTATCGACCGCCGGCACCGAAGCCGTCCCGTAAGCCAAGGCAGCAATCGCCTGCGCACCGCCGATCTTGAAGATGCGGGTCACACCGCCCAGATGGGCCGCAGCAGCGATCAGGGGATGAAGCACCCCGCTTTTTGAGGGTGTCGCCAGAAAAATGTCCGTCACTCCGGCAACCCGGGCCGGGATCGCCGCCATCAAGACAGTGGAGGGATAAACAGCGCGTCCGCCCGGCGCATAGACAGCGATGCGTTCCAACGGCATGACCCTTTGCCCCAGCTCGATCCCCGCTTCCGGGGGGGCCAACCAGGAGGGCACTTCCTGCAAGCGGTGAAATTTCTCGATCCGCGCCGCCGCCAGCCGGAGAGTCTGCCAATCAGCCGGCGACACGCTGTCTAGGGCCGTTTCGATCTCCTCCGACGTCGCTGCCACAGTTCCCGCATTCAGAAAAACACCATCAAATTTTTCCGCATAGGCAAAAAGGGCTGCATCACCGTTTGCGGCCACATCATCCACAATGCCTTGCACGGTTCTCCAGAGCTCCTTATCAAACACTTTGCCGCGCTGCCTGATCCGGTGAAATGCCGCGGCGAAGGCAGGTTCCTCAGTGCGGATAATTTTCATGCCCCTGACACCCTCCTGATATCGGCCCCTAACGCGGCAAACTTCTTTTCCATGATTTCATAACCTCGGTCCAGATGATAGACACGGGAGACTTCCGTGGTTCCTTCCGCCGCCAAACCCGCCAGGATGAGTGATGCCGAGGCCCGGAGATCCGTGGCCATGGTTTTGGCGCCCCGAAGTTTCGCTACCCCGCGCACGATGGCGCTATTCCCCTGGATCACAATATCGGCGCCCATTCGCAGCAGCTCGCTTACATGCATGAAACGGTTCTCAAAAATGGTCTCGGTAATCACGCTGAGGCCTGAACCGACGGTCATCAAGGCCATGACCTGCGCCTGGAGATCGGTGGGAAAACCCGGATAAGGCATGGTTTTGATATCGACACTCCGTAACGTTCTTCCTCCCAGGACGCGCACATCGTCGCCCCTGATATCAACCTCCATGCCGGCCACCCGCAATTTGGCAATCAGGGCGTCCAGATAATGAGGAACACCACCGCGGACGAGGATATCCCCGCCGGTAAGCCCGGCGGCAATCATGAAGGTGCCCGCTTCAATGCGATCCGGAATAGCCGCGGCCGCCACGGGATGCAAGGCGCGGACCCCTTCCACCGTGATGATATCCGTGCCGGCCCCGCTGATTCTCGCCCCCATACCGTTCAGTACTTCAGCCAAATTAACTACTTCCGGTTCTTTGGCGGCATCGGAAAGCACCGTGGTCCCGGAGGCAAGGGTCGCCGCCATCATGATATTTTCCGTTCCCGTGACCGTGGGTAAATCAAAATAGATTTTCGCCCCCCGCAACCTTTTCGCCTTGGCTTCCACATAGCCTTCTTTCAGGCTGACCTCGGCCCCCATTTCTTTAAGGGCGCGTAGATGCAGGTTTACCGGCCGGGCGCCGATAGCGCAGCCGCCGGGGAGAGATACACGGGCCTCCCCCATCCTGGCCACCAGCGGCCCTAAAACCAGGATCGAGGCCCGCATGGTCTTGACCAGGTCATAGGAGGCTTCGCAATTGGTTATTTCGTCGGCATTAAGGCGCAATGTGGGCGATTCCCCTTCCACCTTTACACCCAGGCTTTTCAGGAGCTTCCCGACCGTCTTGATGTCCACCAGATGGGGAATATTATGAAAGGTGTTCCAGCCCTTGGTTAAGAGCGACGCCGCCAGGATGGGCAACGCCGCATTCTTGGCCCCGCTGATCTGCACCTCCCCCGTTAGCCGTCGGCCGCCGTTGATGACGATCTTATCCAAAGCTTATCCCTTTCTGGCTCTGATCACTCGTTCCGCGCCGCCGTAATCGCAACGAACCGCGCGGCGCTCATATACCGCCGCTTGCTTTAGGAGCTCCGTAAGTTCCGCGCCTTGGCCTTCACCCATCTCCATGAGCAGCCATCCACCTTTTTTTAAATACCGGACACTGCCGGCAATTATGGCACGGTGGCAAGCCGTACCCGCCGCGCCGGCTAAGAGCGCCTGCCGTGGCTCGTAGTCCTTGACGCCGCGGGGAAGCCGACTAAAGTCCGTGGCCGAGATATAGGGAGGGTTGGACACGATCAGATCAAATGTCCCCTCCACCGGCGTCCAGAGATCGCCGCACCGGAAGTCGATGCGCGCCGCTACGCCGTGCCGCCTGGCATTCTCCCGCGCCAGGGCCAGCGCGCCCGCCGCGATATCCGTGGCCGTTAAAATTGCCTCCGGCAATTCCCTGGCTAACGCCACCGTGATCGCGCCGCTGCCCACCCCGATCTCCAGGATACGCGGCGCCGCCCAGGACTCATCTTGCACCGCCTGCAGCGTTTCTTCCACCAGGATTTCCGTTTCCGGCCGCGGGATAAGCACCTCCCGATTAACCAGAAAAAGCAGCGACCAGAATTCCTTGAAGCCGATAATATAGGCTACCGGCTCTCCCTGGCAACGCCGTTCCAGCAGTTTTTCAAAACCGGCAGCTTCTTCTGCCGTAAGGATTCGCTCCGGGGCCTTATAAAGCTCCAGGCGCTCGATGTTTAAGAAGAAGGTAAGCAAGATTTCCGCATCCAGGCGCGGTGAACCTGAACCCGCCCTGGCGAGCCGCGCTGCCGCCCGGTTAAGCTCCTCGCGAATATTCATCTGCCGGAAACCACATCAAACGACGGCCTGTTTTAACATCTCAGCCTGATGATGCGTAACTAGAGCATCGACAAAGGGCTGGATATCCCCGTTGATAAAATTCTCCAGATCATAGCGCGTCAAGCCGAGCCGGTGATCCGTCACCCGGCTCTGGGGGAAATTGTAGGTCCTGATCCTTTCGCTCCGGTCGCCGCTGCCTACCTGATTTTTTCGGAAGGCGGAGATCTCCGCCTGCTGCTTTTGTTCCATGGCATCCAAAAGTCTGGCTCGCAACACCTTCATCGCCTTGGCTTTGTTTTTCAACTGCGATTTTTCATCCTGGCAGGTAACCACCAGCCCCGTGGGCAAATGGGTAATCCGCACGGCCGAATCGGTGGTATTGACACTCTGGCCGCCGTGACCGCTGGAGTGATATACATCGATTCTCAGCTCATTAGGATCAATATTCAATTCGACTTCGTCCACCTCAGGCATTACTGCCACCGTCACCGCCGAAGTATGGATGCGCCCCTGGGCCTCCGTAACCGGCACACGCTGCACCCGGTGCACGCCGCTTTCGTACTTTAACAAGCTGTAGGCGCCTGCACCGGCCACAAGAGCAATAATTTCCTTAAAACCTCCCACGCCGCCGGCGGGGCTGCTGCTGATCACTTCCACCTTCCAGCTTTTCAGTTCCGCATAACGGGCGTACATCCGGAACAAATCGCCTACAAAGAGTCCCGCTTCATCCCCACCCGTGCCGGCCCGGATTTCCAGAAAGACGTTGCGGCCATCGCTGGGATCCCTGGGAAGCAATAGTAAGCGGAGTTGGCCGTCCAGGTCAGACAATTTTTCTCTAAGTTCCGTGGCCTCCTCTTTAACGATCTGCTTCAGTTCCTCGTCGTTGCCAAGAACAATCTGCTGGGCCTCAGCAATCTGCCTTTTGAGGTCTTCATATGTTCGAAAAGTTTCTACCAGGGGACTTAGATCAGCGTGTTCCTTGGCATAGCGTTGATAAAGCCCCGGCTTGCCAACCACTTCGGACGAGCTTAGCAAGCCTTCCAGTTCTTCGTACCTTATTGCAATGTCTTTGAGTTTATCAAACATAATCTTAAATTCAGTGTCAGGCGGGAAACAGCGAATAGCCCCGGCCAGACCAGGCGGGGTTGTCTGGGAAGATAGTCCGCAAAGAAACTAAGGAATGCCGCAGCAAGACGAGAATCAACTCTTGCATACCACCGGGCGGTTCCCACAAACCGGTCCCCACGGGAAACCGGACATTTAGTCGATAAACCGGCCGCGGCGCAGCAAGAAGCCGAGACTCAAGCCTTGTCCGATGTTTGGCCCTTTTCGCCCTGGCTGCCATATCTCTTGTTAAAACGTTCCACGCGGCCGGCCGTATCGATGATCTTCTGCTTACCTGTCATGAAAGGGTGGCACTGTGAACAAATTTCAACTTTGATGTCCTTCTTCGTGGATCTGGTATGAACCACATTGCCGCAGAGGCAACTGATAGTTGTCTCTGTATATTCCGGATGAATGCCTTGCTTCATAAGCCGTCCTCAACCCTCCTTAATGGTTCTAAATATCTATTTTTATTGATGCCGGTTACTACAACATAGAACAGATAAATTCAAGCGATTATTACCTGCGGATAAACATCGCTCTATCCCTGCTGCATAGAATCCAGAAAATCCTGATTCGTTTCCGTCTTGCGGATCTTGCCCATGATAAATTCCATGGCCTCCACAGGGTTCATCTCCTGAAGCAGGCGGCGCAATATCCAAATCCGGTTTAAATTCTGCTTCGGAACCAGCAACTCTTCCTTCCTGGTTCCGGAACGCACCAAATCGAAGGCCGGGAAGACCCGGCGATCGGCGATCTTGCGGTCCAGATGCAGCTCCATGTTGCCGGTGCCTTTGAATTCTTCAAAGATAA
Organism: Syntrophales bacterium; assembly: GCA_049302035.1. Taxonomy (GTDB): domain Bacteria; phylum Desulfobacterota; class Syntrophia; order Syntrophales; family JACQWR01; genus JAPLJV01. The sequence goes on from JBAQLR010000058.1 coordinate 12,711, forward strand.
CTTCATCCATTCTGCTGCCCGTATCGATCAGAGCAGTGGAGATGATGGTCAAACTGCCGCCATTTTCAATGTTACGGGCAGCGCCGAAAAACCGTTTAGGTTTGTGCAGAGCGTTGGAATCAACCCCTCCGGAAAGCACCTTACCGCTGGGAGGCACTACCGTATTGTAGGCCCGGGCGAGCCTGGTGATGCTGTCCAGCAGTATCACCACATCCCTTTTATGTTCCACCAGACGCTTCGCTTTTTCTATAACCATTTCTGCCACCTGCACATGCCGGGTGGCCGGCTCATCAAAGGTGGAAGAGATGACCTCTCCCTGCACGCTGCGCTGCATATCCGTTACCTCTTCCGGCCTCTCATCAATTAACAACACCATCAAAATCACTTCCGGATGGTTCTTGGCGATGCTGTGGGCCATATCCTGCAGCAACACAGTTTTACCGGCCCGGGGCGGCGAAACAATCAAGCCGCGCTGTCCCTTGCCGATCGGGGTGAAGAGATCCATTACCCGCGTCGAAAGATTTTCCGGGTCAGATTCCAGTTCCAATTTTTCCTCCGGATAAAGCGGGGTCAAATTATCAAAAAGGATCTTGTCGCGAGCAGCGTCCGTTGACTCGAAGTTGACCGTATCCACCTTCAGCAAGGCAAAATATTTTTCTCCTTCCTTCGGTGGTCGCACCTCCCCCGCAATCGTGTCTCCCGTTCTCAGACTGAACCGCCTGATCTGGGAGGGAGAAATGTAAATGTCATCAGGGCTGGGAAGATAGTTATAGTCCACGGCTCGAAGAAATCCGAAGCCGTCGGGCAATATCTCCAGCACCCCCGCCCCGGAAATGACGCCGTTTTTCTCTGCCTGCGCTTGGAGGATAGAAAATATCAGATCCTGCCGTCGCATACCGCTGGCGCCCGCAACATCCAGCTCTTTCGCCTGTTTAGTCAATTCACTGATTGGTAGCCTTTTAATGTCGTCAATATTCATAATGTGTCCTTAAATGATATGGTGAGACCTGCCTCGAAAAACCAGGGCATCGCCTCCGAACTAAAATTATTGCATCTTAATGTATTTCTCACTGAAAATACTGGACAGAGCATATTGCACAGCAAGTAATATTCAAGAAAATCATGGATTAAGTTTGGGATCGCTTTCTGAACTCCGGAAACACCTCTGAAGGAGGGCTTTAGGCATGCGCCTATCTTCGGTAGCTCACCCTTATTATATATAGGATGGCATGTCAAGCATTATTAAACAGGGCGGCATATTTTTCTTGCGGGGCGCTTTGCTGGTGTGTTAGGGGTCTTCGCAGGAGGATGTTTATCTATGTCGGCCATAGTTCCCTTGCAGGCTTTAAGACCGCGGCCACAATTCGTAGGTGATGTTGCCGCCCTGCCCTATGACGTTCTCAGCACCAAAGAGGCGCAGGAGATTGCCCGGACCCATCCCCGCAGCTTCCTGCGTGTGGAAAAATCGGAGAGCGATCTGCCGCCTGACATCCCCGCCCATGATCCGCGCATCTACGACCGGGCACATGCCAACCTGGAGGAGCTGATGCAGGAAGGCATCCTTTTCCAGGATCAGCTGCCCTCTTTTTACATCTACGCACAGGGCATGAGCGGACACAAGCAATACGGCCTGGTCGCCGGGATCAGCGTTGCCGAGTATGAAACGGGTAAAATAAAAAAACATGAGTTGACCAGGGCGGATAAAGAACTGGACCGTATCCGCCATGTGGACAGGGTTAACGCCCATACCGGTCCTGTTTTTGTAACCTATCGGGCGCGCCCCACCATCGACAGCCTGGTGGCGGAGGCAATCAAAGCCCCACCGGAGTACGACTTCGTCACGGAGGACGGATTCTCCCACACCGTCTGGGTTATCAATAAAGAGGATGAAATTATCGCTCTCATCAAAGAATTCGCTCAATTGGACCGGCTTTACATAGCCGACGGCCACCAC
>JBAQLR010000059.1:0-2501 GCA_049302035.1 Syntrophales bacterium
GACATGGGCCACGATGATCGCGTGGCCCATGTCGGCTTCTACCTGATCGACAAGGGATTGCCCCGGCTCGAACAGGCGCTGGAGGTGCATCTTTCCCTCTACGAGCGTCTGTTAAGATGGAGCCGTCGCTTTCCTTTGCTCCTCTATCTGGGCGCAATCACGCTGCTGACGGCGCTCTTCGCCGGGGGCTTGCTGGCTAAAGACCATGTCGGCGCCTTGCCGGGATGGGCAATGGCCCTGCTCGGGTTCCTCTCCGTTCTCGGCGTAAGCCAGCTTGCCGTGGCCCTGGTGAATTGGCTGGCGACGCTGCTGGTGGCACCCCACCCGCTGCCGCGCCTGGACTTCTCCGAAGGGATCCCCTCGGAATTCCGCACCCTGGCCGTGGTTCCGACGATGCTCGGAAGCGCGTCCAGCATCGCTGAACTGATGGAAGCGCTGGAAGTGCGGTTTCTGGCAAATCGTGGCGCTAACCTGCACTTCGGACTGTTGACGGATTTTCGCGACGCCGGGGAGGAAACGCTCCCGGAGGATGAACCGCTGTTGCGGCTGGCCCGGCAGGGGATCGAAGAGCTGAACGCCAAGTACGGCCGTAACCGGAACGACACCTTCTTCCTTTTCCATCGCCCCCGCTGCTGGAATCCGCAGGAGCGGATCTGGATGGGCTATGAGCGTAAACGAGGGAAACTTGCGGCCTTGAATGCCCTCCTTAGGGGCGGGGAAAAAGCGGAGGAACGTTTTTCCCTCGTCATCGGCGACAGTACCGTCTTAGCGAACGTAAAATATGTAATCACCCTGGATACGGATACGGAGCTGCCGCGCGATGCAGCCTGGCAGTTTGCGGGCGCCATGGCGCATCCGCTGAATCGTCCGCGCTATGATGAAGATAAGCAAGGTGTCGGCGAGGGTTACGGCATCCTGCAGCCCCGGGTCGCCGTCAGCCTGCCCGGCATGAACCGGTCGAGCTATGCGGCCATGTGCGGCAGCGACGCCGGCATCGATCCCTATACGCGTGCCGTTTCCGATGTGTACCAGGATCTGTTTGGTGAAGGTTCGTTCATCGGGAAGGGTATTTACGAGGTTGACGCTTTCGAGCGGACCCTCCAGGGACGTTTTCCCGAAAACAGGATTCTCAGCCACGATCTTCTGGAAGGATGTTACGCGCGGTCGGGGCTATTGAGTGATGTGATGCTCTATGAGGAGTATCCCTCTTCCTACAAGGCGGATGTAAGCCGCCGGTATCGTTGGATTCGCGGCGATTGGCAGCTCCTGGGCTGGCTGCGGTCGGTCGTTCCCGGCCCCGATGGGCGTTTGCAAAAAAATCCGCTCTCCGGGCTCTCCCAATGGAAGCTCTTCGACAACCTGCGGCGCAGCCTCGCGCCTCTCGCGTTGACACTCCTTTTGCTTGCCGGCTGGACGGTCCTGCCGGCGACCTGGTTCTGGACCCTGGCGGTGCTCGGAATCATCCTGCTCCCTTCCGTAATTGCCACTCTCCTGGAAGCGTTTCAGAAGCCGGACGATGTGCTTCCGGGCCAGCATCTCGCTGCCAGCCTGCATTCCACCCGTCGGCGCTTCGCTCAGGCGGGATTTACGCTCATCTGCCTTCCCTATGAGGCTTTTTTCAGCCTCGAGGCGATTGTGCGCACGGGCTGGCGGATGCTGATCACCCACGAGCGGCTTCTCGAATGGAGCACGTCGGACGAACGATACGGCAATGACGGCACGAACCTTGGATCTTTTTGCCGATCCATGTGGATCGCCCCGGTTCTTGCCGGGATCGCAGTTATCGGGTTGACCTTGGCGAGACCCTCAACACTCTTGGCGGCCGGACCCATCCTGGGCCTCTGGTTTATCTCTCCGGTCGTCGCCTGGTGGATCAGCCGACCCCTTGCTCATCGCGAACCGCAGCTGACGGCGGACCAAACCGTCTTTCTCCGGAAGCTTGCCCGCAAGACCTGGGCGTTTTTTGAAACCTTTGTCGGCCCGGAAGATAATTGGCTGCCACCCGACAATTTCCAGGAGCATCCCGCGGCAGTCATTGCCCATCGGACATCGCCGACCAATATGGGCCTGGCCCTGCTCGCCAATTTATCCGCCTACGACTTCGGCTACATTCCGGCGGGAGAACTCATCGAGCGCACGGCAAATACACTCCGGACCATGGAAGGATTGGACCGTCACCGAGGCCACTTCTATAACTGGTACGACACGCAATCCCGGCAGCCGCTTCAGCCTCTTTACATCTCGACCGTGGACAGCGGCAACCTTGTCGGCCATCTCCTGACCCTGCGGCAGGGGCTGCTCGCCCTACCCGATGACCCGCTTCTGAACGTGCGATTATTTGCGGGAATCAGTGACACCCTCCAGGTCCTCGTAGACAGTTCGGACAAAACCGCATCGGGCCAGCTCGGGCAAATGCAAAAACTGCTGAAGTCCGCAAGCGAGAACCCGCCCACCACGCTTACGGCGGCGTGGCTGTGCCTCGATCAGCTGGCAGCGTCCGC
>JBAQLR010000060.1:0-12198 GCA_049302035.1 Syntrophales bacterium
GTCAGAACGAAACGCCCGCTCCCCAGGGCCGCCACCGTCGTCAGGAAGCGCAGGGCCGTACCGTTATTACCCAGAAACAGCACCTGCTCGGGGCACTTTATATGCCCCTCCGTCCCCTGGATAATGAGTATGTCGCCATTTTCCTTTATCTCCGCACCCAGGGCGCGGAGCGCTTCTTTAAGATACAGGGTATCCTCGGCAACAAGGACGTTGCGCAGCGTGGATTCCCCTTGCGCCAGCGCCGCAATCACCATCGCCCTTTGCGTATAACTCTTGGAACCAGGCAGCCGCACCGTGGCGTCCAAATTTTTCAGTGGCTTTATTTCCTGCATGGAGATTTTCCGCTTCCTATAATTGCGGCAACAAGTGGTTTTTAACCACCTCCCGCATCAGCGCCCGGGGGGGCTCCTGACCTGTCCAGATCTTGATCTGCTCAGCCCCTTGATGAACAAACATATCGAGCCCCGACAGCACACCGCAACCGGCTTTTTCCGCCTCACGCAAGAGACGGGTCTTCAGGGGATTATAAATGACATCCATTACCCAATGAAAATTGCCTAATGCTGCATCGGGAATCGGAGACTGGCCCGTATGTGGAAACATGCCTGCGGAAGTCGTATTAATCAAACAATCGGCTTTAAGACCGCTTATTTCCGACAGCGGCCGGAAGTCACATCCCCAGGTACGGGCCAAATGCCGCCCTTTTTCCTCCGTCCGGTTGACAATGACCGGAATCCCGCCAGCTTCAATTATGCCGAAAATTGCGGCGGGAGCCGTTCCGCCCGCACCCAGGACAACAAAAGTCTTCCCCTTCATCTCCATAACCGCTTGCAGCGTACTGACAATCCCCCGCCAATCGGTGTTGGCTCCCCTCAATCTTCCACCTGTGTTGATGACGGTGTTGACTGCCCCGATCTTCCGGGCCTGCGGCTCCACCTCATCCAGATATTTCATTACCTCCACCTTATGAGGAATGGTGACACTAAGACCGCTGATATTAAGCGCCCTCATGCCGCGCAGGGCGTTTTCTACATCTTCTACACGGCAGGCAACATACGCCGCCGGTAATTTCATCTCTTGATAAGCGCGGTTATGCATGAGCGGCGAGAGGCTGTGGCCCACAGGATTCCCGATCAGGGCATAGATTGCCGTATTGGCTGGCGTCATCTCAATTTCCTTCCAGCAAGCGCCAAATTTGTCTCGTTTCACCGGCAGTAAGCTGGCCGGGGGCCGACTCGATGCCCCTTTCCAGAGCGGCAAAGGTAAAGAGAGAGCCCAGGACAGGCGCCGCAATCCGGCTCATTCTGCCCTTTTCTCCCATGCACAAGGCGATTATGGGGAGATTGCGCCGCCGGGCATAGGGAATGAGATCGAGAACCTTCAGGTTGTCTTCCACACGACGCGCCCAAGTGACGATTTTCACAACCTGGGCGCCAGCCTCGACGCAGTCGCGGAAAATCCCAAACAGTATCTTGCGCGATGGGGTTTTGACAAAATCATGATGAGAAACGATCAAGCGGGTGCGCTCGCCATGTTTATCGACACAGGCAATAAGCTTTTCCCGTAAGACGGCAGCAGTTGACAATTCGACATCCACGAAATCTGCCTGCAGCAAAACTGCTTCCATTAAAACTTCAATCCGCTTATCCTCACCCCGCTCCGGAAAATCAGGACAAGGCCGATTGGTAACCAGCACCTGCGCCTTGCCTGCAGAGCGCGCTGCCCCCAGAAGTTCCCGAAGATTGCCATCAGCCAGCAAATCCATGCGCAGCTCCAGCGCATCCGCCAGCCCGGCACTTCTTTTGATGATCTGCAATGCTTCCGCCTGCGTAGCGGCGGCTACGGGAATGCAGATCATGGACGGTCCCCGCCGCGGGGATAGGATCCTAATATCTTGAGAAAACTTGTTTTTCGGCGTAAGTCGTCGAGGCATGAGTTGATATCCTCATCCAGGACATGACCGGCCACATCTACAAAGAAAAGATACTCCCAAAGCCTGTCCTTTACGGGGTGGGATTCGATCTTCATCATGTTCACCCCGCGATCGGCAAAGGATTGCAGAGCCTGGTGCAAGGCGCCTGGCTTATCGGTTGTTGCAAAAAGGAGGGAGGTTTTATCCCAGCCGGTAGGCTGGCTCTCACCTCGACCAATCACTAAAAAACGGGTTGTATTTGAGGACTGGTCCTCAATTCCCGCCGCGATGACCTTGAGATCGTAGAGAGTGGCAGCATCTCTGCTGCATATGGCAGCGCCTTCCTGTTCCTTGGCTACCCGTTGCGCAGCCTCCGTCGTACTTGCCACCTCAATCAGGGCGGCATGGGGAAGATAGGTCCGCAACCATCCCTGACATTGCGCAAAAGGCTGCGGATGGGAGTAGATTTTTTCAATTTCCTCCAACCTCTCATGGCGGGTAAGGAGACACTGGGTAATACGCAGGAAGATTTCCGCCCGGATGTGCAAAGGCGTGGTTATCAGCTTGTCCAGGGTTAGATTTATCGACCCTTCCAGAGAATTTTCCACGGGCACCACGCCCCATTTAACCCTTTCCTTCTCCACCTCTTCAAAGACACTTGAGAGAGAATATTGGGGAAAGAACTGGCTGCTGGAACCAAAATGCGATTTCGCCGCCAGATTGGTAAAGGATGCTTCCATACCAAAATAAGCGACTGTGACGGGGCTTTGCAGCAACCGCGAAGCCGAAATGATCTCGCGGTAAATCGCCTGGAGGGCTTTCAAGGGAAGCTCCCCCTGTGATATTTCCGCCAGGCGGTTATAGATTCTGCTTTCCTGCGACGGATCATAAACCTCCCGGCCCATGTCTGCCTTGATCCGGCCTATCTCCTTGGCCAGGATGGCTCGCTGATTAAGCAGACGGACAAGCTCCTGATCGGCCTGCTTTATTCCGTTCCTTAGTTCCTCAAGCCTTGCTAAGGTCATCTTTTCAGTCCTTCAATGGTTGCACGCAAGATGTCTTCCCCAACATCGCCAGTTACGAATGGCTCGCCGATCTTCCTGATCAAAACAAAATTAATCGTTTTTCCAGACTTCTTCTTATCTGCGCCTAATTTGGAGAGGATCAAATCCGTATCCATATCCCCCGAGATGCTTGTGGGGAGACCGGTTTCTTTTATCAAACCCTCTATTCTTTGCCGTTCATGATCCGACAAGCCGGATATTTTTTCGGAGATACTTGCCGCAGCCAGCATCCCCAGGGAAACGCCGCTGCCGTGGGGAAGGTCATAACCGGAAGCGGCTTCCAGGGCATGCCCCAGGGTGTGACCAAAATTAAGGAAGCGACGCGGCCCTTGATCACGCTCGTCTGTTTCTACCAACCTGGCTTTTATCCCGCAACATCTTTCAATAATCAGAGGAAGGACACCGCTTTGCTTCTTCTTAAGAGCGGTCATTTCCTGGGCAAGCAGGGTAAATAATTCTTCGCCTTCGATAATCCCGTATTTTATCACTTCCGCCAAACCGTTGCGAAATTCCTCTGCCGGCAAAGTATCGAGAAAAGAGGGATCGATGAGCACGGCCCGGGGTTGATAAAAAGTTCCCAGCAGATTTTTCCCTTCCTTAAGATCAATCGCCGTTTTGCCGCCAATACTACTGTCGACCTGGCCGACCAAAGTCGTGGGGATCTGCAGGTAGGGCAAGGAGCGCATATACAGGGAAGCGATAAAACCCGTCAGATCGCCCGTTACGCCTCCTCCCAAGGCAATAAGCGCCGTTTTCCTGTCCACCCCGGTTTCCAGGAGCTGTCCAACAACGGCAAGGGCTGTTTTAATATTCTTTGATGCTTCGCCAGCCGGAAAGGTAATCATCTCAACAGGCAAATGCGCCTGCTGCAGGTTCTCGATCAAACTTTGACCGTAGATAGACGCAACGGTGCTATCGGCAAGGATGACATAGCGCCGGGCAATCGCCATTGCCGCCAGGATCGCCCCCAGACGCTCCCGGATCTCATAACCGATACCAATATCGTAAAATAAGCTTTCAGCGCCCCTGAGACGCAAAGTGATAGTTCTCATCTTCAATTCGTCTCCACACCATCGGGGGTTACTTCGACATACTTATCATAGACCTTGATATTATTTAAAAATGGGGAAAACACAATAGTAAAGTTTTGCTCGGCCCGGGCAATATGAACAATCGTCGGCTGCACATAACCTTGCTTGAATAGCTTTATATCAACTTCCCCATCGGCTTTTTTTTCCAGCCCAAATTGCGACACATCGGTAATCCTCACCCCTTCGGGAAAACGAAAAGCATTTTTTTTCCGTTGATCAAGTTTTTCCGGGGTCATGTCGGCGCTGTAGGTCCAGAAGGCATTATTGTAAAGGTCTAAATGCAGCGCATAATCAACATTCTCACGCACCGCCGTCGCGCGTAATTCCCGGGTTACCCCAACAATCCGCCGCACCGTGCTCTTCACCCCATCCTTGCTCATCGTGTCACGTATCTTGGGCACGCTTATATAGACCATCAAACCCAGGAGAAAGACCACCACGGCCAATTCGATAAGGGTATAACCGTTTTTATTTAATCCAATTCCCAACTGTTGATGTCCTTATTTTTCCCTTCACCTCCCGGCTCGCCATCCGCTCCCAGGCAACTGAGGTCGAAATCACCGTGCGCTCCCGGTGAGATATAGATAAAATCGCGATCCCAGGGGTCCTTGGGAAGCTTTCCTTTCTCCAGATAGCCGCCCTGCCGCCAGTTTTTAGTCAGGGAACCGACCGCTGGCGGCTCTACCAGCGCCTGCAATCCCTGCTCCGTGGTAGGGTAGTCTCCGTTATCCAGCTTATAAAGCTTCAGAGCCGTTTCCATGCTTTCGATTTGCATTCTGGCCTTGGCAGCGCGCGCCTCATCAGGTCTGCCCATAATCCGGGGGATAATCAGACCTGCCAATATTCCAAGAATTACAATGACTACCATCAATTCGATCAGTGTAAAACCGCGCTCGTTTTTTTTCTCTTCAAATTGCATTTATGCCTCCCTTGTCAGCTTATCTTACTAATTGATTCATGTCAAAAATAGGCAACAAAACAGAGACCACGATAAAACCCACCATGAACCCCATCACGAGAATCATCAGCGGTTCCAGCAAGGAGGTAAGCGTCATGATCCTGGCCGCGGCCTCCGTCTCATAGGCATTGGCAATGCGCTGCAGCATGACCTCAAGCGTGCCGCTTTGCTCCCCTACGGCAATCATCTCACTGGCCATAGGGGGGAAAAAACCACTTCTCGCCAAAGGCAGGGATAAAGTCTGCCCCTCCTCCACATCCTTGGCTGCCAGCCTGATCGCATCAGCCATGAGCCGATTATCGACAATGTCGGCCACGATCTCCAGGGATGCCAGCAGTGGCACCCCGCTTTGCAACAAGGTACCCAGAGTGCGACTGAACCTGGCTAACGCAATTTTTTGGTTCAACACACCAAACAGCGGTACTTTGAATTTGAAGCGGTCCCAGGCGTATATCCCTTTTTCTGTCTTAAGAAGCATATACTTCGCCGCCAGAAATGCCAGCAGGATTATTGCCCCCAGGAGCCACCAGAAGGATTTCATAAAACCACTTACGGTGATCAGCAGGACCGTTACAAACGGCAGGGTTTGATGCATCTCTTCAAAGATTTGGGTGATGTTCGGCACAATGAAAGTAACCAGAAAGAAAACAACGAGGGCGCCGATGGCAAACATGATAAGGGGATAGGCGAGCGCCGAGTTTATTTTGGCTCGCAACGCCTGCTGGCTTTCATTGAAATCAGCCAGTCTTTCAAGAACCAGGTTCATCATCCCGGAAATCTCGCCAGCCTTGACCATGTTGATGTAAAAAGGAGAAAATATCTTGGGAAATAGCGCCATCCCTGCCGTGAGACTTTTGCCCTCGTTGACCTCTTCCTTGATTCTGGCCAGGGTTTGTTTCATCTGCGGATGGGCCGTCTGGGAAACAAGGGTGGAAAGCGACGGAACCAGGGGAAGACCGGCGCCTAGCAGGGTTGCCAACTGCCTGGTCATGAGGGAAACATCGTTAAATCTTACTTTTCCGAACAGGCTGCCCATGCTCATTTGAGCGGTGCTTTGCCTTTTACCATTCCCAGTTTCACGCAGCTCAACGGGAAATACGCCGCTTTCCCTTATTTTCTGCCGGGCAACGGCTGCAGCGCTAGCCTCAAGAACACCTTTACTTTTGCGGCCATCCTTATCCAAGGCCTCATATTCATAAATCGGCATTTAACTACTACCTTATCCTGTGAGCCACTGACAAGCGACGGCAAGAATGCCACCCCGAAATATGCCTACGGTGCGAGTTTATCTATCACACCGCCGTCACCTTTTCAATATGGTTATGGCGTGCGCAGGTAACCCCATGACTTCAGTAGCGTTGCTTGATGAGCATGTTTGCCGGATCAAGGAAAAGAGGCGGAAAGGTTTTCGCCTTTACCTTGACGGGTTTTATGCAGCTGCCCTCCTCCTCGGACTGGAGTTTCAGGATAACATCAAATAAGTCTGCAACTGACGCCAAGCGGGCCGGCATACCGTCGCCAGTCGCTTCTTCGTGCCGATGTACATGAACGGTAAACCAAAGCCGCAAGGCAAGCTCTCCGGCCATGTCACGCATTGCCGTAATTGTCTCGCGCACATCTTCATCAAAGTTCAAGCCGTCGATTATGACAATCTGTGGGGTAAAGATATTCTGCGCCGTGAGATCCGTCAGCCGCTCCTTAAGCTTCGGCACGTTGAAGCCCTCAACCTTAAAGGACATAATGAAACGATTGGGAAGGATCTCCTCCCAAATCTCATTGTCCTCGGCAACCTCAGATTGTTTTGTAATATTGTGAAACAGCTCCCGATACCATAAATTTACCTTATTTACCGGATCTTGCAGACTGATGTGGAGCGCCTTCTTGCCGCTCAGCATGGCATAAAGGGCCAGTTGCACCAGGAGAGCCGTCTTGCCCACACCGGCATAGGCCGCCACTGCACCCACGCCGCCTTCTGGTATTATGTCTTCACTGTCGCTGCTCATAACTCGGAAGGGATTTAAAAGCATTAGTTTATTTTTTAGCATGGCGCTACTCCTATGAAATGCATGTTAAGCGGCACTCTTTTTACGGGCCGCCGCCTCTTCCGCAATCTTCTCTGCGATGGATTGCGGCACCAGTTTGTAATGATCGAATTCCATCGTAAACTGGGCTTTGCCCTGAGTGGCAGACCTCAAAATAGTCGAAAACCCAAACATCTCCGCGAGAGGAACAAGAGATTCAATTACCGTCATAACCTCTTCATCCTGAGCACCCACAATCATCCCGCGTCTTTGATTCATGAGCCCCATGGCAGCCCCCTGAAATTCCGTCGGCGTTTCCACAACAACCTTCATGATCGGCTCCTGGATCACCGGCTTGGCCTTCATGTAACCCTCACGAAATGCGCCACGCGCCGCCTGCTGAAAAGCAATATCAGAAGAATCTACGGCGTGGGAAGCCCCGTCGTTAATCACAATTTTGATGCCAGTCACCGGAAATTCCAGCTTCGGCCCCTTTGCCAGGCATGACCGGAAGCCCTTTTCCACGGCGGATATAAACTGCGTGGGGATAGAGCCCCCGACAACCTTGTTTTCAAAAATAAAATCCTCTTCAGCGCTAGGCTCCAGATAACCGCCCACACGACCGAATTGACCGGAGCCGCCCGTTTGCTTCTTATGGGTATAATTAAACTCAGCCCGTTGCGTAATGGTTTCACGATAGGCCACCCGCGGATTCCCCGTGATAACCTCCGCGCCATACTCACGACGCATCCGCTCTACATAAACTTCCAAGTGCAACTCGCCCATACCTTCAATGATCGTTTCGTTGGTCTCTCCATCTACATAGCTGCGAAAGGTGGGGTCTTCTTTGGTAAACCTGTTTAAAGCCTTAGACATATTTACTTCCGACTTATTGTCTTTGGGGGCAATGGCTAAGGAAATAACCGGTTTGGGTACAAACATGGAAATCATCGTGTAGTTTATCTCCGCGGAAATGAATGTATCACCGGAAGCGCACTCAATGCCGAAAAGGGCGCCTATGTAACCAGCCGGTATGACATCGATTTCTTCCATCTGGTCGGCATGCATGCGCACCAGACGGCCGATCTTGACCTTCTTTCCCGTACGGGCGTTGATGATCGTAGCGCCTTTTGACAGGCACCCCTGATAGACGCGGATGTAAGTCAGTTGCCCGTATTGGCCGTCTTCCAGCTTGAAAGCCAGGGCCACCAAGGGCTTTGCAATATCGTTAATCAGGACTACCGGCGCTTCGTTATCATTACGATCCAGCGCCACGTTCTCCACATCGGAAGGACAGGGTAAAAACCAATTCACAGCATCCAGTAAAGGCTGCACCCCTTTGTTCTTATAGGCGGAACCGATTAATACCGGGGTGATCTTGCGTGCCAATGTCCCTTTACGCAGGGCTATTTTGATCATTTCCACGGTTATTTCCTCTTCGGCGAGGATCGCCTCAGTAAGCTCATCGCAATAAAGAGAAACCGTGTCTATCAGTTCTTCTCTCTTGGCCTGCGCCTCGGCGCGCATGCCCTCCGGCACCGGCCCAATGCGGACGTCTTCTCCATTTGCCCCGTCAAAGTAATAGGCCTGCTGAGAGACCAGATCCACCACCCCCTCAAAGTCACTTTCAGAACCGATCGGCATCTGCAAAGACACAGCATTGTGCCCCAGCTTGGATTTTAGCTGAGCGATAACACGCTCCGGATTGGCTCCACTGCGGTCACATTTGTTAATGAAAGCCAGACAAGGCACCTTATACCTTTTCATCTGCTGATCAACGGTGATGGACTGAGACTGTACCCCACCTACCGAACATAAAACTAGAATCGCCCCATCAAGCACCCGTAAGGACCGCTCCACTTCAATAGTAAAGTCAACATGGCCGGGCGTATCGATGATGTTGATCTCATGACCCAACCATTCACAAAAAGTAGCCGCAGACGCAATGGTTATGCCCCGTTCCTTTTCCAATTCCATGGAATCCATCGTGGCGCCGACACCATCTTTACCCTTTACATCATGAATCGCGTGAATACGCTTGGTGTAAAAGAGAATCCTTTCCGTAAGCGTAGTCTTGCCCGAATCGATATGGGCGCTGATTCCTATATTCCTGACTTTTTCCTCATTACTTTTCATGATTGCTTTTTCCCTATGCCCTTCTTACCTCTACTTTATTTACTTATAAATAAGAAAAACGGGTTACCGATAACCGCTAACCCGTTTCATTCAAATGGTGGAGCTGACGAGGATCGAACTCGTGACCTCTTGAATGCCATTCAAGCGCTCTCCCAGCTGAGCTACAACCCCATGGCTTATGTACCGAATTGCGTCGGAGTAACACATGACGCCATGAATGTCAACAGAATCTTCTTGACTTTTACCCTTCCCTCAATATAATTCACCGCACGCCGGAGTGGTGAAACAGGTAGACGCAGGGGACTCAAAATCCCCCGGGCGCAAGCCCATCTCGGTTCGATTCCGAGCTCCGGCACCAGAAATATCATGAGGTTACGACTTTTAGTTTCGTAACCTTTTTTGTTAGTGACGGCCGATTGTAACCGTTTTGTAACTGTAGTAATAATATGCGCTCATGGGAACCTCCTGGTGGTTTATTTCTGGGCGAGACTATCTCGGCCCAGCTGCTTGCTTCGAAAAGCATTTTGCACCACCTGGAGGTTTCCTTCAATCTTGATTACTTATGCATTCTAACAGCATACGTAGTAAGTATCGCGAATTAAGTAAACTGTCCCCAGAATGCTGACTGAACTCGCGATTACGCTTGCGTTGTCATCTGTGGTGTTTGTTGCGGTCGAGATAGAGAAGCTTATAAGGCGCAGGCGCAAATAACCTGCACTCTGATCTTTATCAAAAAGTCACCTTCCCGTCATAATCCTGTAACATCCCTCCTTTATGATAAAAGCATACTAAGTTTCCAAAAGAAAGGAGGAAGTTTTATGAGATGCAGACACCTTAATCAGTACAGCCCTTCCGGATTTAAATGGTCCATCTCATCATGTTCTGCAAATGACAGGCTTTACCTGCCGAGCATTTACGAGTTGGACAGTTTCTGCAAGGACAGTGAACACAATAAATGCCCAGTACTTATGAAAGGGACATGTTCGTTCAACGATGCTGCACTCGCCGGCGCTGCAAGTTAACCGGGGAGGTTATTAATGAGAACTCGATTAAAATGGGCATTGGAGGACGAGAGCAAAGCCTATGCCCCAGCAAGTCATAGAAACGACAGGCAGGCGATATTTGACCTGCTTGATGGCAATGCCCTTACTGTCCACTTCCAGCCCATATTTTCCGCAAAAGACGGCGCTGTTTACGGGTATGAGTCATTAACAAGGACAATCGGGGAGAATCCTTTTAATAACATTGAAGAGTTATTTCAAAAGGCGATACTCACAAGCACCATATCATCCCTTGATGTCAGGTGCAGGGAGAATGCAATAAGGATTGCAGCAACCCATGGCATAAATAAAGGGAACTCGTATTTGTTTGTCAATATCTGCCCTGAGGCTATGATGGACCCGTCCCACATGGCAGGGATAACCGATGAGATTGCGGAAGAATGCGGGATATCAAGAGATAAAATAATCCTCGAGATAACTGAAGAGAGCGCTATCTACAACTATGATATGTTCACGCAGGCCATATCATGTTACAAGGAGAGGGGATATAAAATAGCGATAGACGACTTCGGCGCTGGTCACGGAGGCCTCAAGATGCTTTCGATAATAGAACCGAACTTCGTAAAAATAGACAGGCATTTCATATCGAACATAGACAAGGCAATCATCAAGTCCAACCTTGTAGATTCCATTTCAACAGCATGCCACAGGATGGGCATAAAGGTCATTGCCGAAGGGATTGAAACAGAAGAAGAACTCAAAGTTGTCCTGAATATGGGCATTGACCTGCTCCAGGGATATTATCTCTGCAGGCCCTCACCACTTCTCAACGGTGACGGGATGCATATCCCCGTGCGGGCCAAAAAAGCCAACTGCTGTGCAACTGCCACTGAAGAGCAATTCTTTATCGGCGACATCGCACATGAAATAGAACCTATACACCCCTCATCCGACATCGTGATCGCATTCAACAGGTTCATTAAAAACCCTGAACTCAGGGGCCTCCCTGTGGTTGAAGGAGAAAGGGTACTGGGGATGCTCCACAGAAACAGGTTCCTTGAAAACCGGATACTAGGCAGGTGCGGGTATGGGTTTGCACTTAATTCATATAAGAAGATGGAACTGCTCATGGAACAGCAGTTCATGATGGTTGAGACAAATATGGCCCTTGAAGACGTGGCCCAGAGGATACTTTCAAGAAAGGCCGAATTCCTGTACGACGACATCTGCGTGACAAAAAACGGTAAATATTTCGGTACAATACCGATCTATGCCCTGCTTGACGCGATTACGGAAAAGAGCCTTGTCCTTGCAAAAGGCTCCAATCCCCTTTCCGGACTTCCTGGCAACGAATTCATACAGCGGGAGATAGAAAAAAAATTGTCCCAGAACATGCACTTCGATGTTTGCTATGTTGACATAGACAACTTCAAACCCTATAACGACCACTACGGCTTTGAGAAAGGAGATGTTGTAATAAAAAGCCTCGCCGGCGTACTGGAAGACAATGTAAGATCATTCGGGGATGATGGTTTTAATTTTGTCGGACACATTGGTGGGGACGATTTCATAGTTATTACCCGACCTCACCTCTCAGCGCCGGGATGTGAAAAAATAATATTAGATTTTGAAGCCCATTTACCGGAACTGCACGGCATGAAAGATTATAAAACCGGGACTTATATCTCAAAAAACAGAAATGGGGACGAAGAGACATTCGGCCTGTTGTCCCTTTCGATCGGGATTGTAAGCACGGAAATATATAAGATCGAGTCTTATGCCCAACTGGCCTCCATAGCAATGGAGGTCAAGAAAGCTGCAAAGGCCCAAACAGGATCATCCATAATCAGGGACAGAAGGATGATGGGATGAGTTTTCGTAAGCGATCACAGGGGGTAGCCCGCAGAATTATTTTTCAAACTGGTAAGGAATTTATGGCGACATTGGATAATTTATGCTACAGCGCCTGCTCAGAAAGGATAGGGCAGGCAGGACATGGCAGAGGCATCCTATAC
>JBAQLR010000061.1:0-18419 GCA_049302035.1 Syntrophales bacterium
CCGGCGATGATGATCTTGATGCCTCGCTTGGCCGCCCCCTTGGCAAAGGCCGTGGTGCGCTCCGGCGCCCGATGGGCCGACGTCAAATAGGGTTCACAAGGAATGTCAAACGCCTCAAGGATAGCAAGACTTTCCTGCATGATGGGAAGATCGCTGTCGCTACCCATCACGACGCTGACCAGCGGCAGGTTTTTTTTCTTCATAATCTCTCCTTAATCAATGCTTAAAGTGTCTTGTCCCGGTGAAGATCATGGCTAGGCCGTGTGCGTCGGCAGCCTTGATAACATCGGCATCGCGGACCGATTCGCCGGGCTGGACCACCGCCGTAATCCCTGCCTCAGCCGCCAGATCCAGACCGTCGCGGAAGGGGAAAAAAGCATCGGAAGCCAACACGCAGCCCTGGGTAGGGAGGATTGACTTCATGCGGGCGATCTTGACTGCATCCACCCGGCTCATCTGCCCTGCCCCGACCCCGACCAGTTGATCCCGGTTCGCATAAACGATGGCATTGGATTTGACATGCTTCACGAGCCGCCAGGCAAAGTCAAGGGCCTGGTATTCCGCCTCCGTAGGCGTTCTTTGGGTGACAACGGCCGCTTTTCTGATCGCAAAATCCTCCCGGTCCCAATCCTGGACCAACAGCCCACCGGCCACGCGACGGAAGTCGTAGCCGACACCTCTTTTATGACAAGAGGTTGGCACTTCCAGGAGGCGGAGCTTCTTTTTTTCGGCGAGGATTTTTCGGGCCTCGGCGTCGAAACCCGGGGCAATGACGATCTCCAGGAAAAGCTTGCTGATTTCTGTCGCGGCTGCTCCATCCACCGGACGATTCAGAGCCACGATGCCGCCGAAAGCGGAAACCGGGTCGGTTTGCAGGGCCTTGCGGTAAGCTTCGGCAATCTCCGTCGCCGTGGCCGCACCGCAGGGATTGGCATGCTTGACGATGACGGCGGTGGGTAAGGTAAAATCCGTAACCATCTGCCAGGCTGCATCGCCATCCATGATGTTATTGTAGGAAAGTTCCTTGCCCTGCCATTGCCGGGCGTTGCCCAAAGAAGAGAGGATAGGATCGGTTTCCCTGTAGAAGGCAGCCTGTTGCTGGGGGTTTTCCCCGTAGCGCAGGTCCTGGGCCTTGGCAAACTGCACCGTAAAGGTGGCGGGAAAGGTTTGCGTCCCGCCGCCGGGAGTGATCGTACCCAGGTAATTGGAAATGGCGGCATCATACCTGGCCGTCAACTGAAAGGTTTTTACCGCCAGGGCAAAGTTGGTGTCCGCCGCTATCTTTCCCTGCCGTGCCTGCATCTCCGCCAGGAGGCGTGGGTAATCGCCGGGGTCGGTGACCACAGTGACAAAATGATGATTTTTGGCCGCTGCCCGCAGCATGGTCGGGCCGCCGATATCGATGTTCTCCACGGCCTCTGCGAGAGAACAGCTTTCCCTGGCCACTGCGTCCTCGAAGCGGTAAAGGTTGACCACCACCATATCAATCATCTCGATACCGTTATTTTGCGCAGCCTCCATGTGCGAAGCCTGGGAACGGATTGCCAGCAGGCCGCCGTGAATTTTCGGGTGCAGCGTCTTCAGTCGCCCGTCCATCATCTCAGGAAAACCCGTGTAGTCAGATACTTCCCGCACCGGGATGTCATTTTTCCGGAGCAGCGCGGCCGTACCGCCCGTCGAAAGAATCTCTACCCCAAAGGCGCTTAATCCCCGGGCGAACTCCAGGATGCCCGTTTTATCAGTAACGCTGAGCAAGGCCCGTTTAATTTCATTGAGTTGCATCCGCTGCCTCCTGTTTTCCCCTCAACTCCCTCATGTGTCTGACCCGCTTCTCAATCAGGGTTGCCGTGCCGATGTCGGAGCGGTGCGCCACCGGCCCTTTAATACCAGTGGCGGCCTGTTCGGCGATTTTTTCCGCCGCCCCCAGGTTGTCAGCAATGCCTACCAAACCAACGGCCCGTGACGCAGTCATATGCAAACCATCCGCCCTTTTATCCACGGAGGAGTAATACAGCCTGGCCCCGGCCAGGGGACCGATCTCGATTTTTTCTTCTCCAAGGGGTGAGCTATGGTCATCCGGCGGCAAGCCGTATCCCCGTGGCACGATATACTTGCAAACCGTGGCCTGGGAAGCAAAGTCCAGCTTCACGCCGGCCAGGGTCCCGGTCATGATCGCCTGACACAGCTCGACCATATCCGTTTGCAGCAGGGGTAGAATGTTCATCGCTTCCGGGTCGCCGAAGCGGGCGTTATACTCCAGGAGGCGAACCCCCTGCCGGGTGGTCATGAAACCGCCGTACATGACCCCGCGGTAATATACGTCCGTTTCCCGGTAGAGCGCCGCCGTCACCTGTTCCGTGATTGCCAGCCCCGCCTCGATGTCCCGGCGTTCCAGGAAGGGCAGCAAGTGATCGCCACAGGAATAGGAGCCCATGCCGCCCGTATTGGGACCCTGGTCATCGTTCAAGCGCCGCTTGTGATCTTGCACAGGCGGCGTGGTCAGGACGGTTTTTCCATCCGTTAAACACTGGAGGGAGAACTCCTCCCCTTCCAGCTTTTCCTCAATGGTGACCAGGCCATGGTCAGCCAGAATTTTCCGGCAGATCGCCAGGGCTTCCCGCCGGGAAGCGAAATGGTCCCCCTGTACCATCACCCCTTTGCCCCCCGTGAGGCCATCCGGCTTGATGACCACGCCGCTGTCCAATTCATCGAGCAAGGCCTCAATGCCGACAAGAGAAGAGAAATTACCGAAGCGAGGGTTGCCCGGGATGCCGTATTTCGCCAGCAGGTTTCTGGTGAAGGATTTGGAAGTCTCCAGACGGGCCAGGCTTTTCACCGGTCCCAGGGAGGGGATGCCTGTTTCTTGCAGGGTGTCCACCATGCCGTTGTTCAGCGGATCTTCCGGACCGATTACGGCAAAGGCGATGTCGTTGGCCTTGGCCCATTCCCTGATGGCCGGTAGGTCGCCGTAACTACCGATCTTTATTTTTGCCGCCAGGGCGGCGATACCGGGGTTATTGCTCTTCATGTAGGCAAAGAGATCGGGTGTCGGCCGGGCGCGTACCAGCGCCTCGGCAAGAGCATGCTCCCGCGCGCCGTTGCCAATCAAAAGTACGTTCATAGGCAAGTCCTTTTTTTTCCTTCGCGAGGCTAAATTGATCAGGAGTTTTACTAGCCATATAGCGGAAAAATGCCTTGACGTCAAAGGACAAGTTTTCCCCACCCGCAGGTTTTAGTTGTGAAAAGAAAGGCCCTTTGTTAGAAGGTAGGAAGGGACGGCCTGGGCGTCAGCCCCGTGCCGCGAGGGAAAAGGGACATGAAGCATATCATTCTGGGTACAGCCGGGCATGTGGACCACGGTAAAACGGCGCTGGTCAAGGCGCTTACCGGCATCGACACGGACCGCCTGAAGGAGGAGAAGGAACGGGGCATTACCATTGAGCTGGGGTTTGCCTCCCTGACTCTGCCTCAAGGCCGCGTGCTGGGCCTGGTGGATGTGCCCGGACATGAGCGCTTTATCAAGAACATGGTAGCCGGCGCGGCGGGGATCGATCTCGTGGTCATGGTCATCGCCGCCGACGAAGGGGTGATGACCCAGACGAAAGAACACCTGCATATCTGCTCTCTTCTGGGCATCAAGAAAGGCCTCGTCGCCCTGACCAAGATCGATCTTGTTGATCAATCCTGGCTGGAGCTTGTCACGGAAGACATCCGCAACTTTCTGCAAGGGACTTTTTTGGCAACTGCGCCGGTGATTCCCCTTTCCGCGCTGACCGGCCAGGGGCTGCCGGAGCTGCGGCAGGCCCTGGAGGACGTTGCCGATCAGGTGGAAGAAGCGGCCGACAGCGGCATTTTCCGCTTGCCGGTGGATCGGGTGTTTACCATGAAAGGCTTCGGGACCGTTGTCACCGGCACTCTGCTTGCGGGCAAGGTGCGCCTGGGCGAAGAGCTGGTCATCCTGCCCGGCCAGGTCACGGCCAAGGTGCGGGGTATCCAGGTGCATAACCAGACGGTGGAAACGGCAGAGACAGGGCAAAGAACGGCCATAAATTTACAAGGGGTGGGAAAGGCGGTAATTTTACGCGGCAATGTCCTGGCGCATCCGGCCACCCTGACGGGCTCCCGCCGCCTGGATGTGGCGCTTGATTATCTGGCCGCAACGGGCAGAAAATTAAAGAATCGGACGCTGGTCCGGCTGCATGTGGGCGCGAGCGAGATCATCGCCCGCGTGGCGCTGATGGACCGGGATGAATTGACGCCCGGAGAAAGCGCTTACGCCCAGCTTAGCCTGGAGTCACCCGCCGTGGCTATGACGGGTGACCGGTTTGTCATCCGCAGTTATTCCCCCATGACGACCATCGGCGGCGGCGTGATCCTGGATGCCCTGCCGGGGAAGCACAAGCGTAACCAGGAACAGATCATCAGTGATTTCCTTACCCTGCAAGAGGGGGAAGACGGCGCCCGAACCGCAGTGATTCTGCAAAGGGCTGGTATTGCCGGGATTACAATCCGGCAGTTAGCGGTCCGAACGGGGCTCCACCAGGAGGTGTTGAAAAAGACTCTGGCGCCCATGCAGGCGGCAAGGCAAGCCATCCTGATTGATAAAGAGGAAACGCGGTTGCTGGCCGGAGATATTTATGGGGTTGTCCAAAAACGGATCATGGCGGCAACGCAGGATTATCATGGCAAATTCCCTTTAAGGGAAGGCTTGTCGAAAGAAGAACTGAAAACCAGCCTGGGGCGATCGGTATTGGCCAAGCTTTTTCACCTGGCCTTGCAGGACCTGGAAAGAAGCGGCGTCCTGGTTATGGATCGGGAGCATGTCCGGCTGATCGGGCATACCGTCCACCTGGCGGATGACCTCGAAGAACTGCGGACGGAGCTGGCGCGCCTTTATCGGGAAAGTTCCCTGACGCCTCCTGCCGCCAAAGAGGTACTGGAGAAGTTCGCCACGGGGAAAGGGCAGGCCGCAAACGTCCTGGAGGTGATGCTGACGGAAGGACTGCTCATCAAAGTGACCGCCGATCTCTATTTTCATAGCGAGGCGCTGGGAAAGCTGAGAAAAGCCTACCGGGAGCTGCTGCTTCAGGCAGGCAAGGTCGATCCGGCCGGTTTTAAGGAGCTTACGGGTCTGTCCCGCAAGTTCATCATACCCCTGATGGAATATTTCGACATGACGAAACTGACTATCCGGGCGGGGGAGTTCCGGATTTTGAGAGATAAGACGGAGAACAATTAACGTTTCGACAGAGGGAAAGGGTAATAATTTGCAAAAAAAAAGCATCTACATCCGCGATATCAAAGCGGGAGAAAAAATCTGCGATACCTTCCTGGTGGCGGAAAAGAGCCTGGCTTTTTCCCAGAAGGGTGCGCCTTATCTCAATGTGCGCCTCAAGGATAAGACGGGCGAACTGGACGGAAAAGTATGGGATGACGCCACCGCCTGGGACAAGGTATTCGACAAAGGTGATATCATCCGGATTCAATCACGCTCCGCCAGTTACAAGAACAACATCCAGCTTTCCATTATTACGGTGGAAAAAGCCGCCGAGGGAGACATCAGCCTGAACGACTATCTGCCCGCCGCCCGCCGGAGCGGCGAGGAGATGCTGGCCGAGCTGATGCTCCTGGTGGAAAGCGTGCAGGAACCTTCCCTCCAGGCCCTCCTCCGGGCTTTTTTTCTCGATGCGGAGCTGGTGGCGCTTTTCAAGAGAGCGCCGGCGGCGAAAGGCTTCCACCATGTTTATCTCGGGGGGCTTTTGGAGCATACCCTTTCGGTGGCCAATTTCCTGAGCCTGGCCTGCGGGCAGTACGCAGGCGTCGATCGTGATTTGCTTTTGACAGGTGGTATTCTCCATGATATTGGTAAGATATATGAATTTTCCTATGATCGGAACATTGAGTACACCGATGAGGGGCGGCTGGTGGGACACATCGTCATGGGGACGGAGATGGTGGATAAAAAGATCGCCACCCTGGAAAATTTCCCGCCGCACCTGGCGCTGAAATTAAGGCACATTATTTTGAGCCACCACGGAGACCTGGAGTATGGCTCTCCGAAGCGACCCAAGACCGTGGAGGCGCTCATCGTGCATTTCATGGATGACCTGGATGCCAAGGTCAACGCCTTCCAGGAATTCATTGCCGCTTCCCCGGACGGACCGTCGGACTGGACACCCTTCCATCGGCTTCTGGAACGTTATATCTACAAAGATCGCAAAGCGGATGAGCCGACGACTGGGGATTGAGCAAAAAGACCGCCCCTATTTTACCCTGTTTCACGCAACTTTTCGTTGACTTTCCGGAAAAAATGTCATAGCGTTTAGGCCCCTGCAATGGGATGCTTTAGCCCGCGTTTTTTCTGAGAGCTTTTTTTAGTTACTTACCGCTAACTCTTGAATTATATGTAAGTGAAAGGATTCCCAATGAAAAAACCTGCCATTTGTCCTCTTCTTTTATTTATTGTTTTTTTTATGTTTCCCACCGAGGCAAAGAGTCAGCAGCCGGTCGCTCTGGAAGAAGGCGTCCGCCATTACCAGCGGGAAAATTATGAAGAGGCAATTGAGGTGCTGGAAAAAGCCCGCAAGCAGTCCCCCTCATCTTCCCGGGCCGCCTTTTTCTTGGGCATGGCTTATAAGCAGGTGATGGATTTTCCTAAAGCGACCGTCAATCTGCAGGACGCCGTGACCCTTTCCCCTCCCGTCAAAGAAGCCCTGGTGGAACTTATTGACACCCTCTACCAGACGAACAATCTGGAGAAGGCGAAGAAGTGGCTGGAAACAGCGGAAAAAGGGGGCGTTTATCCGGCCCGCGTGTCCTTTCTCAGAGGCATGATCCTTGCCAAGGAAAATAACCATCAGGGGGCAATCACCGCCTTCGAGAAGGCCAGGCAGCTTGATCCCGGGCTGACGCAGGCCGCCGAGTTTCAAATCGGGATGAGTTACATGAGGGACCGCAAGCTCGGCAAGGCCAAGGAGCGGTTTCAGGCCGTAATCCAGCGCGACCCCCTGTCCGACCTGGCCGCTTTTGCGCGCCAGTATCAATCCGTGCTCGAGCAGACCATGCGTTTGGAGAGACCATTGCGTCTGACAGTCGGCATCATGGCCGGTTATGACACCAACATCGTTTCCAAACCCGCTGAGGCGTCTGTTGCGGGTGACATCACCGGCGAGGAAGGCGCCGTTCTTTCCTCATCGGCGCGTCTCGATTATGTTCCCAAACTCGACGGACCCTGGCTTTTCAACGCCCAACTGGCCGTCGCCTCCAATGTAAATTCCAGGCATACCCATTCCCACGACTCCCTGGCCAACACAATATCCCTATCGCCAGGTTATAATTTCGGCCGCTTCGCCCTGAATCTTACGGCGTCTTACACCAACGTCCTGCTGCGCACTGATCCCGACCTCGCGCCGAGCCCCGATTCCAGCCCGGGTTACAAAAGGTATCTGGAATATTTTACCTACGGCCCAACCCTGAGGTTCATGGTCAACCAGAACAACATCATGGAAATCTTCGGTGGTTACGACCAGAAGGAATATTACAACCAAAAGATACCGACTGCGGAATCGGATCGGGATTCAGAGGGGCTGAGGACGTACATCAGTTGGATATGGCTGTTTAAGGAGAATGCCTTCTTTAACCTGCGCTACGATTTCAACAAGGAAAATGCCGACGGCATCTATTGGGACAATGAGGGAAACAAATTCACCGCTAACCTGAGCGTTCCTCTTCTTCCCAAAGACCTGGCAAAGCGCTCGGGCCAATTGAACCTCCAACTGACGGGATCAGCCTATCTACAGGATTACGGATATAATCAGCCTTATGTGGATGACGGCGGCAACCCCGGAACGATAGAACGGCGTGACAAAATTTATATCGGCTCTTTGGGCGTGGCCTGGAATTTTTCCCAATATGCCAGTTTTATTGCCCAATACACGCGAACGCGGAGTGATTCCAACATACCGGCCAATACATACGATAGAGACCTGTACATGTCGGGTTTTGAGTTCCGGTTTTAACAGACGGGGACATGTACCGGAAGCCCCGTAAGGGAAGCGGTGCGTGTCCCCGGAACGCCATACGAAACGCGCATACAAAGCAGGAGGCAACATTATGAAAAGAAAATCAATTATCGTCGCTCTTTTAGCTTTATGGCTGATACTTCCCATCTTGGCCCATGCGGCGCCGGTGGGCAAGTTCACAAGCGTGGAAGGCAATGTCGATGTTACGCGCCTCGGCAAGGAGGCGATTCCCGCCCGTATGGGGGACGCTCTGACTGCGGGCGACGTCATCCGCACTAAAAGCAAGGCAAAGTGCGAGGTTGCCTTTATCGATGGCAGCATCCTCCGGCTGGCCGAAAGCACCCGTTTGCGCGTCGGCGAATTTACCCAGGAGAAGGAACAGCGGAACGCCACCTTAAACCTGTTCCGGGGAAAGATCCAGAATGTCGTCAAAGCAGTAACCGGATCGGCGACAGCGCAATCAAAATACGAAATTCATACGCCGACCGCAGTCGCCGGCGTCCGCGGCACTAACTTTTTTGTTTACCATCAGGCAGGGGTAAGCGGCGCCATCTTCAAGGAAGGGACGGGTTACGGTTACAGTTTAAATCGTCCTCAGGATGTGCGCACGATCAATCCCGGCCAGGCGATGGTAGTCGTCAGCGCCGATCTCCCTCCGACGATCCGAGCCGCCACGCCTGCGGAAATGGATCAGCACATGAAGGATACGGCCCCGGTGGAAAAAGCGAAGGAAGAAGGGAAAAAAGAAGAGGAGAAGAAATCAGACGAGGCGGTAGCAAAGGCCGATGAGGGCCAGAAAGAGGAGGAGAAGACCGAGAAAGACGAAGCAAAGACTGAGCAGAAAGCGGAAGAAACACCTGGAGAAACCAAGCAAACCGAAAAAACAGCCGAGGCATCTGCCACGGACACGGGACAAGGAAGCTCCGGGCCGACGAAAATAGGCGGTCAACCCGGCGGGGAAACTGCCGCTCTAACCGCGTCAACACTTGGCCAGGCGTCTGATTTTTCCGGGCTGGGCGGCGGCGCCGGGGTAAACGGGGCCGACAGCTTTACCGGTAAAGTGGTTACGGGTGAGGTCGGCAAGACAGAAGCAGTAAAAACAAGCGACATTATTACGAATATAGTCCCCCAAACCCAGGACGCTATTCCACCCGAGATAAAATTGTCTCTAACTCCCCGCATTGCCCCCAATCCGGTGGCAGCCTATGCCTTGCCCTCAGATGCCCGGGCGCTCTTTCTTTCACCGGGAGGATCACTGGAGGCGGTGTTTTTGCTTTTATCCCCGGAACTTTCCAGCTTTTCCTATCTCCAAACGGACACGAATCTGGATGGAACCAAAACGGTCGGCTCATGGTCGCCTCTTTCTGACCCCACTAAAGAGTTTTCCTTCAAACTGACCAATCTGACGGAAGGCTATCATACGTTCAAGATTACCGGAACGGACGCATCGAAAAACGAAACCGCCTTTGAATTTACCCTAAGCGGCCTGGCGCTGGAGCGCATAGCTGAAGAGGGGGCAATTTTCCAATTAACGGCAAAGGGCGAGGAAGAAGATAGCATAAAAACCGTGCAGATTACCGACACGGCAGGAAATGTTCTTTCGCCCGTTTCCGCCCCTTGGGTTACGGAGATTACCGCGTCTTCCCGCACAAACATAATAGTCTTTTTTACTCCCAATAAACCGGCGGCAGTTAGTAATGACAAGGCGCCCGCCATCGGAGTCTCTGCCACGGAAGAGGGAATTACCTACAGCTACTCTCTTGACGGGGGCGCCGCTGCCGACTCAGCCGACGGCGTTATAAATCTGTCCGATCTTTCCGAGGGCGGTCACACCCTGTCCGTAAAAGGCAAGAATGCGGCGGGTGAATTTTCTACGGAAATCTCCTATGCCTGGACGACGGACTATACCGCACCTGTAGCAGCTATCGGCCCTGCCGCCTCTCCTGATCTGTCAGGCGCAAAATTGACCTCTGTGACGGCCGCTTTTTCCGCCAATGAATCATCAACATATTCTTACAGCATAGACGGCGGCACATTGACTTCCACAGGTTCATCCTTAACCCTTTCCGGGCTTGCCGAAGGAAGCCACACGCTCTCTTACACGGCAACCGATCCGGCGGGAAACGCCGCCACAAACTCCTTAACATTCTCGCTCAGCAGGTACAGTCTGGCCGGGAATGTGGCTGACCTGTCCGAGGGGACGACAGTGGGTTCGGTAACCGCAGGCGAGGTTGTCGGCGTATCCAATGAATCCTGGGGCGGCTGGAACATCAGCATGGGCGGCAGCGTAGAAGGCCAGCCTCCGGCTTCATTTACCGCCGCTGCCGGCGGCAGAAGCACAGACACTGTCACTGCTGGTAACGATGGCGGATACTGGCTGGAATCAATCGAGGGAAATTATGACGGCGCATCGGCATTGTCAGGGGAATCAGCCCTTATGTATCTGTCCTCCGACAGGGTCGGCGGTGGCTCCGGCGCCTTTACAGGTTCGTACAGCGCCGCAAGCAACACCTGGCAGGCGACTGATTCAGGGGTAGGTGCGTACAGCGAGATCCCCTTGGCCTTTGGCGGGGGACTCAGCGGCGCTTTCTTTTACCATGACGATGATTCAGGTTTGATTTCCGAAAATGACATTACCGGCCTCATGGGCGGCATCGCAGATTTATGGACGGACTCTGCGCCCTTTGCCGTGATGATGGGCGAATACAGCAATCCCAATGACAGGACTCTTTGGGGAATAAACGCCGCAGGCGCCAGTTTGAGCGGGGCAGGTTATAGCGGCTTTATCGGAGGCATTGCGCTAAATGACACCCTGGAAGGCATGTACATTGCCATCTACATCAAACCTGATGGCACAACGGGATATTTAACATCAAACGATATCGCCGGCGAACTCTTGCCCGGTATCGGCATGTGGGTGGCAGAAGGATCAATTGCCTCAGTCCCCATGGGTTCAACCAGTGTGCTGCCATCCCAACTTGCTGTTTTGCCGTCTTACCCCTTTGACGGCGGTTCGTATCGCTATGGTGAAAATCATGCCGTCGTTGCCGGGGATATAATTGGTTCTTATGCTCCTTACGTCACGAATTTCTCAGCCACATCCCTTAATGACCAGAACTGGGGTATATGGCTATGGAGCAGTGGCGGCGCCTATTCTTCTGTGCCTCCATCAAACTGGAAAGCGGTCATCGGATTTGCGCCGGGAGATAATGTATATGATCCCCTTCTTAACTATGACTTTGCAAACGCCTACGGGATATTAAACATTACGGGATCGAGCTGGTCAGATAACGAACTAACCGGCGCCTTAGATCTAACGAGCAGCAAGATACTGACCCCGACTACTTTGACTACTTTTCTTACGGGCGACCTACTCGGCACGTACAATACAACAGACAAAACCTGGCAGGCCATATCAGGCGGCGCCTGGAGCGAAAAGCCCCTGACCTTCATGAGCGAGGTCTATCCGGACCGGTATAACGTGATCAAAGAATACAGCGGCGGATACGACTATTCCGGCGGCGGATATTACTACTATACTTATAATAGTGACAACTCATATGGATATAAATACTCACAGCCCACCTCCAGCGGCTATCCCAATACTACTACCTACTATTACAGCGATGGGACAAAACGTACCGATGAATACGACGCGAGCGGTATCTCCTCTTCTTCCTCCGAAACATGGGATCCGCAGGGCGCCTCTCTTTCAACCCTGGTAACAACACCGACCCCGCCTGTCGATGAGACGGCAGCCCTGGCCTACCAGGATGAATATCTCGACTCCAACTGGATAGGGGACCTTTACGGGATCATGGGGGGGACCCAGTCTCTGTGGTACGAGACCGACGGGACAGCAATAAATACTACCAAGACCGGCATCCCCGCAACCATCCTGGGAGAGTATTATCATGACACCGATTATACCGCCCCGGGAAACAACATCTGGTACACCGATGACCTCTATAGTTCCAACTACAAAGACTGGACAGACACAACCTATGACGGCGGCGCCTATCAGGGGTTCATGGGAGGCATCGAGATGCCGTCCCTGTCGGGAAGTGAGCGGACGCTCGGGGGTGGGCTCATCGCCTTGTACATTGATCCGGCGGGCAACGCCGGGTATTTGCAGGGGAGTCTCGCAGGCAAGGCCTATCCGGACATCGGGATGTTCGAGATGGACGGCCTGATCGACAGGACGCAAATGGCAACAGCTTCAGAGGTTGGGATAAGCGCCTCCGACCTGACGGACAGCACATACTGGGGCTGGCTGGATGTCTATGGTCTGGCGGGCCAGTTCAAGGACGGGACGACGGCAGCCGGTTCCATAATGGGCGATTACGATTACGGCGATACCTTGTCTATTGCCAATTGGACCACTAATATCGCCCAGAACTGGGGCATCTATGGCCTTACTTTATATGGCAAACATGATGCTCCCACAGCTTCCTGGACGGCAAAATTAGGTGGGGATGGAGAATTTGGCGCATATAATCTTTATACACATTATGACGGCCAATACAACTACTCAAACGGAGATTCTTACCGCTACAACTATTACAACGACAACAGTTACGGCTATAAGTATTACTACGGTTCAGACGGCTCTTACACTTATACCTACTATTACTCTGACGGCGACACTTCTACCTACGATTCGTCCAAGGATTTATATTCCTCTGGCACATGGGACCCCAGTGCCTTTGACCTGGCAGGCCTTGCCGCCCCCCCTGAACCGCCTACAGATGTAACGGTAAGCCTTGACTACAGTTATGACTATGGGGATGGCGACGATGACTGGGGCTACTGGCTGGCGGATATAAATAATGGCGCCGCCGTTGACGGAAAGCTAACCGGCGAAGTGACGGGCAAATTCATCACCTATACAAAGTTGGGAACGATCAGCGGCGATCTGCTCGGCGCGTACAACTCCACGGACAACACTTGGGAGGCCGTCAGTCTCGGGACGTGGAGCGGGGAGCCCCTGAAGTTTGTGAGTGAGATGTGGGCGGACATATCCCATTCCGCTCACTATTATTACGGCCGATACAACTACTCGAACGGAGATTCTTACCGATACCGGTATTACGACGACAACAGTTACGGTTATAAGTATTACTACAGCTCAGATGGCTCTTACACCTATACCTACTATAACTCTGACGGTGGGACTTATACCTACAATTCATCCACTGGTTCATCCTATGGCACATGGGACCCCAGTGCCTTTGACGTTGCAGGCCTTGCCGCTCCCCCTGAACCGCCTGCAGAAGAGGTAACGGTGAGCCTTGACTACAGCGATGACTATCCCGACATGAGTTATACCGGCGACATGTACGGCCTTATGGGAGGCGCCCAGTCTCTATGGAGTGGAAGCGATATCCCGGTTACCATCTTAGGGGAATACTGGCATGGTGGGGGAGACAGCATCTGGTACGGCGATGAGATATACAGCTACAACTACCGAAACGACACCTATACGACCTACGATGGTGGCGCCTACTATGGGCTTATGGGAGGAATAGAGATCGGTAATGCCCTGGAGGGGGGATTCGTCGGGTTATACATAGACCCATCAGGCAATGCGGGATATTTGAGAGGCTCGCTCACAGGCACGGCATATCCGGATATTGGGATGTTTGAGATGTCCGGTCTGATGAACAGGGAGCAGGTTGCCACTGATGTAGGTGTGGCGCCGGAAGACCTGGAGAAAAGCGTATGGGGGGGATGGATGGATGTGTATGGTCTTAAGGGGAGTTTTGCCGAAGGTGGAGTAATAAATGCTTGGAATGACTATGGGGACACATTATCCATCAATAATTACACTACGAATACTCCCCAGAACTGGGGTATCTACGGTTTTACTTTGTATGGTGAATATGCTACCCCCGCATCAACTTCCTGGACGGCAAAATTAGGTGGGGATGGAGAATTTGGCGCATATAATCTTTATACATATTATTACGGCCAATACAACTACTCAAACGGAGATTCTTACCGCTACAACTATTACAACGACAAAAGTTACGGCTATAAGTATTACTACGATTCAGACGGCTCTTACACCTATACCTACTATTACTCTGACGGCGACACTTCTACCTACGATTCGTCCAAGGATTTATATTCCTCTGGCACATGGGACCCCAGTACCTTTGACCTGGCAGGCCTTGCCGCCCCCCCTGAACCGCCTACAGATGTAACGGTAAACCTTGACTACAGCTATGACTATGGGGATGGCGACGATGACTGGGGTTACTGGCTGGCGGACATAAATAATGGCGCCGCCGTTGACGGAAAACTGACCGGCGAAGTGACGGGCAAATTCATCACCTATACAAAGTTAGGAACGATCAGCGGCGATCTGCTCGGCACGTACAAAAACAACAATTGGGAGGCCGTCAGCCTTGGCGCCTGGAGCGGAACCCCCCTCTCCTTTGTGAGCGATATATCGGCCCGCCTTAAAGCCACAGCGAGATATTATGAGGCCAGCTATTCTTATGCAGATGGAGGTTATTACTCGTACAACTACTACACGGATAACCATGACGGATATGTTGAATACAACCGGCCGGGTTCACACTATTATACCAACTATTACGATGACGGCACGACCTATACCTATGACTACAACACGGGGACCAGCACCGACGGCAGATGGGACACTGATCCTGAGGCAACGATCGCCTCACGGGTGGGAACGCCTATAGACAGCGACAATGCGGCGCTTTCTTACAGCGATGACTATCCTGTCAGTTACGGCGATGGCTGGATGGATGGCCTGATGGGAGGTGTTGCGTCTCTTTGGACAGCGACCCAGACAAGCCCTGCATCTGTGACAATGATGGGGGAATATTCACCTTACAGCAAGTTCCCGCACGTCTGGGCTGCCGAGATCTACAGCCGCAATTATCTGCAAGACACAGACACCACGTACGATGGCGGCGCTTACCGGGGTTATCTTGGAGGTACGGAGATTGGAGGGAATCTGGAAGGCAGGCTGATTGCCCTCTATATAGACCCCGATGGCCATAGAGGTTATCTCACGGGAAGTCTTACAGGAACAGCCTATCCTGAGATAGAAATGTTTGAGATGGAGGGGAGCGCCTATCCAACAGAGGTTGACTCCCTGCACACAGGAATCGCTCCGGAGAACCTTTATGACTCCATTTGGGAATCATCTTACTATTACTATTATGGCAATCTTGCGGGAAAATTTGACAACGGGGGGACAATTAAGGCCGGTTATAGTTACGGAGAGGGGGAGAGGTATTATGGGTGGAACGACATGGCTACCATGTCCATAGTGAACTATGAGAAAAACAAATCTGCGCCATGGGGAATTTACGCTCAGTCCATGTTTGGAACGTACACGAACCCCGGTGCGACATGGACGGCAAAGGCAGGAGGGGAGAGTCCCTTCGGCGCCTATAATGTTGCCAGCTACCATTATGGCAATTACAGCTATGCCGGTGGAGGTTATTACGATTACAACTATTACACAGACGACAGGTCGGGATACGTCAGGTACTACAGGCCAGATGCAACTAATTATTATATCAATTACTATTCCGATGGCACCTACAGCGGTTATGATTATATGGCAAGCGCATCGTTGAGCGGCACATGGGATACGACAAAGACACTGGGGACATTGACAGGAACGCCTGAAGACAGCGCCAATGCGACGTTTTCTTACGAGAACAATTACGGCGAGGGAGAGGATGATTACGGCTACTGGCTGGCGGATATAAGCGACGGCGCATGGTCCGGCAACAAGCTGACGGGCAAGCTGGGTGGAAAGTTCATCACCTACACGAAACTGGGCACGATGGCAGGCGAGGTCCTCGGCGTTTACAGTACAACGGACAACACCTGGCAGGCAATATCAGGCGGCGCCTGGAGCGGAACCCCCCTCTCCTTTGTGAGCGATATATCGGCCAGCCTTAAAGCCACAGCCTACAGTGACGGCTGGCTGGAAGGCCTGATGGGGGGCACTGCTTCTCTTTGGACAGCGACGGACACAAGCCCTGCGTCTGTGACAATGGTGGGACGGTATAATCCTTACAGCAACGTCCCACACGTCTGGGCTACCGAGATTTCCAGCTACAACTACAAAGATTCCTCCAGCACCACGTACGACGGCGGCGCTTACCGGGGTTATCTTGGAGGTACGGAGATCGGGGGGAGCATGGAAGGCGGACTGATTGCCCTATACATAGATCCCGACGGCAATGCCGGCTATCTAAAGGGCAGCCTCGCGGGAACGGCCTATCCTGAGATAGAGATGTTTGAGATGGAGGGAGGCTTCTATCCCGTACAGATGGAAACGGGCACAGGGATATCGGCTGCGGAATTTTACAATGCCGTTTCAGTAACAAATGATATATGGGGAACGGTAAATGACTTCACCTTCAATAGTATAGCTATGGGCACTTCCGGTAGAGACTACAATTACTACTTAAAGAGCGCAGAAATAGGTTCCAGTAATTGGGGTATCTGGGCCGCTTATATTGATGGCATTTATGAAGGAATTACCCCAGCATCTGACAACTGGAACTGGTCTATGGAGTATCGTGATGGGGATAAGGTGATTGTCAACGAAACAACCGGAACCCAGTGGTCGGATAATAAAATTGTCGGCGCTGACGCAGGATACTGGGCAGAGATAAGTTCGGCATCTGCCGTCACGGGAATATCCGTTGGCGAAACCCGCGGCACCTTTGATCCGACGGCGAGTACATTGCAGGCAGTGTCAGCAGGCGTGTGGCTGGAGACAAACAAATTCCTGGAGATGGCAGGAACAAATCCGGCGGCGCTCCAGAAGCTGAACATCCCGGCTGTGCAGGTTGGGAAGACAACACTGACACAGGCGTCCGGAACAGTAAACAACCTGTCAGGTGTGACCATGAGTGATGTAACATTCTTTGCCACATCTACCGGCAATGCACCGCGCATTTGGGCAACAAACAACGTCAGCGGCAATTACACGGCAGCGCCGGTCATAGGGACCGGCGTCAATTTGACCGGCGGCGGGCTCAGCGCCACCTTCACCCCGCAGGCCTGGAATACAACGGACAACAAGTGGCTTTCCACGGTAAATGGCAACGGCGCCTTAAGCGGCGGAAGTTATACCGGCGCCGTTGATTTCAAAGGCGCCGCGGCAGGAACGATAAATAACAACGGTACATTTGGTGCGAACCCTATTGTTCCTGGTAGCATCGGCACGGCGGCAGGGGTGGCTAAATAGGACTTGCGGGGGAAGGGGCTCGTTTCGATCCCTTCGGGCTTCCGAAACAAGCTTCCTCCCCGGTTTTCAAAGACATTATCGTTTCCTAAACGGGAGGTTGTATGAAGAAAGTGGCAGTGTGGGGTGTGACGTTTATTTGTTTGCTTATGGTTTTGCTTGTTATAGTTACGGCGGCGCCAAAGGAGGCAGTCGCCAACAAAAAGGCCGCGGACATAAAATTAGGAGTCATTGACACCGCAAAAATAATGAGAGACTCAAAGGCGGCGAAAAGCGCCCGGGCGATCTTCCTTAAAGACGTGGAGGCCAAACGAGGCATCCTCGCGGCCAAAGAAAAGGAAGTCCGGCTGCTGGAAGGGGAGCTGAAAAAACCGGAGACAAAATTATCTCCCGGAGAAAGAAACAGCAAAAACGATAACCTGGCAAAGGAAGTCAAAGAATTAAAACGGCTGGGGAGCGATCTGGAAGAGGAATTAAAGAAAAAGGATGTGGAGCTGACAAGAAAACTGATCGGAGAGATACGGGGGATTGTAAACGCTTTTAACAAAAAGGAAAACTATTCCCTGATCATGGACAAGAGCACGGTGGTTGCCTCTGACGATGCCATAGACATTACGGATAAAATCATGCATATCTACGATGGGAAGGAGAAGTAGGGGGAGCTCCAGTTGACCCATGTGAAAACAGTTACCGCTTTAATCCTGGTAAATATAAGGGCCGGATTCCGCTTCCGGGGACATCCATGATAAGTAATGTCAAGGGGAAAACGGGGATTTCCCCGGACCTCCGGGCAATTAATGCGTTTTGCCGAAAACCAGTAAAAAAAGGGAGGGGAGACTTTTGATTGGTTGAGTGTCTCCACCTCCCTGATTTTTTATGATGCCAGATTGTTGGTTTTGTGAAAAACCACTTGTAATGCCGGTTGTTAGGCGCCGATGCCGATAAGCTTCAGCAGCGGATTGGCGTAGATTATGACCAAGGCAATGACCAGCGCGTAGATGGCCAAGGATTCGATCATGGCGAGACCCACCATCATGGTGGTTAAAATCTTGCCCTGCGCTTCCGGATTTCTGCCGACCGCGTTGACTGCGCCGTTCAAACCGTGGCCCATGCCCAAGGCAGTGCTCAGGGTGCCGGCAGCCATTACC